>NZ_CP053069.1:1521048-1825258 GCF_013003965.1 Usitatibacter rugosus | reverse complement strand
CGCGCTCGGCGCTGCGTTCGTGATGCCCGATGCGTCGGCTCAGCAGAAATTCATCACCATCGGCACGGGCGGCGTCACCGGCGTGTACTACGCCGCGGGCGGCGCGATCTGCCGCCTCGTGAACAAGGACCGCGCGAAGCACGGCATCCGCTGCTCGGTCGAATCCACGGGCGGCTCGGTGTTCAACGTGAACACCATCAAGGCCGGCGAGCTCGACATGGGCACGACGCAGTCCGACGTCGCATACAACGCGGTGAAGGGCATCGCGCAGTTCAAGGACGGCGCCTTCGGCGACCTGCGCTCGATCATGAGCCTGCACCCGGAGCCGTTCACGGTGCTCGCCCGCAAGGAAGTGAACGCCAAGTCGTTGGCCGACTTCAAGGGCAAGAAGTTCAACGTCGGCAACCCGGGCTCCGGCACGCGGGCCTCGCTGGAAGAGCTGATCGCCGCGATGGGCTGGAAGCTCACAGACTTCTCGCTCGCCTCCGAGCTGAAGGCCGACGAGCACGGCGCGGCGCTCTGCGACGGCAAGATCGACGGCTTCTTCTACGGCGTGGGCCACCCGTCCGCGAACATCCAGGACCCGACGACCTCCTGCGGCGCGAAGCTCGTGTCCGTCACCGGCCCGGCCGTGGACAAGCTCGTTGCCGAGAAGCCCTACTACGCCTACGCCACGATCCCCGCGGGCCTGTATCCGAACAACCCGCAGGAGACGAAGACCTACGGCGTGCTCGCCACGCTCGTCACCTCCGCCAAGGTTCCGGATGAGCAGGTGTACGCGGTCGTGAAGGCGGTCTTCGACAACTTCGAGGAATTCAAGAAACTCCACCCGGCCCTCGCGAACCTGAAGCCCGAGGAGATGGTGAAGAACGGCCTGTCGGCCCCGCTGCATCCGGGCGCCGCCAAGTACTACAAAGAAAAAGGCTGGATCAAGTAACACCTCAATAAAGGGGTCAGACCACTTTATTCACGCGAATAAAGTGGTCTGACCCCTTTATTGATTTCCTGGGGAATGCACATGGCCGTAGAGCCGATTGCGGTGGCTGCATCGAGCGAGGAGCTCGACCAGCTGGTGAAGGAAGCCGACCTCGGCGGACGTGAACCGGTCGGCAAGGTCGGGGCCTTCTTCGCGATCGTCGCGGCGATGTGGTCGCTGTTCCAGGTCTGGTACGCCTCGCCGCTCCCGTTCGTCTTCGGCTTCGGCATCTTCAACGACACGGAAGCGCGCGCGATCCACCTCGCGTTCTCCGTCTTCCTCGCGTTCATCGCCTTTCCGGCATTCAAGAAGTCGTCGCGCACCGTCGTGCCCTGGACCGATTGGGTTCTCGCGGTCGTGGGCGGCTTCTGCGCGGCCTATCTCTTCCTCTTCTACAACGATCTCGCCACGCGTCCGGGCAAGCCCACGACGATGGACCTCGCGGTAGGCCTCACGGGCGTGATCATCATGCTGGAAGCCACGCGCCGCGCGATGGGCTTCGGCATGCTCATCACGACGGGGCTCTTCCTGCTCTACGTCTTCGCCGGGCCTTTCATGCCGGACGTGATCGCGCACAAGGGCGCCTCGCTCTCTCGCTTCGTCTCGCATTTCTGGCTCACGACGGAGGGCGTGTACGGCGTCGCGATCGGCGTCTCGGTCCAGTTCATCTTCCTCTTCGTGCTGTTCGGCACGCTGCTCGACCTCGCGGGCGCGGGCAACTACATGCTGCAGGTGTCGCTCGCCCTCCTCGGCCATTTGCGCGGCGGGCCGGCGAAGGTGGCCGTGGTCTCCTCGGCGCTGAACGGCGTGGTGTCGGGCTCGTCGGTCTCGAACGTCGTCTCCGGCGGCATCTTCACGATCCCACTGATGAAGCGCACCGGCTATTCGGGCGTGAAGGCCGGCGCCATCGAGGCCGCCTCGTCGATCAACGGGCAGATCATGCCGCC
The DNA here is from genome assembly GCF_013003965.1 of Usitatibacter rugosus. Lineage (NCBI taxonomy): Bacteria > Pseudomonadati > Pseudomonadota > Betaproteobacteria > Nitrosomonadales > Usitatibacteraceae > Usitatibacter > Usitatibacter rugosus. The sequence continues at coordinate 1,823,335 of NZ_CP053069.1, read as the reverse complement.
GGTGATGGGCGCCGCGGCTTTCCTGATGGTCGAGTACGTGGGCATCCCGTACACGGACATCATCAAGCACGCATTGCTGCCCGCGGTGATCTCGTACATCGCGCTCTTCTACATCGTCCACCTCGAGGCGCTGAAGTACGACCTGCAGCCGATCCCGCGCGGCTACGAGGTGACGTGGAAGGACCGCATCATCGGCTGGGGCATGGGCATCGCCGGCACGGTGATCGCGCTCGGCGCCGTCTGGTACTCGATCGTGGCCGTGCGCTGGGTCTTCGGCGAGAACGCCACCTGGGCACTTGCGATCCTCACGTTCGGCGCCTACCTGGGCCTGCTCGCCTATTCGTCGCGCTATCCGGACCTTCCGATCGACGAGCCGGGCGCCAAGCTCTTCAAGTTGCCGCGGCCGTGGCCCACCGTGCGCGCGGGCCTGCATTTCTTCATTCCCATCGTCGTGCTGCTCTGGTGCCTGATGGTGGAAGAGCTCTCGCCGGGCACGTCCGCCTTCTGGGCGACGGCCACCTCGATGGCGCTCGTGGTGATCCAGCCGCCGCTGGTGAACTTCTTCCGCAAGACGGGCACGATCGCCGCCGGCTTCAAGCAGGGCCTCGCCACGCTGTGGAAGGGCTTCGTGCTGGGCGCCCGCAACATGATCGGCATCGGTGTCGCGTGTGCCTCCGCGGGCCTCATCGTGGGCGCGATCACGCTCACCGGCATGGGCCTGATGATGACGGACTTCGTCGAGCTCATCTCCGCGGGCAACGTGTTGCTGATGCTCATCCTCACGGGCGTGATCTGCCTGCTCCTGGGCGCAGGCGTGCCGACCACCGCGAACTACATCCTGGTCGCCACGCTGATGGCGCCGGTGATCGTGGAGCTGGGCGCGCGAAGCGACCTCGTGATCCCGCTCATCGCCGTGCACCTCTTCGTCTTCTACTTCGGGATCATGGCGGACGTGACGCCGCCGGTGGGCCTCGCGTCCTACGCGGCCGCCGCGATCTCCGGCGCCGACCCCAACGCAACCGGCTGGCAGGCCACGTGGTACAGCATGAGGACGGCGCTGCTGCCGTTCGTCTTCATCTTCAACCCGCAGATCCTGCTGATCGGCGTGGCGACGTGGTGGGACATCTTCTTCGTGTGCCTCTCCGCCACCACGGCCTCGCTGCTCTTCGCGGCGGCGACGATGTTCTATTTCCGCACCAAGTGCACGATCCTCGAGGTGGTGCTGCTGCTCGCCGCGACGTTCCTGTTCTTCCGGCCCGACTACGTGGTCGACATGATCCAGCCCGAGTACGTGCCGGCCATACCGAGCCGCATCTACGAGGTGGCCGACAAGCTCGCCACCGACGAGTGGCTCGTAGTGTCCACGGCGGGCGAGAACATCGAGGGCAAGCAAGTCCGCAAGACCGTCGCCATCCCGATGGGCGAAGGCAAGGACGGCCGCGAGAAGATCAAGAATGCCGGCGTCACGCTCGCGCAGCTCGGCAACGAGCTCACGGTCGCCAACGTGAGGTTCGGCAGCCGCGCGAAGAAACTGGGCGTGGAACAGGGCTCGAAGATCGTCGAGCTGAAGCTGCCGAACCCGCAGCGCCCGTCGCCGCATTGGGTGTTCATCCCCGCGGCGCTGATCGCGTGGCTGGTGTGGTTCCTCCAGGGGCGGCGAATTCGAAGGGTCGCCGCCGCCTGATCGAGGCTCAGCGCCCTTCGTTCGACGCTTCCTGCACGTCGAGCAACTGGTCGACGATCGCCGCCTGGGCCGTCTTGCCGTCGTGCTCGAGCTCCACCGAGAGCCGCACGCCGAGGAAGAGACCGGTCTTGCGCGTCGCACCGTGACGCAAAAGGCAATACTGGTCGATGATCGGATCGCGCAGCCACTCGATCGCCGCCGGCACGTCGGTCACGCAGCGGGCGTGCGCCTCGCTTCGCATCCGTTCGAGGTCAAGCCTCGAGATCACCCGCGTCATGTCGTCCTGGGTCAGGCCGGCGAAGGCCGACGGGGCGACGAGCACGGACAGGCACAGCGACAACGCGGCGATACGCATCGGCAACTCCCGGGATGTGGGACACCCCCAGCTAACACCCTGCGAGGGAGGTCGGTCCTGAACGGGACCAACAACGATGCTTACCGGTGATTTGTGACAAAAGTCATTGCGGCGAGGCTGCGTTGCGCGCGGCGGCGATTCGCGCGGCCTGCGTGAAGAACAGGTCGTTGCCCACGATCGCAATGCCGTACGGGCGGTCGATCACGCCCGGTGCGGGTCCCGCCTGGAAGCCCAGGACTCCGCCCGTGCCGGCCACCGTGGAAACAACGCCGGCCGGCGACACCTTTCGGATCAGCGCGCTGCCGCCGTCGGCGACATACACGTTGCCGCGGGCGTCCACGGCCACCTGGTACGGGACGCGGAAGGTCGCAATCGACGGCGGGCCATCGACGTAGCCCGAGACGAAGGGCAAGCCGGCGACAGTCGTCACGATTCCCGTCGGCGTCACCTTGCGGATGGTGTTGCCCCCGGTGTCGCCCACGAAGAGATTTCCTGCCGCATCGATGGCGATGCCGACCGGATTGGCGAAGCGTGCCTCACGCCCGACGCCGTCGGCCTCGTACGACACGCCGGGCATTCCCGCGACCGCGGTGAGGTCGCCATCCGGAGTGAGCTTGCGAATCGTCGCGCGCCCCCCATCGGAAAAATAGAGGGAGCCCGCAGCGTCGACTGCGATGCCGGTGACATGCCGGATGTCCATATCCGATTGGTCGCTGCTCTTCACGACCGGGATCGGAGTGACGGTGCCGTCGGTCGCGATCTTCTGGAAAATCGAGACGGGGTTGCGCGTGCAGTCGCCGATCCCGGAGCAAAACTGGTTGTCGCCGACATACACGTTGCCCGCCGCGTCCGTCGCTATGGCCCCGGGATTGGCCACCACAACGAACAGCCGAACGATCGCGCCGGAGGGTGTGATCTTCGTGACGACGAACTCCAACCCGTTGCCCGTAGGTCCGAACGTGTACAAGTTTCCGGATCGATCCGCCGCCATGTGACGGCCATCGACCACGGCAACCGACTCCAGCGTCACGACGGGCGGTGGGGGTGGCGGCGGGCCGTCATTGCCGCCATCGCCCCCGCAACTCGACACGGCCACCGCCATGGTTGCCGCTGCAAGCCACTTCATCGAGGTGCGCGAGATCCCCATGGTTTGAAGACAGGCTGCGACGCGCGCGGTTCCTTCGTCCTACAAGGGCGTGCATGCGATAATTTCGCCCGCAGCGCCCCGGTAGCTCAGTGGATAGAGCAGCCCCCTCCTAAGGGGCAGGTCGCACGTTCGATTCGTGTTCGGGGCGCCAATAAATCAAATACTTACGACGAATGACGGTCCCGCCTCATCGGCGTAAGTGCGCGGTAAGTGCAATGCTAGAACCGCGCCACAAGAAGCAGAACTAGCCCGATCAAAAATCCAACGCTCGCCCAAACCGCAATCATCGTTCCCAAGGATTGGAAGGGCTTTTCATTCACATTGAATGCGCGGCGAAACCAATCGCCAATCGCTAGCGCTCGCGGGTAGATACGAACCCAACTAGTCGCGCTCATAAAAATGCCCATCCACAAGGTGGTAAAGAAGGTGGCATAGAAATTCACACCAATCGGTACGAGGTTGCCGCCCGTTTCCTTCCACTCGCCCTGCTTCACTCCCGCCGAATCAAAAAAAACCCACGTCATTTGTATGCCGGGGTTTGCCTTAAGGGAAAGGATGTCTAGGAAGTCTTGGAAGGTAATGAAGCTGAAGTTTAAGTTGGTGGAAATTGCTTTCCAGCTACTACCAAAATTCGGCAGATAGAACGGGAAGAACAACCAAACAACGTATGCGACAAGCGCGGTGGCTAGGAGTCCCAACAACGCGCTCAAGGCGATATCCGCAAGTACAAGTCCTACGAATTTTGTTGATGATGAGGTACGTGCTGCTGCACCGATGAGCGCCCTACTCTTGACGACAGAAAGGTAGTCGGGAATGACGTTCAATAGCGTTGCGAAGATGAGCCACAGGACTATCGCCAACAACAAACCCAATAGCGAGCCATCCCGCTTCACCAACACCACTGCAGCCTGCACGGCCTGATCCGGGCGGAACGCCGCCCAAGCCAAAAGCAACATGCTAAGAGCGACCACCGTAACAACAGACGAGCGAAGGAAAAAGCCAAAACTAAATGCACGGTAACCAAACAGCCTGTCAAATGTCTCGATGAACATCTTGGGCAGTCGATTGACCACCCGTTGCGGCGTGTCTCTATGAATCCAACGTATCCAATCGGTCCGCATGGCGGGAGAGGCGTCGGCCTCGGCCCTGTCAAACAGAAACCGAATGGCTCTGTACACCACGAACCAAAGACCCAAGTACGACGCTATCGAGAGGATTTCCGGTTCCATGCCTTGGTCGTGTCGTGAGGGGCCACGGAAAATTCAAAATACGTGCGCCGAGTTTCCGCTGCTATCCGCTAAAGACCCAATTCTCAGTCTCGATCAGCTTCACTAGCTGAATACATTGAATGCCCTCTCCCGCGCACACGTCAGGCACTTTGGGGGAGTTGAGCTTCCCCTTGTTTTCCTCTGACACCACGATAAGGCGCGGATCACGCATGCGCGCCACCGCAATCACGAAGGGGTCGGCAGCAGAGCGGCCCGTCGCAGTGTCCACAAGGCGCGGATACTTAGTCATGATTTCGGACACGTGCGATTGTTGGTCATCGTCAATGGGTAGAAAACAACCGGAGCGCTTCTTGCACCAATCGTGCAACTCATCATCTTTTTTCTTGAGCTCACGAAGCACCTCGGCGGAAGAAAACAGCCTTCCTTCCTCGCCGAGTTCGTGAAGGTACTTCCAAAAAAGCGGGAAGTTCCTAGGCGGATAGGTTCGCCGCCACGCATGAATCAGCGAGCTTGTGTCAATGCTGTAGGAGGGATTCGCCGCCACTTACGGGCCACCCACCATGCTCTCTAACTTCTCAACGTGCCTCGCGCGAATTCCGAGATAGCTCGATACGTCACTAAGCGACAAGCGATCTTGGTAGTAGCTCTCAAGAATTCGCCTAACGAGTGGTTGCCCGAGATTGGATAGAGCATCGCGCGGAGGATTCTTGGCAAACTGCTTCTTGCTCGCGCGCATCTTCGCCTTTTTCTCGCGCGTCCACGTCTCAAACGCTTTTTTGTATTGCTCGCGCTTCGTCGTGTAGAAACGCTGAGTGGTTAAGTTGAACGTGAGCATTCTCCGCACCACAACCTCTCTGCTCACGCCATATCGGTGCGACAGGTTCGTAATGTCCTCATCACTCCAACTCTCCGGGCCGGAGCGATGCGTGCGGATGATAGCCTCAGCAACAAATAGGTCACGCGGCATCAGCACTGCGGACGCAACGCGATTGCAGAAAACTTCTACGGCCAGGTCCTCGGGAGGGCGCGCAGCATCCACGTCAATTTCCGAAACTCCACTAACTCGCAACATCAGGTGCGCGAATTCGTGAAGCAGGCTGAACGTCCGTCGCCGAGGTGTATCCGAGCGGCTCACCACTATCGCGGGCATGGGCGATTCCGCGATCGCAAATCCTGAGGCCTCATCCGAAGAAACACGTTGAGCCTGAAAAACAAGCACGCCAATCTTTTCAATCCGGGCTCGCCACGTATTGAGTGCCGTGTACCCTTCCTTGTCGGAAGCCCAATGCGTCCTATCGTCCTCGGTGGCCCCTAGCAGTTCACGAATTTGCAGGCCAACTCTCTCAGGATCGTCGGCGAGCGTGGCGCGAGGCGTGAACGGCGGTGGTGGCTCGCCCGACTCTTCGGCAAGTTCAATCGCTAGCAGCCGCTGTTGGTGGGCGAGGCGAATCTCAAGCGCCAACTCATAGGACAGAGTGCGCATCCCTCTGCCGGGCATGCGCCTAAAGTCCTTCATCGGTTGGAATGAAAGCGGCGGCTCGGCGAGATAGAAAACGCCTAGCGGGCGCTTGTAGAGGTCCGCGAGGTTTTGAAGTTGCTTGACGGTGGGTGCGGCGGAATTCGCCTCCCACGCCTCAATAACTTCCGGCTTGACCTTAAGCCGTTTGGCAACAGCGCTCGGCGAGAGTCCGACGCTTTCCCGCGCCCAAATCAGTAATTGGCCCTTTACCCGGGCCCTCACGCGCGTAGCCATTAGCCATTATGTGGGCGGGGGATGCCAACCGCAAAGGACCCCCTCGGCCGTCAGACCTTTCCCCACCAATTCACGCCCCACGCGGATACACCCACAGCAGCGGCGGCGGCATCCGGGGTCCATCCGCGCCGTGTCAGCGAATCCTCGTTGAAAGCCCCACGAGTGATCATGCCGTAGCGCGGCGGCAATGCCGGGCCGAGCAGTTCACCCGGCGTAGCAATGTCTCGCCCGAGCGGCCGGGCAATGGTCGGCACGCGGCCGCCGCTCGGCAGAACCTGCACGAAGAGAGGGAGGTTTATCGGTGCTGCCACGTCACCTCACCATGCGCGCGCGGCTGTCTCCACACTCTCGCGCGAAACGCAGGCCGCGCTTACCGTGCCGTCCTCGCGGTACAGGTCAAAGCAATCCGGCACCGCGCTTGGGCGGACGATGAAGCCCGCGCGTCGAGCAGCGGCAACAACTTCGGCGGGCAGCGGGTCCGTGGTGAGGTTCATGGTGTCCGACTCCTCTGAAATGGGATGCTTGTTGATGATGGTCACGGGAATCACACGGCTAGCGCTCATGCCGCCACTCCCGCAATGCGCAAAAATGTTGCCGCCGGTGGCAGGCAATGCGGCACCTGAGCACGCGCATTGCGCAAGAGCCTTCCCGCAAGCTCGGGCGGGCAAACGGCGGAAACGGGGATGGCTAGCGGGCCGTGGAACCGTACCGCCCACGAGGTGAGCAGCTTGTGCAACTCCCCGATGCGGTGGCCGTAGAGGGTGAGCCAATCAAAGGCCACCGCTCCCATGACGAATTGATCAATCGCGGAAATGTCCCCGGCAAGCTTGCAGTCAACCTCTGACATTTGCTCACGTTGGCGGCCCTCGAGAATTGCCATCCCGATTTGCTCGCGGCTCCGAAAAAATCCCAACGGGCCGCACGCGCAACACTGAAGCACGCGCCGCTTTTCCTGTGCACTTAGTTCCCTCGTGTACGCGGGCTTCATAAACGTGAAGGCCACATGAGCGTTCCCCATGGGGTCATCATCCTCAAAGTGGATATGCGCCTTCACGAGTGCGCTAGACACCCCGGGCATTGTGGCGAGGGCCGCGGCGGCATCAACGATGTGCAGCACTTCGTGCGTAGAGCTCAAGTGCCTCATGGCGAGCCTCCCGCGTCCAACTCGGCGAGCCACGGCGCGGGCGTGCTCGTGCGCGCGTCAACAAGCGCCGAGCGTTTATGCGCAATCGTGTAGAGCCAACTGCGCAGGCCCGCGATGGACTCATCAATGCGCAAGCCTTCCACGGTCTTGATGAGATTTGCCGCGCGATCGGTGCGGTTCACCTGCTTTTCTATTTCCGCGAATCTCTCGCGCAGCACAGTGCCGAGGTTGTCGTAGATTCTTCGCTCCATATCGTTCATGCGAGTTCCTCCGCAATGAGTGCAGTGATTCGCGCCACTAGCTCACGCCCAACGCGCTGCTCTTCGGCGCGCCGGTCTTTGTTGGCATCACAACTTGCGAGCAGGACGCACGCCAATGCATCGGCGCTGTTGCGTGCGGGCGTGCCCTCGGGAGCGTTGCGATCCGCTACCGGGCCGAAGGCCAGGTTGCGGTCTATCGTGGGCGGCAGCAGGCCTGCACGCGCAGCCACGCGCAACGTCATGCCCACATCCGAGCACCGAGTAAGCGCCGGGTGAAGGGTCCACGCCGCAACGCGGCCTGCCTCGTGCGTGGCATCCCATGCGGCTTCGCGTGCGGTGAGTACCTTGCCGGTAGCAGCGCTCAACTCTTCCCCGAGTTCATCAAGGCTCGCCACTTCGTGATCCGGTGCGGCGCGCCGAACGGCATCACGGCGCAGGCGCAGGTCACGCGCCTCGCGCACGGCATCGTGCCGAAGCTCGCACCCGGCATCGCCATCAAGGGCCCGCCGCATATCAACGAGGGTCGCGTGCACATCGTCCAACGCCTTCGCGGCGCGCGCGGCGTCCACGAGCGCATGGCAGCCCTCAACAAGCGTGCGCGTGATTTGCGCCGAGTCATCCATTTCATCAAGCGCGGCAAAGCGCGTGCGCGCGTGCTTGGCGATGGCAATAGGCGCGGCGCACCCCACGGTGCGCACCTGTCCTGAAACGGTGAAGGTGGGAATCCTCATGCTTGATCCTCCCGGTTGATGGTTGATTGCGCGCGCTCGCGCAGTGCAATGGCGCGCTGCCGTAGCGTTTCCTCGTGCGACATGGCGGCCCACTCGTCTAGCAAGTCGTCCGGCGCATCTAGCAGCAGGCTCGCCACGAGAAAGCGCTTGTGATCAAACTTGCGCAGACGGATGCGGGCAAGCTCGGCATAGGCACGGCGCTGCTCGGGTTCGTCCTTTGGCGGCATCGGTCCGCCCATGATTTGCCCAACCTCGGCGGCGGTGAAACCGTGGGAGGTGATTTCATTGCTCATGTGTACCTCGCTTCCCCTCATCGTTGAGTTGACTGACCCAATCCACCGGTGGATGCGTAGCGCTAGCGGGGTGCTGCAAGTCACCGCCCCGGAAGTGCGCCTCCAACGTGGCACAGTTGCGAATGACGCGCGCGTCTAGCGTGGGTAGAGCGCGCATCGCACGAAGGCACGCAATCTGCGCTGACGTTAGGGAAACGAGGCTCCGCGTGAGCGGATGTGCCGAACCGTCAGGACAGACTGCGCCACGCAATGCCAATTCACGGGCGAGGTGGTCAATGGCTAACGTGATCGTTGCGGCGGTCGCGGCGAGTGCGCGCGCGCCAGGGCGCGAGCGTTCATCACCCGGCAGGCTCCCGAGATAGGCGGCCGACAAGCGCGCGTGCTCCACGGTGGCGGGCTCGGTGAGCGGTAGCGCGAGCGCATGCGCCTGCTTGATGTGCTCAAGGTCGCGGGCCACCCCTGTGGTGCTGCGTTGCCGGGCAGTCATGGAGCACCCGCGCGCGGCACTTGGTGAGATTCACCACCTCGGGCACGGTCATCGGCGGGGATCGGAGTTGCCGCTTTCGCGCCTCGATAGGTTATTCGTGGGCGGGCCCCGCTCGTTGGGCGAGGCGCTGCACTTTTGCGGGAACCCCCCACCGTGCCTGCCTGCCCCGGCCTCAGCAACAGTGCAACAGTAGCAACGGTTGGAATGCCCAACACTTCCCGCAACGTGCATTCACGTACTACGCGCGCGCGTATATCTACAATAATCACATTCTCACTAGTTTCTAGAAATCTACTGTTGCTACTGTTGCTACAGTCGGCAACGGTTCCGATTTCATCTACCGTTGCCCACGGTAGCCAACTGTTGTAACCGCGATGGCACCACAGCAGCGGGGCGCTTGCGAAGGAGCCTAGTGTTGCTGCACTGTTGCGGGACCGTGCCCGATCACTCGGCATCGCCGCCCTCGCTGTCGAGGATGAACCCGCGCTGTTGCTTGCCCTTCCCGCTCGGGTTATCCACCCAACCTCGGCCGTATCCCAAGGTCCGCATCACGGCGGTCAGGCGCTTCCCGGTGTAGCCGCCTGTTTGCCGCTCGGCCGGGATGCCCAACGCCCGGTAGAGCGCGTTGTTGGTGATTTCCGTAGGCAACTCGCCCGGGTTCGCCTGTGAGTCGCGCAAGCGCTCATCCAATGCATCAACCCACGGGTCAGGTGCTGTGTGCTCGGCCTGCTTGCCCTCCGCACCGGCCACCGTGTGCCACGTGTCGGGTAGTCCTTGCTTCACAAGGGCATACGCTTCGGCGAAGCATGCCAACCTCAAAGCCCGCGCAACGTCCAAGGCAAATGGGCGCTTGCACTGCACCGGAAACCATCGGCGATTGCCCGACGTGTCCATTAAGAATTGCTTTTCATTGGTGGTGCCCATCATCACGCACGTGCGTGGCACCGCAACCGTGGTCTTGCCGTATGGCTTGCGATAGTTGTCTGTCGGCCGCGTGAGCACCGCCTTGGTGTTCTCTAGCTCCGCGCGTGAATGCCCGCTCAACTCATCAAGCTCAACGAGTATTTTGCCGCGCAGCGAGAGACACCAATCCTTTGAGCCAATATCGCCGAGGCCCACGGCCCCGTAATACTCACCGCCCACGATGCGCGCGAGCGATGACTTGCCGATTCCCTGCGGGCCCACGAGCGTGATGATGCTGTCCACCTGCGCGCCGGGATGCACCATGCGTAGCGCCATGCCGAGCCAAAAATACTTGCTCACGCCTTGCAAGTAGTCCGTGGCCTCAAGGTCGCACACGTCCGCGAGGAATCGCGGCGTGCGCTCGGTGCCATCGTGGGGCAACGTGGCGAGCCAATCGGCCGCCGAGTTAAAGGGGTCGGCGGTGGCAGCCATCATTGCGGCCTCTTGCACTAAGGGCGTGGTGACTTTCATGAACGGGCGGCGCGCCTCTATCACCGCGCTTTGCAGTGCCACCGTGATTTCCGAAAAGGCACTTTCGCCCTGCAAAGGCTTGCCGTTCCAAACCACCTCACCGGTGAAGCGATCCTCCCTCAACTCGCCGATGCCACCGGCCGCGATGAAGGTGCGCACGTTGGTGAGATTCGGAAGGATGTTGCGCCTTCCATCAACGAGGTACGGGCCGACAGTGCCGGGTTCCGCATCGCGTGCCGCCGCGATCACGTTGCGTGCAGTGTGTGCATTGGTGTGCGTTGAAGGAAGCGGGGGGACAGGCTCGGCCTGCTCGATCCGCGCGCGCACCTCGGCGGGCGTAGCACCCTCAATGATCCAATCCGCCGCGTCATAACCGTCCTGTGAATCCTCAGGCCCGGGAAGCGCTAGGCGCCCCTGCACGGCACGCGCCGCTTCCATGGGTACAGACAAGTCACCCCTGTCCGCAAAGATCACGATGGCCGCGTTTGGTGCGAAATGGCGGGCAATTAGTGCGCCTTCGGGCATCGTGACGCGCGAGCCCGAAACCAACACCGGCATGCCGCTCGCCTCGTTGATCGCGCACGCGGTAGCGAAGCCCTCGGCCACGCACACGGTGTGCGCTCCGCTCAACTCGCCCACGATGCACACCGAGCCCTTGGCCTTGGCACCGGCAAGGAATCGTTTGGTGCCGTCCGCTGCGATGTATTGGAGCGTTTGCAGTTGCCGCTCACGGTTGTGATACGGCACCACGAGCCACCCGGTGGCGTTCACGCGCGCACCATGCGTGCCGATTTTCTTGCGCGTTGTGTACGGATGCACGTGCACCTCTTGGCACGCATCCCACACAGGGCGCGGGTCCGTGGGCGGCGGTTCCTCTTTCGGTAGCGGCGCGCTCGCCCTGGCGTGCGCGTTGCGCACACCGCTCGCACCGTTACCACCGTGCGCACGCTCGGGGTCCCATCCGGAATCCCGCGCCATCATGAAGAGCGTGGCCGAGGTGACACCGCCCGCCATGGGCTTCGCGTTTCGGTATGCGGCTATCGCATCGGCGCGGTTGAAGTTCGCGCCCTGCTCACACCACTTGAGAAATTCATCCTCACCAACGCCCGCGTCTTTGCACGCGCAACACACCTTGAACCACGGTTCACGCGGCATGCCCGCGTCCAACGAATAGAGAGCGGAAATGGCCCTAACGCTTGCGGATAGGCCCACGGGTGGACTAGCCTTGGACTGCTCGCGGTGCTCCATTGGGGAAGTCCTACCCCGCCTCAGAGGTGTGGCGGGGTTTTTATTTCCGGTGGGTCTGCAATGGGCAGAAGGCCCGTGATTGGCGCGCGCACCGTGTTGAACGCATTGCCGAGTCGTGGCGGCAGTTGAATACGCAGCAGGCCGTCGCGCGAGCGCTTCAAGCTTCGGCGTAGTTGCCGCGAGGTCATCAGCTTGTTGAGCGCGGGGCCTTTCACGCGGCCTCCCGAAGCTTTCGCGCCACGTAGGCGTCAATGCTGTCGGCCAAAATCTTGCGCCGCTTGCCCGCCCTCCAACTTTTCACCTCGCCATCCTTGAGGGCGTTGTACAGGTGAGTGCGGCTGTTGAACGCGCCCGTTTCAAGTGCTTCTTCAACGGTGAGCGCGATGCGGCGCGGGCGCGAGGGTGACTTCAGCTTGGTGTGCATGACGCTTCCCGTGTGAGTGCGTCTCACCGTGTTTCGGTGTACGCAGGGACTCACACGGTACCAAGCAGCGACAGAAAAACGCCAATTGAAAGTGCCACGTGCGAAGGTTGCAACGTGATGCGGTGCTATGCGGTGTGATGCGATGTGCTGCGGATTGCTAACTCGCAAAATCCGCGATTGAGAAAACTAATGGGGTGCAAGCACCCCTTCCCTCATCGGCCGCCGCGCTTGTGTCCATCAAGCAACGCCACGGCCTTGGCGGCCTGCTCATCCGCGAGGTGCGCATATCGCATCGTCTGCGAAACGTTGCCGTGCCCCAACAACTTCTGCACCACGTAGACGCTTCCGCCGCGTTGCACGATGCTGCTAGCGAAGTCGTGCCGCAGGTCGTGAATGCGCACGTTTTCCACACCGCTCATTTTCTTGATCGTTTTCCAAGCCGTCTTTATGGACTTGATGGGCTCGCCATCGCACTGAAACACAAGCCCGGTCGTGCGATTGGTGAGGGCCCGCCACGTGGTGAGTACCTTCAGCGCCTCATCATTCAACTGAATGATTCTTCCGCGCCCGGCCTTTGCCTTTTCACCCACTACAGTAATCGTGCGCGTGGTTAGGTTCACCGCTTGCCATTCCAACTTGACAACCTCGCCATAGCGCATGCCTGTGTTGAGCAGCACGAGCACCATTGGCATTACGTGATCTGCAACCATGGGAAGCTCGGGATAACGGCGCTCGCGCCGCCACTTGTTCGCACTCGCACGCTCGCGCGCTTGTTGGCGGTCCCGGTCTGAAAGCGCCTTGCGAATAGCGGCTTTCTCCTGCGTGGTGAGGTAGCGCTCCACGTTGCCTTGCGGCACGTTGGGCGCTTTCCACGTGTCGAAGGGAGACACCTTCAGGTGCTTGCGCTCTACCGCGAAGCGAAGTGCGCCTTGCAATTGATTTGCCTCTCGCGCGATGGTGGCGGCCTTCACGCCATCCTCCCGGCGTCCACGCACCCACGCATCAAGCTCACGCGAGGTGATGCGGTCAAGCTTTGTGCTCAACAGGTCAGCGAAACTGCGGCGCAAATCCTCGGCGGTGCGCTTGCCGCGCCGATGCTCGTGCTCCACGAAGGGCTCATAAACATCCGCGATGAATTTTTCCAACGTGATGGCGCGCACGGGCATCACCGCCTCAACGCCCTCGCCCATCACCTTCACGGAGAGTCTTTTCGCGGCCTCCGCTGCCATCGCAGGGGTTACGGTGCCCACGCGGCCGATGCGCACGCGCTTGCCGCGCGCCACTTCCACGTAATAGGTGCGCACGCCACTCGGTTGGACGCGCAGAATCAACCCATCCTCAAACCTCAACTCTTGCGGCTTGTCACCGGCTTTCGCCTCCTTCACCGCCGTCTTGTTGATCTTCAACGCCATTGCCGTGGACCCTTTTCCGTAAGTGCACCGTAAGTGCAGAATGGCGTACATACTAGCACTTACCGGGACACAACCGGACGCAGCTTGCTCACATCTTCACTATGAAACCGGCGGCTCAGAGCGAATCGGTAAGTGCATAAAACCCTCTCCTAAGGGGCAGGTCGCACGTTCGATTCGTGTTCGGGGCGCCACTCTCATACGCAGGAGCGCGCACCGTGGAGAGTCCTTTGCACACCGACCCGATTGCCGCCGCTGCCGACCGGCCGTGGCGCCGGCGCCTGCTCATCACCTTGGTTGTCGGGCCGGTCGTCGTGCTTCCGTTCTACGCGTCCATTTCGTACCACTACAGCAGCAGGACGCGCAACGAGATCGCATCGATCCTCTACGACCTCGGCCCGTGGCGCCTCGAAGTCGAGCGCGCGCTGCTCGGCCAGGGGACGATGCCCCCACCGCCGGCCGCGAACGGCTTGCGTTCCGTCGCGATGGATACGAACGGGATCGTCCACATCACGCTGGGCGAGCGCCACGACCGTGCGGTGGTCCATCTCACGCCCGTCGCATCGGGCGCCGGCATCGCGTGGAAATGCGCGGCCCCCGCCGTCCCCGACGGCAAGTTGCTGGCGCCCTGCCGCAAGGACGACAGCCGCTTCCTGTTCACGCCATAGCCGCGGCCCCATGCCACCACTTTCCGTCCACCTCATCGACGGCACCTACGAGCTGTACCGCCAGTTCTATGGGCGCCTGCGCTTCGAGAAGAACGGCCCTGCACCCCTCGGCGCCGTCGCCGGCGTGCTGCACTCGATCCTCGAGATGATGGAAAAGGGCGCGACCCATGTCGGCGTCGGCACCGACCACGTCATCGAATCGTTTCGGAACGCGCTCTGGCCGGACTACAAGACCGGCGAGGGCATCGAGCCGGCGTTGCGGAAGCAATTCGCCCCGCTGGAGCACGCGCTCGACGCGATGGGAGTTACCGTCTGGCCCATGGTGGAACTGGAGGCGGACGACGCGCTCGCGTCGGCAGCGCACTTGGCGGCTGCAGATGAGAGCGTCGGGCAGGTCTGCATCTGGACGCCGGACAAGGATCTCGCGCAGTGCGTGCAAGGCAGCCGGGTGGTGCAGGTGCTGCGCAAGGCGAACACGATCCTCGATGCCGCCGGTGTGCGCGCGAAGTACGGCGTCGATCCCGAGCGCATTCCGGACTTCCTCGCGCTGGTCGGCGACACCGCGGACGGCTATCCCGGGATCGAAGGCATCGGACGCGTTGGAGCCGCACGGCTCATCGCGAAGCATGGAGCCCTCGAGGACTTTCCGCCCGACGTGTTGGGAGGGAACCGGGAACAGGCACTCCTGTTCAAGAAGCTCGCGACGTTGCGGCGCGATGCGCGCTTGTTCGACAACGTGGACGAGTTGCGCTGGCGCGGACCCACCGATGCGTTTGCCGCGATGGCGGAAAAGATCGGCGATCCGAAGCTGTTCGAGCGATGCTGCAAGGCGGCGGCACGATAGCCAGTGCTTATTTGACGGGTTCTGACGAGAGGCGCGGCTTCCCCAGGAAGTAGTGTCCGGCTGGGCATCCCTCCGAGTCCGTCCTCGACGTGTGCTCGACGTGGTCCTGGGGGCCATGGGCAACCTTCTGCTTGTGCACCCTGACGGCACCGTGGCAATACAAGCAGCGGACGTGCTGGGGCGCGGCGTCGAAGACCTTCGTGACAGGCACCGAAGTCCAGCGCCATACCCTCCTCTCCCCGACGAGGAATTGCTTCTTCACTTCGCATTCGAACATGTGGTCAGGCATGAGGGGCCGATCTGTCCCTGTGACGTGCCGCACACCCGTTCAGGGTCTGCTCTGCTACCGTTGGCAAGACGATACCGTCGGCGAGCACGAGATGTAGTAATACCACTTGGCGCCCGAAAAGTGGGAGATCGCTTCCGCAAAGAGCGCTCGCCGAGGTCCCCAGCTAAGGGCCGGGCACAAAAACGCCGTCGACCTTGTCCTTGCGCACCTTGTCCCAGGCGAAGATCCGCGCGTTCATCGCCACGTAAACGCCGGCCGCCAGGGTTTGGGCGCTCGCCAGTGCAAACCCCAGGTTGAACAAGGCGTCGGAACCCTGGACCGCGTAGGGAATCATCGCGCCGGTGAAGACGATGACCTTGCCGAGCTTTGCCTCACCCACCACTCGGGCCGTCTCGGCCATCGTGTCCGTTCCGTGGATCACGACGATCGCCTGCTCGGGCGCTGCACGGCATGCCTCCAGCACACGCACGCGATCCTCGGCGGTCATGTGGAGGCTGTCGATCAGTTGGTTGACCTCGATGGCGATCGGGATCGTCGATCGCGCCTGCTCCAGGATCGCAGGCAAGTGCGTCGAGCCAAAGGTCAGCTCGCCCTTGATCGCGTCGTACTGCTTGTCGAACGTGCCGCCCGTAACGATGATTCGCGATGCCGTCATGGCTCGGACTAGAAGGACAAGCGCGAAAGCACGTGCGAGCCGCGATGCCCTTCGACGTCATACGTGAAGGTCACGTTGTCGCCCGCGAACCGCAGCTCGAAGGAACCCACGTCGGTGGCCTTGAACTGCGAGGCATCGTACGAACCCGTCAGCCAGGCCGAGCTCCTCGTGCGGTAGACGCGGCCCGCATACGTGTCGGGCGCCGTCCATGTCCCATCGGGCATCGCGAACCACGTACGGTTGCCCGCCGCGTCGTACGTGTACCAGACGGAGAACAGGACGGAGTCGCGCTGGTGGATCGCGAGGCCCCAGCCGTTCTGGCTCGGGCCGGCCCACCACATGTCGCTCACGTCGGGATAGGTGGCACTACCGGGCCGGCCGAATTCGTGACGCATCACGGGTACGGTGAATATCGGCTTGAAGACCTGCCCTTCCAGCGCGCTGATCGTCAGTTGCGACATCCCTCCGGCACCGAATTCCTCCAGGGAAACCGTGCCGATGTCCGGACCTACCGCGAAGCGTGCGGGATCATAGGCGAAGTACGGCGAGCCCGTCGGGAGGTATCGAAGCCCCGCGCCTCGACGCGAGGTCGGCGCGAAGAACCCATCCGCTCCCTGCACCAAGTGCCAGGTCGGCGCGCCCGTATCGTCATAGACGAACAGCGCACCGAAAATCGCGGTGCCGTGCTGCGCATAGCTCAGGCCCCACCCATTCTGCTCGGGACCTCCCCACCACATGTCATGAAAGGTTTTCCCTACGCCGAAGGCCGCAAACACTCGAATGATTCCATCAGGGAACGGGCTGGCATTGGTATCGGCTCCTTGCCCGTCGATCATGGTCGTCTCGAGGGTGCGCCGATCGATCACCCGGGTGTAGAAGGGCTTCCAGAACTTCGTTTCGGTCAGGAAGGTATTGCCGTAGGTGTAGATGCTCCCGCGCGCCGGCAAATCCTCGGGGAGCTCGATGCGCACGATCGGCGGCGTCGCGTTGGGCCTGCAATCGATCTCGAAGGCCACGGCAAAGCCGACCTGGCGAACATCCGCGGGAAGCGCGGCAATGTCCGGATTCGAAGAAGAGCCGGGCTCGATCCGCCGTGCGTTCGAGATCGAGCACGGTGGGGCATTGGGGTGTTCCTGGTATGCCCGCACGCGCGTCACCGCGCCTGAAGCCGAAGCGATCGCGACGGTGCCGCTCCCGTTTCCTCCCGAGGGGGGTGGCGACGGTGGACGCACCTTCTGCGTCATCTGGATCACGTGCGGCGGGGAGTTGTTCTCGGAATTGAAATTGAGGCGAAGCCGATAGCTGCCCGGCGTATTCGAGCGGTTCTTCCCGCGAATGGTGTAGCGGCCCTCGGAATCCGTCTTGAACAGGAGCCCTTCCGTGATCACCTCCGAATCGACGCCGTCGGGCACGACGCTGATGGTGTTGCCGCCCAGCGTGCGTCCAAGCCTGTCCGTGATCTGGACCGGGATCTCGAAGGTTTCCCCGAAGTACGACTCCACCGAGAACGGCGTGATCATGACGTCCGCCCCGCGATAGATCACGATGCGGAAGGTCGCGGAGACGGTCGGATCGCTCGACAGCCAGGCCGTAGCCTCGCAAGTACCCGGCTGGGAACTCACACCTCCCATGGAGGGCGAGCTTGCGCGGCCGTTGGCATCGGTCAGGGCGCCGATATTGGGTCCGGTGAAACCCGGGCACGAGCCCGAAGAGAAATCGACGAGGACCCCGGCCTTCGGCCGGCCGCCGTCCAGCACGGTCACCGAGAACGGCCCCGAGATCCCGTAGTTCACGGGAAGCGAGTTGACCGGCTCGTTCATCCGGATCGACATCAAGGCCGATGCCACGCAAGGGGCGCACGCCAGGGCCAGGAACGCGAAGAGGGATCGCATGGCCCTCATCTTACGAAAAATATCGAACATCGGTCGCATGCCCGGACGTCGTAGTATTCGACGGGAATCTCCTCTTCGGCCGCGGCTGAACCGGCGCAGGTGAAAAGGATCAGAAAACAGTGGGCCGTCGTCTTCATGTGGCCGCCAATCTGAACGAAGTCGAAACCGAAGGCAATCCGGCCGAACCGCATGACGACGCTGAGAACCATCGCCGCGCTGGGAGCGTTCGCCGCCTTCACCGCGGCCGCCGAACCCGTGATCCGAATCGAGCCCGGCCCCGTCGTGCTCGATGGCAACGCCATCCATCTTTCGATCGCCGGAGTTCCACCGCGCAGCGAGGTCACGCTTTCCGCGCAACGCTGGTTTGCGCCGGTATCGACCCAGCGCCCGCGGCCCCGCCTGTTTCGATCGGAGGCGGTGTTCAAGGCCGACGACGACGGTCGTGTCGATCTCCGCACGGCGCCTTCGTTGAGGGGCACCTACGTCGGAGCCGATCCCCGTGGCCCGTTCTGGTCGATGCAGCCCTTGGCGGGAGTCGAACGTGCGGAGCCGGGGTCCGTGGACACGAGCGAAGTCCGGTTCGAGCTGCACATCGCAACGAAACAACAAGCCACGTCCCGCGTCCGTCTCGTGCCTTCACTGCCGGAAGTGCTGACGATCGCCGTCGACTCCCTGCCGGGCGCGGTATTCGCCACCCTTCCTGGCACGAAGAAGCGCCCGGCCATCGTGGTCATCGGCGGCTCGGAAGGCGGCTCGCTCGTGACGACCGCCGCCGCCCCGCTGGCATCGCACGGTTTCGCAGTGCTCGCGCTGCCCGTGTTCTCCCCACCGGACTCACGCACGGGTACGCGCGAGATCCCCGCTCTTCCGGCCGAGTGGGCCGACATGCCCGTGGAAACGCTCGATCGCGCGCGGGCATGGCTCGCGACGCGTCCCGAAGTCGATTCAAAGCGAATCGCCCTGCATGGCACGTCGATGGGCGCGCTGCTCGTGCTGCTTGGAGCCGCGCATCTCGAGTGGCCGGCGGCGGTCGTTGCCAGCGTCCCTTCCGACCTCGTGTGGGATGGCTGGGGGCCCGGTGTCGAGCTCGGCACGCGCTCGACATTCTCGCTGCGAGGAAAGCCGCTGCCGTTCGTGCCGCTGGTCGGCTACGAGGAGGAGTTGAAGGGCTTCGAGCGGCAGGAGCCGGTCATCCTTCGCCGGACGTTTGAACAAGGACGGGCCAAGTATCCGGACCGCGTGGCGCCGGCACGGGTGCCCGTGGAACGCATCCGCGTGCCCCTCCTCGTGATCGGCGCGGACGACGACCAGATGTGGCCCTCCGGTGCGATGGCGCGGAACATCGTCGAGAGCCGCAAGGCCGCGGGATTGCAAACGGAGGCGTTGATCTTCCGCGACGCAGGCCATTCGCTCTACGACACCGGCTATGCGCCCACGACGACTTACAACACCGGATTGCGGAAGACCGGCGGAACACCCGAAGCGAATGCGCGGGCGCAAGCCGAGGCCTGGACGCGCACGATCGAATTCCTGCGCCGTGCGCTCGGCGGGACGCCCTGACAAACTACGCGGCAACTAGTGGAGGTCCCCAATGCACGCAGGAAAATGTTTGCTGGTCGTAATGACGAGTCTGTTGGCAGGCTGTGCGTCATCCAGCGTGCAGCCGCTGGGCGAGAGCATGATCGTCGTCCCGATCGAGGCCGCGCAATTCGTGCCGGTGGACCCGGCGTCGCCGAACGGTACTCAAGTCGCGGTGCTGAGCGGTGACCCGACCTCGGGGCCCTCCGCGATGCTGATGCGGCTGAGGAAGGGCGGCGGCACGCCGCACATTCATTCCTCCGACTACCAGCTGGTCGTCCTCCAGGGAACCATGAAGCACTTGGGCAAGGGACAAGCGGCAGCCGATGGCAAGCCCCTCAACCCCGGCAGCTATTGGTTCCAGCCGGGAGGCAAGACGCATGCGGATCCGTGCCTGACGGACGAGTGCCTGCTCTTCATCGTCTGGGCCGGCAAGCGCGACGGCCGTCTCCCCACCGAGGGCGATCAATAGCTTCCGTGAACTCACCCGTACCCGCCCGCAGCATCAAGACCTACCTGCCCTGGGTGGTCGCGACCGCGCTGTTCATGGAGCAGCTCGACTCGACCATCGTCAACACCGCCATCCCGGCGATGGCCGCGAGCCTCCAGGTAACGCCGTTGAGCCTGAAAGCCGTGGTCACGAGCTACATCATCGCGCTCGCGGTGGGCATCCCGATCAGCGGCTGGATGGCGGACCGGTTCGGCACGCGGCGCGTCTTCATGTTCGCCGTCGCACTGTTCACGGTGTCGTCGATTCTGTGCGGCCTCGCGGTCAACGTGCCCATGCTCGTGGCCACGCGCATCCTCCAGGGCATCAGCGCGGCGATGATGATGCCCGTGGGCCGCCTCACGATCATCCGCACGTTCGCGAAGTCGGAGCTGCTGGTGGCGATGAACTTCGTGATCATCCCGGCGCTGATCGGCCCGCTCCTCGGTCCGACGGTCGGCGGCCTCATCGTGCACTGGCTCTCGTGGCGCGAGATCTTCTTCGTCAATGTGCCGGTGGGCCTCGTGGCGCTCTACGTGATCCACAAGTACATGCCGGACTATCGCAGCGACCACGTGCGTCCGCTGGATGTCGTCGGGCTGATCCTCTTCGGCAGCGGCATGGCGCTGCTCTCGTGGCTGCTCGAGATCTTCGGCGAGCACACGCTGGACCCGACCACGGCGGCGATCCTTTTCCTGGTCTCCGTCGCGCTGCTGGTCGGATATTTCCTGCATGCGCGGGGCGCGAAGTTCCCGCTGCTCAAGCTCTCGCTCTTTCGCGTGCGGACCTTCCGCGTCTCCGTGGCCGGCGGGTTCGTAACGCGCCTCGGCGTTGGCGGCCTTCCGTTCCTGCTGCCTCTGCTCTACCAGTTGGGCCTCGGCATGCCCGCGTGGCAAGCGGGATTGTTGATGATGCCGGCGGCCATCGCGGCCATGGGCATGAAGTTCGTGTCCGTGCGCATCCTGAAGGCGTTCGGCTATCGGCGCGTGCTGATGGTGAACACGGTGATGATGGGCGTCACGATCGCGATGTTCGCGCGCATCGACGCAACGACACCTGTCGCCTTCATCGTGTTGCTAGGCCTCGCGCAGGGCTTCTTCAACTCCCTGCAGTTCTCGGGCATGAACTCGATGGCCTATGCGGACATCGACGCGCCGGATGCGAGCATGGCGAGCTCCATCGCGAGCACGCTGCAGCAGATCTCGCTCAGCTTCGGCCTCGCATGTGGGTCGCTCGTCGCGGGCTGGTATCTCGGCAACGTGTCGCAGACCAACCCCACGGCCGTGATCAACGCGCTGCACCACACGTTCCTCACGCTGGGCGGCCTCACGATCCTCTCGTCGCTGTCGTTCTGGACGTTGCGGCCCACCGATGGCGCGAGCGTGAGCGGTGCCGGCGTGGTCCCCGCCGAGGCGGACTAGAGTCCCGCCTCCTTGTAGATCCCGACGCCGACGATGAAGTTGCCGGCGCGTTCCACGTAGAGCGACTTCGGCTCGCGCTTCTTTGTCCTGGGGTGCGTCCCCGTGTAGTCGCACCAGCCCGTGCCGCGCTGGCGGACCATCTCGACGATCTCGCGCCAGTAGAGCTTGCCGGCCTCGTCGCGCGTCTCGTACACGTTCTGGCCGCGGTACGACGGATTCGCGCCATGCGCGCGCCGTTTGTACTCGAGGTCGGTCACGAGCACGTACAGCTCACCGTCCCAGAAGCCACCGTCCTTGCGCTCGAAATCGTTGAAGGCGCGCTCCGGCCCGGCCACGCCGATGTGCATGACGGCGCGCTTCACGAGGCCGATCGCCCGGCCGCGCGCCTCGCCGCGATCCGTCTTGAAGTTGTCCACCAGCGCCGAGAGCCGCGCGGCTTCCCCGCGGAACGACTCGCCGGAGGCCGCCGCTTCCTCGACCAGCGCGGCGTTCTGCTGCGTCATCTCGTCCAGGTGCACGATCGCGCGGTTGATCTCGTCGATGCCCTCGGTCTGCTCGGCCAGGGCGCCGGCCATGTCCTTCACGATGACGCCCACCTCGCGCACGCTCTCGGCCGCCTCGTCCATCGTCTTGCCCACGCGATCGACCAGCGCCACGCCGCCCTTCACGCCGGCGGCCGACGCATCCAGCAGCGTACGGATCTGCCGCGCCGCTTCCGCGCAACGCCCGGCCAGCTCGCGCACCTCGACCGCGACCACCGCGAATTCCCGCCCCCGATCGCCCGCGCGCGCCGCCTCCACGGCGGCATTGATGGCGAGGATGTTGGTCTGCGCGGCGATCTTGT
The DNA here is from genome assembly GCF_013003965.1 of Usitatibacter rugosus. Lineage (NCBI taxonomy): Bacteria > Pseudomonadati > Pseudomonadota > Betaproteobacteria > Nitrosomonadales > Usitatibacteraceae > Usitatibacter > Usitatibacter rugosus. Next base: position 1,801,059 of record NZ_CP053069.1, on the reverse strand, counting down.
TGATCACGCCGATGATCTCCACCGAGCGCCGGGCGCCTTCCTCCAGCTCGCCCATCTTCTGCACGACGGCGCGCATGTCGACCGCCGCCTGCGCCGCGACCGCGGTCGTGCGCGTGGCCAGCGCATCCGCGCGCTTGCAGCCTTCGGCGTTCCGCGCGATGGTGGCCGCGATCTGCTCCGTGCTCGCGGAGGTCTGCTCGAGGGTCGATGCCTGTGCTTCGGTGCGGCGCGAGAGGTCCGCGTTCGCCGAGGCGATCTCCGAAGCCGCTATGAGGATCGCGTCGGAGCCGGTACGCACGCGGGTCACGATGCCGGCGAGCCGCGCCTTCGTCTGGCCCAGCGATTCCACGAGGTGGCCAATTTCGCCGTGGTGCGCATCGGCGTCGATGGCGCTCAGGTCACCGCTGCCGAGCCGGTCGATGCCGACCGCGAGCACCTGGAGGCTGTCGCGCGCCCAGGCGTAGAGACCGGCGAGCAGGTACGGCGCAACGAGGAGCGCGAGGACCGCGAGAGCCGCCGACACGGGCTGCGCGCCTGCGAGCGCCGCGAGGCCCGCGCCGCCGAGCGAAAACGCGAGGAAAGCCGCGGGCATGAGGAACAGCACCGAGACAGCGGTGAAGGCCAGCGGCAACGGTACGCGTGAGAACGCGGATTTCGCGGGTCGGAGAAACGCTTCCACGGTGACGGATTCCTTTCGGGTAGCTTGCCCTCGCCACCCTACACGAACGCTGCGTGGCGAGCCCTATGCACCCGGCATCCGATCCCGCCCAGCAGGGCGCGCCTCGACCGGCGTCAGAAGGACATGCGCGCCGTGGCCTTCACGGTGAGCGGATCTCCCAGCGTGAGGGCGCTGCCCAGCGCGCTGGCCCAGTAGTCGCGGCCGCCGACGTTTTCCACCGCGAGGTAGAACGTCGTGGGCTTGCCGGCGATACGCGTCTGGTAGCGACCACCGATGTCCACGCGCGTCCACGACGGGATCGACTGCACGTTGGCCACGTCGAAGTACTGCTTGTCGCTGTAGTACACGCCGGCGTTCACGAAGAGACCGGGCACGGCCGCGACCTGGTAGTCGAGATAAGCGTTGGCCGTCCACTCGGGCACGCCCGGCACGCGCTTGCCATCCGTCGCGGACGAGCCCGTGCCCTCCTGCTTCGCATCGAGGTACATGAGGCCCGACACGACGCGAAGCTGCGGCGTGATCTGGCCGGTGACGACGAGCTCGAGACCCTTGTGGCGTTGCTCGCCACCTTCGACCCAGCGGTTCGAAGCGTCGCGAAATTGCAGCGGCTTCTTCATGTCGAAGATCGCGGCGGTGAGGCCAAGGGTGCCAGTGTCGAACTTCGCGCCGATCTCGTACTGCTCGGTCACGAGCGGACGCAGCACCTCGTTCGCGTTCGCCGCATCCACCGGCGCCGTGCCGCCGGGCTCCAGGCCCTGCGCATAGTTGAAATAGACGAGCGAGCTCGCGGTCGGCTTGAACATCACCGCGCCCACCGGCGTGAACTTCGAGATCTCCCCGCCCGGCACGACGGTATTCGCGTCGTCGTAAGCGGTGACCTTCGCCTGGCGTCCGCCCACGAGCACGGACCACTGCTCGCCGAAGCCGACGATGTCGCTCACGAGGAAGCTCGAGGACTTCGTCTTGCCCGTGTAGGGCATGCCGTCGATCGGAACGAAAGGGCCCTGGGGCACGCTGCCCGAACCCGTATAGAGGTTGCCGGGGACGAAGCCGACGACCGAGAAGCTCGAATAACCCTTCTGCTCGTACTCCGACGCGCCCAGCGAGACCTGGTGCTGGATCGATCCGGTCGCGAACGTCCCGTGGACCAGCGCCTGCAACGCCTGCACGTCGGTGCGCGAACGCTCTTCGCTCGCGAAGAGCAGCGTGTCGCCCGTGGTGCTGCCGATCGATCCGAAGCGCGTGTCCTGCGTGCCGTCGTTGGGACGATCGTCGCGGCCCGCTCCGTAGTGGAACGAGGCCGACCAGTCCTTCGCGAAGGCCCAGTCCGCACGCAGCCAGCCGATCGTCGATTCCTGGCCGAACCGGCTCCACGACGGAGTGATGCTGCGGCTCGTGTCCGGCGCCGAGGGGATCGCGATCGGGTTTCCCTCCGGATCACTCACGCCGACGAAGAAGGGCGTCATGTTCTTGAAGTCGTTCTTCGAGTAATAGACGCCCGCCTGCAGGACGACGTCGCGCGCGATACGCCAGTCCGCGAGCGCCGAGACGAACGTCTGCTTCCACGACATCTCGTCGACGGCAGTGTCGCCGTCGCGGAAGCCGACGTTCACGCGATAGCCGAATTCGCGCTGGGCGCCCAGGCGATCACCCACGTCGACCGAGATGCCGAGCTGCGACTTCGAGTCGTAGGTCAGCGCGACATCGCGTACCGGGCGCTCGGGGGGAGCCTTCGGAACGTAGTTGATCGCGCCACCCAGGCTGCCGGTGCTGCCGAGGCCGTAGAGGAACGCGCTCGCACCCTTCAGGACATCGACGCGCTCGAAAGCCTGCATCGCGACGCGGCCGTCCGAAAGCGGGTAGCCCAGGCGCATGCCGTTCAGGAGGAACCCGTCGGTGCCGAGCGCGAAGCCGCGCAGCGTCGCGAAGCTCACCACCACGTTGCCGATGGCGGCCGAAGGATCGTTCTTGAGGAAGTCGCCGAGGAACGAAGCCTGCTGGTTCTCGATCAGCTCGCGGGTGACGACGTTGATCGAGAACGGCGTGGACAGGAGCGGCAGGTCGCCGAGCGCTCCGCTCTCCGCCTCCTTGGGCCGGGCCTCCGAGGGCGAGGCCTTGACGGTGACTTCGGGGAGGACCTGCGGGGATGGCGTGGACTGCGCGTGAGCCTGCAGCGCGCCGAGTGCGGCGGCTACGGCAAGGACGAGCGGGGACAGGGAATACGGGCGGGCGCCAGCGGGGGACATGCTTTCTCCTTGGGTTTCATGGAGAGAGCTGGCGAGGCTGGCTGGCGTCTCTGCGGCAGCGCGAAGTTTAGCCGATTCCTTACAACCGAAATACGGCGCCGTGTTTCGCTGTGCGTTCTTTCACACGCAACCCCGGGACTCCCGGATAACGATGGGCCCACAACGAAAGTTTCCCGACAGGAGGAACGAGATGAGCTCCGGAGCCGTATACCGAAAGACCAACCTTGGCGTGGCCGAGGTCGGCGCGCGCAAGCTCAAGCTGAACCCGCGAGTGCGCACGATGCTGATCCTGATCGACGGTGCGCAGGACGAACCGACGGTCCGCGACGAAGCCGAGAAGGTCGGCGCCCCGCAGAACTTCCTCGAGGAGCTGATGCGCCTCGGACTCGTCGAGCAGGTGCGCGAGGCGGCGATGATGAGCGTTCCCGCCAATGGACCCCACGCGACGGGCGCGTTCGAGCGCTTCCGCTCGGCCAAGGATTTCATGAACGTCACCATCGTCGACGCGATGGGGATCAAGTCCTTCTTCTTCACGATGAAGCTGGAGCGGGCAGGCACGCTGGACGACCTGCGCGGGTTGCGCGACGCCTACGACGCCGCGATCGCCAAAGCCCTCGGCGAGGTCCAGGCCAAGGTCTTCGGCCGGCGATTGACGCAGTTGCTCGCGTAGCTAGACGGCGCTTTCCTCGATGCGGTAGCCGTGCTGGTAGACGCTGGTGAGCCTCCAGCCATGGCGGCCGTCGAGCTCCAGCGCCTGGCGAAGCCGGCTCACATGCGTATCCACGGTGCGCGTGTCGAGTTGCTCGCGCCGGCCCCACACCTGCTCGTAGAGTTGGGCCCGTGATACGAGCTCGCCCCGTTTTCCGAAGAGGACCAGCGCGACCTCGATCATGCGCGGCGTCATCTTCACGACGCGATCCTCGAGCGTGATCACGCGCAGGCGCGGATCGACGCGGTAGGGTCCCGCTTCCAGCGCCTCGCTCTTGGGCTTGCGCACGCCATGGCGGCGGCCGATGGCATCCACTCGCGCCAGGAACTCGAGGCGGCGTAGCGGCTTCACCAGGTAGTCGTCGGCACCGAGCCCGAGGATGTGGACGATCTCCTCCTCCTCGTCCTTCGCGGTCGCGAACACGACGGGCAGGTGGACGTCGCGCTTGCGCACCCAGCGCAGCACCTCCTCGCCGGTCACGTCGGGGACCATCCAGTCGAGGATCGCGAGGTCGAACGTGTCGCGGTCGACGGCCTTCATCGCATCGCCTCCGCGCGTGAAACCGTGCACCACGTGGCCGTGCTCTTCCAGCCAGAGCTTCGCGATCGCGAGCTGGTCGGGATCGTCTTCGAGGAGCAGGAGGCGCATGGTGGCCTCCTTCAGCCGCGGATCTCTTCGGCGCGGCGCATCAGCGCCTGCGCGAGCTCGCGGATCGACGCGGCATCGGCGCCGCGCGCCGCGCGCTGCAGCCCGCGGCCGATCTCCGAGATGTCGTCGAATCCATACGCGCCGCCCGCGCCGGTGAGCCGGTGGCCGAGCGTGAAGATCGTGTCGTAGTCTCCCGCGTCCAGCGCGGCGAGCGCCGCGCCTGAATCACGCTCGCAGCGAGCGATGAATTGCGGCAACAGCGCCTTCAGGCGCGAGTCGACTTGTCCGGTTTGCAATTCCTGCCTCCGACACGTTCGTTGACATTCGGGCGCGCGGCGAAACAATCGTTGACAGTCCTCGCGCCCGTCCGATTACCCAGGCTCGCAACATCGCGGCCTTCTTCGCCGTCCCTACCGATACCCCGCTGGTTTTTCTCGCGCCACTACCCGCGCGGGTGGGAAAAGCCCTGGCCGAGGACATTTCGGCCTCCACCGAGGGCGCCACGGCCTTCCAGCCCGGGGCGGGGCCGTCGACACAATCGTTGACAGTCCCCCGCCAGCCCTTTCCCTACCATGAGTACCGTGGACAACGAACCGAGTGGAGTGACGAACATGAAGACGCGAATCTACGTCGTCGAGCCGGATGCGGAGCTGCGCAAGGCGATCCGCCCGCATCTCTCGGCGCTCGGCGAAAACGCGGGCGTGATCGAGTCGGTCGACGGGGCGCCGTGCGAGGTCCCGCCCGGACAGGACCTGCTGGTGATCGTGCGCAGCCCCGCCGTCGCCTGCCGTGCCGCGGAGTTCGCCTGCGGCCTGGACCTGTGCCGCGATCGCCACGGCGTCCGACTGGTCGTGATGGGCACGACCTTCGACGACCCGCCCTCCGCCAAGGCGGTCGCGGAGTACCTGCACGAGCTGGACCAGGTGATCGCCCGCGTGCTGCTTCCCCCGGCCGAGCGCATCGGCAGCTCGCGCGCGAAGGACGGCTCCGCGATCCCCGCCGATTTTCCGCACGATGCCTACGAGGCGATCCGCCACATGGGCGAGCTGCGCAACGCGCACCTGCTGCTGGTGCGTAATCGCGTGACCGGAGAGAAGGAGCTGCTGGTGCAGATCGAGGATTCGCAAGCGGGCGCCGAGGCGGTCTCGGAGATCCTCTACGCGGAGCACCTCTGCCACCTGAATGCCGATCCGCGCCGCCGCAAGCCCGTGCTGCGCCACGAGATGACGGGCTACCACTCGTTCGTCACGTGCGCCACCATTCCCGTCAACCTGGCCGAGAAGGTCGAGCGCGCGTCGCTGCGGTGGCACGCGCTGGACACGGAACCGACCCCGGCCTGATGCAACGCACCACAACGATCTCACCTACAAGAAAGGGATCCCCGATGGACACCAGCGCACCCACCCTCACCCGCATCCTGCAGGTCGATGACGACGAGGACATCCTCATGATCGGCAAGACCGCCCTCGAAGGCTACGGCGGCTTCGAGGTCGAGACCGCCCTGGGCGGAACGGAAGGCCTGAAGGCGGTCGCCGCGTTCAAGCCCCAGCTGATCGTGCTCGACTGGATGATGCCGGGCATGAACGGGCTCGCGTTCATGCAGGAGCTGCGCAGGCGCCCCGGGGGAGAAGAGATCGGCGTGGTGTACATGACGGCTTCGGTGAGCGAGTCCCGGCGCGGTGAGCTGATCGCCGCCGGCGCGCTGGACGTGCTCACCAAGCCCTTCGACGCGCGCGGCCTGTCCGCGCAGATCCTCGCGATCTGGAAGCGCCACCACGGCGTGGCCGCGGCGGGCTGAAGGACACGCCATGATCTCCAACGACCCGCGCGTGCGCGAGCGACGAACACCGGACGCGGTCTATGACCGCGCCGCGGGCGTCGCCGGCGCCGTCGGCCTCCTGTCGATCCTCACCGTCTCGGTGACGGGCCTGCGCCTCGTGGACGCGTGCCGCGATGCGATCGACTGGTCGCGCGGGGCCACCGCGATCCTCCTCGCGGGCGCCGTCGCCGGCGCCGGAGCGATCATCGGCGCCGCCCTGCTGGCGCGCCGCCACCGCCGCCGGCGCGACCGCGCCGAGACGCGGCTGCGCGACGGACGAGCCTGGGTCGGACGCCTGGTGGACCTCATGCCGGGCATGGTCTGCTACCTCGATCGCGACGCGAACATCCTCTTCCACAACCGTCACTTCGTCGAAGCCGTGGGCAAGCGCTCCGAGCAGATCCAGGGCCGGCATGCGAGCGAAGTCCTGGATGCCGAGGCGTGGGCACAGACGCGGCCGTGGATCGAACGCGCGCTTCGCGGGGAAGCCGTGCGCTTCGAGCGCCAGCAGACACAGTCGGATGGCACGTCCGCCATCCTCGAATGCAGCTTCGTGCCGCACCACGATTCCACCGGCGCCGTGAAGGGCATCTACGGCATGCACCACGACGTGAGCTCCATCAAGGAGCTCGACACATTGCGCTCCGCGTTCATGTCGACGGCGAGCCACGAGCTGCGCACACCCCTCACCTCGATCTCGGGCGCGCTGGCGCTGCTCGCCGACGGGTTGGGCGGCACGCTGCCTTCGGCCGCGGCGGCGCTGGTGAAGGCCGCGCATCGCAACGCCGGGCGCCTCGAACGCCTGGTGAACGACCTGACCGACCTGCACCAGATCGACGCCGGCGGCCTCAGCACGCGCATCGACGACCATGCCGTGGCCCCCGTGGTCGAGGAAGCTGCGGCCGCCTTGCGCGCATTGAACGATCGCGACATCGGCATCGTGTGCGACGTGCCCGGCGACATCCCCGCGGTGCGTTGCGACCGGCGCCGCCTGCTCCAGGTGCTGCGCCACCTGGGCACCAACGCATGCCGGTTCGCCAACGATGGCACCGACGTCCGCATCGCCGCGCGCGCCGCGCAAACAACCGTGCGTTTCGAGGTGCACAACACCGGGCCGGGCATCACGCCCCAGTTCCGTCCCTACGTCTTCGCGCCCTTCGTGCCGCCGCAGCGCGGCCCCACGGCCGACGGCGCTCCCGCCAACCGCGGCCTGGGCCTCGCGTTGTGCAAGGCCCTCGTCCAGCGGATGGGGGGCACGATCGGCTACGAATCGGCGACGGACGCGCAGACGGTCTTCTACTTCGAGCTGCCGCGCGCCTAGGTCGCACGCCCCGCGGCACTACAGCGCTTCACATCCTCCAGACGACCTTCGCGAAGACGCTGCGCTCGATCACGCTGGCCGACGCGGGATCCTGGAACTCGATGTGTCCGGCGTCGAACGCGTTGTTCACGACGAGCGAGATCTCGAGCGCGGGCGTCACGCGCCATCCGAGCGATGCGTCGAACGCCGTGTACGACGGAACGCGCGGCGACGGCAGCTCGCCCACGTAGCGCGCGCGCATGTCGAGCTCCACGCTGCGGCCGAGGTTGTGCGTGGAGCGCAGCATCCACTGGCGCTTCGGATCGTTGCCCAACGCGCTCGGGCCCACGGGGTCCGTGCTGCCCGGCTTCACGCGCAGGTCCTGGTTCAGCAGGAAGCCGCCGGCGCTCAACCGCCACGCGCCGAACGGCCGGTAGCTGGCCCAGGCCTCGAGGCCGGTCGTATCCCCGTCGATCTTGTTCTCCACGACCGCGGGCGCCGGCTGGCCGCTGCGCAGGCGATCCCACTTCGTGTAGTACGCCGTGACCGAAAGGCCGAACGCCTCGCCCGCCTGCACGCGGTAGCCCGCCTCGATCACGTTGGCGAGCTCCGACTGCACGTTGGGGCCGCCGAGGATGAAGTACGGCGGCCGGCCGGGAAAGTAGAACTCGCGATCGAGGCGGGCCGGGGCCCGCACCGCGCGCGAGTAGGCGGCCCACGCGAGCTGGTCGGGCTTCAGCGTCCACGCGATGCGCACGTTCGGCAGCACTTCAAGGCCGGTGTACACGTTGGTCTCGAGCTTCAGGCCCGCGGTGAGGCGAAGCTCGGGCGACAGCGTGACCTCGTCCTGAACGAACACGTTGCCCCAGTAGAGGTTGCGGTCCTGCGGAATGAACGCGGTCAGCAGGCGGGGTTGCGTCTGGTCGCGCGCGGCCCGATACCCGCCGCCCCATTGCACGGCGTGCCGTCCCATCGGCGCGAAGGCCTGCAGGTACTCCACGTCGAGGATGTCCATGCGATCGGCGAACGTGATCGGATCGCTGCGATACGTGTGGTCGTAGTAGAGCTGCAGGCTGTTGCGGGAGCCGTCGCCTTGTTGCCGGCTCCAGCGGGCCAGCAGGTTCCCGCCCGAGTTCTCGAGCAGCGGCACGGTGGCGTCGACCTTGCCCCGGTAGAGGTCGCCCTGCAGCGTGAAGCGCGAAGACGGATCGCCCCAGTCGGCGCGGAAGCCCACCTGGGCCTTCCGCCATTCGTCGTTGGACGAGGTGCCGTCCTGGTGCTCGGTGGCGTCCTCGTCGTAGCCGAGCGCGTAGACCCGGTAGGCGAGGCCGTTGTCGAACCGCGCGCCGAACCGCGCCTCGCCCGCGGTGATGCGGCTGCCGCCGGCAAGCGTCACGGCCGCGCCCTGCGTATCGCCCGCCGATCGCGTGATCACGTTGATCACGCCGTTCACCGCGTTGGCGCCCCAGAGCGTGGCGCCCGGGCCGCTGATCACCTCGATGCGCTCGACGTCCTCGAGCGCCACGTCCTGCGCGTCCCAGAAGACGCCGGAAAAAAGCGGCGTGTACACCGTGCGCCCGTCGACCAGGACCAGCAGCTTGTTGCCGATCGCATTGTTGAAGCCGCGCGCACTGATCGCCCACTGGTTCGTGGTCACCTGCGCCACCTGCAGGTTGGGTGCCAGCCGCAGCGCTTCGGGAAGGCGCGTGACGCCCGATCGGCGGATGTCCTCGGCCGTGATCACGTAGATCGACGCGGGCGCATCCTGCAGGCGCTCGGGCCGCTTCGACACCGACGTGATCTCGAGGTCGGCCAGCTGCTCGAGCGAGAGATCGGCGAGGCGATCGGTCGAGGGCACCGCGGCGAACGCGGGTGTCATCGCGACGGCCATGGCCATCGGCCACGCACGCGCCGCACGCCAACGTCGATCACAGGCTGAAACAGCCACGCCATCTCCTTCGCGGTTCCTTGCGAGAGGCTAGCGGCACGCCGATCGCGGCGACACTACCCGCACAGGTGGGGTGGGTCCGCACGCGCGCCCCTAGACTGCATCGCATGGTGGAGCCTCGACATTCCACGGGGCGGCGCGCGGCGCTCGCAGCACTCTCGTGCCTCGTGCTCGCGGGCACGGGACTTTGCCATCCCCTCCCTGCCCGCGCCGATGACGCCGCTACGGCCGAGCGGCGCATCAAGGCCGCGTACCTCTACAAGTTCGCGGGCTACGTCGAGTGGCCCGAAAGCTCTTTCGAGAAACCCGAGTCTCCCGTCGTCATCGCCGTCCTCGACGCGGATGCGCTCGCCGCGGACCTCGCCGAAGTCGTCGCGGGCCGCCAGCTCGGCACGCGGCCGATCGAGGTGCGGCGGGTGCGTGAAGGCGAGCCCCTCCCGCGGGCGCACGTGCTCTTCGCTTCGCGCTCCGCGGCGGCCGCCGCGATCCGCGGCAGTGCCAGGCAGCCCACCCTCGTGGTGACCGATTCGAAGGGCGCGCTCGCGCAGGGCAGCGTCATCAACTTCGCCGTCACCGACGGCAAGGTGCGTTTCGAGGTGTCGATGGATTCGGCCGAGCAGCGCGGCATCAAGCTCAGCTCGCGCCTGCTCGCCGCCGCGACCAACCTGCGCGCGGGGGCGAACTGATGCCGGGCATTCGTCTCCAGACGCTGCGCGCGAAGATCGTCGCCGTGGTGCTCGCCTCGACGGCCGCGGCCCTGCTCGTGGCCGGCATCGGCATGGTGGCCTACGACCTGCGCAACTACCACGTCGCCTCCGTCGACGACGTGATCACGCAAGCGGAGATCCTCGGGCGCGCCAGCATCCCGGCGCTCGCGTTCGACGACCTCAGCGCGGCGCGCGACGACCTCTCGCTGCTGAAGACGCGGCCGCGCTTTACCGCCGCGGCCCTGTACACGACCAAGGGCAAGCTCTTCACGAGCTATTCCGTGGACCCGAAGGCCGCGGCCGCGTTCCCGCCGCTGCCGGGCGCCGACGGCTACGAGGTGCACGGGCGCGAGGTCTCGGTCTTTCGCCGCATCATCGAGAACAACGAGATCGTGGGCACCGTGTACGTGCGCGCGCGCTACGAGCTCTACGAGCGCCTGTTCAACTACCTCGCCATCCTCGCTGTCGTGATGCTCGCGAGCCTGCTGGTCGCCTGGGTCCTGTCGGACTGGCTGCAGTCGGTCGTCACGCGGCCGATCCTCGCGGTGAGCGACGTTGCCCGAAGGGTGATGGACCAGCGTGATTTCTCGCTTCGCGCCACGCGGGCCTCGAACGACGAGATCGGCCACCTCGTCGACGCCTTCAACGCGATGCTGGAGGAAGTCGAGCGCCGGGCGCAGGTGCTCGAGACGTCGAACGTCGCGCTGGAGCAGGAGATCGCCGACCGGCGCCAGGCCCAGGCCGCGCTCGGCAACAGCGAGCGGCGCAACCGCACGCTCGTCCACGCGATCACCTCGATCCTCTGGACCGCGGACGGCAAGGGCCGCTTCACCGAAGAGCAGCCCTCGTGGCACGCGTACACCGGCCAGTCCCGGGAGGAATCCGGCGGGCTCGGCTGGCGGGCGGCGTTCGCCCCGGAAGACCGGCAGGACCTCGACGTGGCCTGGGGACGAGCGCTTGCGCGCGGCGCAGCCTTCGACGTCGATGCGCGACTGTGGCATGCGCCTTCGCGGCGCCATCGCTACGTCAACCTGCGCGCCGTGCCGATCGACGAAACCGGCGGCGAAGTGGACGAGTGGATCGGCTCGGTCACCGACATCGACGACCAGCGCAGCGCCGAGGGCGACCTGCGCCGGCTGAACGCCGAGCTCGAGCAGCGCGTCGCCGAGCGCACGTCCCAGTTGCGCGAAGTGAACAAGGACCTGGAGGCCTTCAGCTACTCCGTGTCGCACGACCTGCGCACGCCGCTCACCGCGATCATCGGGCTCGTGCAGCTGATCGGCGGCGGGCTCGCCGGCGCCGTGGACGACAAGGCCCGCTCCAAGCTCGCGGTCGTGGAGCGCCGAGCCCAGCAGATGGTCGGCCTCATCGAGGGCCTGCTCGCGTTCTCGCGGCTCGGCGCGGCGTCGATGCAGCCCGCGGACGTCGACATGGGCGAGATGGTGGCCGAGGTCTTCGAGGTGCAGCGCGCTCCCTATGCCGGAGTGGAGGTCGACTTCCACGCCGGATCGCTGCCGCACGCCTGGGGCGACGCGGTGCTGCTGCGTCAGGTGTGGACGAACCTGTTGTCGAACGCGATCAAGTTTTCCTCGAAGGGTTCCGGCCCGGTCGTGGAGGTGGGCGCGCTCACGAGTGCCACCGAGCAGATCTACTTCGTGCGCGACAACGGCGTGGGCTTCGACTCGGCCGCGCAACCCAAGCTCTTCGGCGTGTTCCAGCGGCTGCACGGCGCGGACTTCCCCGGCAGCGGCATCGGGCTTGCGCTCGCGGCGCGCATCGTCGAGCGGCACGGAGGACGCGTCTGGGCGGATTCGAAGCCGGGCGAAGGGGCCACCTTCCACTTCACCCTGCCGCGCGTTTCCGCGGGCGCGAAGGCGTGAAGCGCTAGGAGCGCAGCGACGTGCGCCCCGAAGCGATATGCGCCACCGCGCCGGCGCGGTCGTGCACGTCGAGCTTCTGGAACAGCTGCTTGATGTGGTACGCCACGGTGTTGCCCGACACGCCGAGGCTGTCGGCGATGTCCTGGTTGCTCGCTCCGCGCGCGAGCAGCAGGGCGATCTCGCGCTGCTGCGGCGAGAGCGGCAGGCGCGCCATCGCGCGCACGAACCGCAGGATCATCGGCTCCTGGCGCTGGATGCGCACGCCGACCAGCGCGTGAGCCGAGCGGTCGTCGTCGAGCCAGTAGGCCCGCAGCACGTAGCGGCCCCATTTCGACTCGAGCACCAGCGTGGGCGCGCTGGTCTCGTCGCCGCGCTCGATGGCCGCGAGCCGTTCGCACGCGGTCTTCAGCGCCGCGCCCGCGCGATCGTTGACGGCGGAACCGAGCGTGGATGGGTTGATCTCCGAAGTGGTCGCGAGGAGCACGAGCCTGCGCGCCTTCTCGGTGGCGTGGCGGACGACGCCCTCGCGGTCCACGACCAGCATCGCCTCGTCCTCGGTGTCCTCGAAGGCGAAGGCCGTACCGGGCTCGGGCGCTCCGGCGCTGCTCGCCGCGATCCCGTGGGCGACGTAGCGCATCACGCTCGCGAGGTCCGCGCGCTCCCGTGGCGTGAACGCGGGGGCGTCGGCCGGCCGGTAGAGCGAGATCTGCCCCAGCGGCGTCGAACGTTCGCGCACGACCCCATAGAGGACATGGTGCGCGTCGAGCCGGCGCAGGATTTCCTGGTAGTACTCGCCCTTGCAGGTCTCCGCGTCGGGCGTGGTCGACACGACACCGTCGGGCGCCTGCGCACGCTCGGAGAAGGCACGGCGGAAGGACGCCTCGCGACCCTCGTAGTAGCGCTCGAAATAGAGCGACATCACCTCCGGGGGCAGGAGGCGCTCCGCGTAGAGGTTCGTCATTCCCCCGTGCTCGTCGACCCAGAAGAATCCGGCCGAATCGCTCGGCACGAGCTCGCGCAGTGCCGGCAGGAGCGAGGCCATCAGGAGCTCCCCCGGCAGGCCCAGGCAGCACAGTTGCCGGATGCGCGCGCGCACCGCGGTCTGCTTCACCGCTTCTCGTCTCGGTAGTCGAGGAGCTTGAAGGCGTGCGCCGGGCGCGCGAGCCCGAGCACGGGCACCTCGCCCAGGTCCTCGGAGAAGACGAGGGCCTCCACCTCCGCATGCACGCGCTGCGCCGCGAGGATGTCGCCCGGCCCGGCGAGGTCGCACAGGCGATTGGCGAGGTTGGTCACGGTCCCGATCGCGCCGTAGTCGATGCGGCCCTCGAAGCCGATCGCGCCCACGGTCGCGTAGCCCTGGGCGATGCCGATGCCCAGGCCCAGCACGTAGCCGCGCTTCTTCCACTGGGCCGAGAGCTTGAGCGCGTCGCCCTGCATCGCGAACGCCATCTCCACGGCGCGGCGCGCGGGCTCGTTGATCGGCAGCGGATCGTTGAAGAACACCATCATGCCGTCGCCGGTGAACCGCTCCAGCGTCGCCTGGTACTCGAGGATGCGCGAGCCCATCGCGCTGTGGAACTCGCGCAGGGCCCGCATCACCTCTTCCGGCTCCGCGGCCTCGGCGAACGTGCTGAAGCCGCGCAAGTCGAGGAACACGACGGTGATCTCGCGGCGGTGGCTTTGCAGCGGATCGTCGGCGCCTCCCGCGAGGATCAGCTCCGTGAGCTGCGGCGAGAAGAAGCGCTTCAGGCGCGACAGGCGCTCCACGTGCGCGACCTGCTCGGCCACGCGCGCCTCCAGGGTGCGGTTCCACGACGCGAGCTGCTCGGCCTGCCGCTGGACCGTCTCGTAGAGGCGGCGGATGCGCAGCAGCGACCTCACGCGCGCGAGGAGCTCCGGCGGATTCACGGGCTTGGAGAGGAAGTCGTCGGCGCCGGCCTCGAGCCCCTCGACCCGCTCGTCGCGGCTGTCGAGCGCGGTCACCATGACGACGGGCAGCAGCGCATGGCGCGCGTCGGCTCGGATGCGCCGGCAGACCTCGAAGCCGCTGATGCCGGGCAACATCACATCGAGCAACAGGACATCGGGCGACATCGAATGCAGGTGCTCGAGCGCGGATTCGCCGTCGACCGCCACCTCGACGTCGAAGCCGTGGTAGACGAGCAGGTCCTCGAGGATCTTCACGTTGCCCGGCGTGTCGTCGACGATCAGCACGCGGCCGGGATTCGCCTCGTCGTCGTTAACGGCCTCGATGCTATCCGCGATCATGGGGTCCGCTTTCAGGAAGCAAGCGCTGGAGCAACTCGGTGAGCTCCCGAATGTTAACGGGTTTCGGAACGTAGGCGTCGAATCCGGCCTCGAGGATGCGCGCGCGCTCCTCGTGCATCACCGATGCGGTGACGGCCAGGATCGGCAACCGGTCGGTCCCCTGCATCGAGCGCAGCGCCGCCAGCACTTCGAAGCCGCTGATGCCGGGCAGCTGGATGTCGAGCAGCGCCGCGTCCGGCAGGGATCGGCGCGCCACCTCGATCGCTTCCTCGCCGCTTCCCACGGACACGACCTCGAATCCGTAGTAGCCGAGGACGTCGACGAGCAGTCGGCGGCTCCGCTCGTCGTCCTCGACGAGCAGCAGCCGCCTACCCACGGTTGGCCGCCGCGCGCCGCGGCAGGCGCACCGTGAAGGTCGCGCCGCGCCCGGCGTCGCTGTCCACCGCGATGTCGCCGCCGTGCAGCTCCACCAGCCGGCGCGCGAGCGCGAGGCCCAGCCCCGAGCCTTCGTCCTTCTCGCCGCCCGCGCGCAGCTGGCGGAATTCCTCGAAGATCGCCGCCTGGTCGGCCTTCGCGATCCCCGGGCCCGTGTCGCTCACGCGCACCTCGAGCCAGTCCCCGCCGTTGGAAGCCTCGACGCGGACCGTTCCGCCCGCGGGGGTGAACTTCACCGCGTTGGACAGCAGGTTCAGCATGATCTGCTTGAACTTGCGCTCGTCCGCCCTCCACGGCCCCAGTGCGGGCGGCAGGCGGAACTCGAGGGTGAGGCGCTGGTTGTGCGCGCGCTCGCGAATCAGCGCCCGGCAATTCTCGAGCGCCGTGGCGACGTCGAACGTCCTCACCTCCAGCTCCATGCGACCCGCCTCGATCTTCGCGAGATCGAGGATGTCATTGATGAGCGAGAGCAGGTGCTGCCCCGACGCGTGGATGTCGCGCACGTATTCCATCTGCTTCGCGTTCAGGTTGCCGAACATCTCCTCGCGCAGCGCATCCGAGAAGCCGATCACGGCGTTCAGGGGCGTGCGCAGCTCGTGCGACATGTTGGCGAGGAACTCGCTCTTGTGGCGGTTGGCGAGCTCGACCTCCGCGGTCTTCGCCGCGACCTTCTGCTGGAGCCCGGACGTGTACTCCTGGAGCTGGTCGGCCATGAAGTTGAACTCGCGCGCGAGCGCCTCCACCTCGTCGCCGGTGCGCACGTCGATGCGCGCCGAGAGGTCGCCGTGCGCGATGCGCTCGGCTCCCTTGCGCACGGCCAGGATCGGGCTCGCGAGGCGCTGCGCGAGGATGGCGCTGGCCGCGATCGCCAGCAGCAGGCCCGCCAGCGTGAGCAGCGCCGTGCGAACGAGGCGGCTATAGAGAGGAGAGAGGACCTCCGATCGGGGCTGCTCCGCGACCAGGACCCACGGCGCAGTCGAGAGCGGTCCGGCCGACACCATCGCCTCGCGCCCGTCGAGGTCCAGCGATTCGAACATGGAGACGGCGGTTCCGGGCTCGCTGTCGAGCCGGTTCGAGATGAAGCGGAACGCCGGAGCGTCGCGCAGGCTCGTCTGGCGAAGCACGAGGCTCTGGCTGGGATGCGCGACCAGTCGGCTCGCGCTGTCGACCACGTACACGCGGCCGGCGTGCCCGATGCGGATGCGCGAGACGACGTCGCCGATGAACTTGAGATTGATCGCGACGAGCGTCACGCCCTGGCCATCGCGGTCGCGCGACGCGAACGTCGTGTACGGCTCGGATCCCTCCGCGAAGTAAACCTCCGAAACATAGGATCCCGTCCTTCGCGCCTCGCGCAGCTCCGTCGCCGACTCGCTGCGCTGTCGGCCGTCGATCACGTCGCGCTCCGTGCGCGAGGCCCGGATTCGCTCGACGCCGAGCGCGTCGACGTAGCGGATCTCCGCGATCGCCGGCACCAGCTTCATGAGGCGCTGGTACTCCTGGCGCCGGTCTTCCGCTCCGAGCAGTCCGCTGCTCCACGGCAGCGCGCTCACCTCGCGAACCTGGCGCTCGATACCGAGCATGTGCTGGTCGATCGTGTCGACGGCCGAGCGGACCTCCAGCGCCTGCGCGGCCGTCGAGGACTCCTGGATCTCCGTGTAGTCGAACGACACGCCGATCAGCTGGGATACGACGAGCGTGCCGCCCACCAGCAGCAGCAGGACCGCGGCGTACTTGCGGAAGAGTCCCCGCGAGGCCGCAGGCGGGTGTGAGGACTCGGGCTCAGTAGAAATGGGTGGCCCTCAGCAGGACGGATTTCGGGATGGCGATCCCCTGCGCGCGCGCGGTGCCCACGTTCACGCTGAGCTCGAAGACGCGCGGGCGCTCGACCGGGATCTCCCCGGGCGAGAATCCGTCGAGGACGAGCGCGATCATCTGCGCCCAGCTCTCGAAGGGATCCTCGAACACGCTCTGGTAGGAAACCAGCCCGCCCTGCTGGGCGAGCAGGCTGAGCGCGTAGAGGGCGGGCTTGCCCGTCGCCGAAAGCGACCGCGCGACCTGCGCCGGATGGTCGAAGGCGATCCGGATCGGCGGCACATACCAGGCATCCATCAGCCGCGCCTTCGGCGTTCGCAGGACCGCTTCGACTTCCGCGGGCGAATCGGCACGGAAGTACTCCATCCGGAAGCCGAACTGCGGCCCCGCGATGCGATCGAGCACCTCGACCGAGGGATGGCGATCCGAGGGTCCCCGGTCCCACCATTCGTCGACCAGCACGCCGAGCCGCGTCGCACGCGGCGCGACCTCGCGCAGCAGCTCGAGCTGCTTGCCCTCGTCGGCGCGGTAGAGCGTGAGGCCCGTCATCGTGCCGCCCGGCTTGCGGAAGGAAGCGGCGAGCCCGAGCGTGATCGGATCCTGGTGCATGCCGAACACGAGGGGCGTGGTGATTCCTTCCTCGCGCGCGAGCTGGGCGATCTCCGCGGTGGCCGCGACGATGGCCGCCGGATGCCGGGCCTGCGCGGCGCGCAGCGAACGGCGGATGCCGGGGAGGTCCGCGTAGTCGACGGCGACATGCTCGACGCGAACTTCGTGCCTCGCCGCCACGCCCTGCTTCAGCATCGCCGCGCGCAGCCGCGACAACGCGACCTGCACGCGTTCGTTGTCTTCGTTGAAGTAGAGCACCAGGCGCTCCGCCGCGCCCGCCGTGCACGCGCCCGCGAGCGCGAGTCCCGCCGCCAGCAGCGCGATGGCTCTCGTCGCGCCGGCACGCGGCAACATCATCGGTCGAAGCATCGCTCCTTGTCCCCCCCCAAGTGGGCGGGGAAGTTTTCCGCCCGCGCTCCTACGCTATCCCCGCTGCCCGCAACAATCCCGTCTGCTTCTACTGCCACCCAAATCAGGAGATACCCATGAATTCGCAAATGATGACCTATTTCTGCGTCGCGTATGGCCCCTCGTCCGTCACGCTGGACTCGCGTGGCGCTTCCACGGCGAGTACGTTTCGGCGCGCGAACCCGCTTGGCGCGGGCGCCGCCGCGGGCCCCGTTGCCGGCATCGTCATGATCCATCGCGACATCGACGCTCCGGTTGCGATCGGCATTTCCCAGCCGCTGGAGAAGTCCGACGCCGCCCGCCGCTCCGAGCTGCAGAAGGGCGATCCGGAAGGCCGCGTGCGCATCGGCCGCTTCCACGCCACCGCCGACCAGGCGATCCAAGAGATGAAGGACAAGTGGGCCGCGCTGCAGGCCGCGGGCATGGTGTATGCGGAGGTCTGCTGCGTGGAGGTTTCCGCCGCGCTCGGAGCGCCCGCGCGATGAGCGCGCGCGAGCTGCCGTTCCTCTGGGCTCCGCCTCCCGGGTCGTCCAGCGGCATCGCCTTCATCGACCCCACGGGCGAAGGCTTCACCGCGCCCGGCGGCGAGCGCCTGCGGCCGAATCCCCATCTCCAGGACGTGCAGTTGCTGGAGGGTGTGTTCGATGCCGCGGAATGCGAGCGCATCATCGAGCTCGGCCGCTCGCGCCCGCGCTGGGACGGGCGCTGCACTTCGGAAGATCCCTCCTACCGCGTCTGCGTCACGTCGTGGATGGAGCAGGAAGCGGGCAACCGCTGGATCTTCGATCGCGTCGCGCGCGCGGTGCATGAAGCCAACGGCATCCTCGCGTTCGACCTCTCCGGATTCGGTGAGCCGCTGCATTGCGTCGAGTACGGCGCCGGAGGTGGCTTCGAGTGGCATTCGGATCTCACCGCGGGCCGCGCGTCCAACCGCAAGCTGAGCGTCTCCATCCAGCTCTCCGATCCCGCGGACTATCGCGGCGGCGAGCTGGAGCTCTGCCCGCACGGCGTGATGAAAGGATTCCGGGCGCGAGGCAGCGTGCTCGTGTTTCCCGCCTACATCCCGCATCGGGTGCTGCGAATCGAGAGCGGCGTTCGCCATGCCATGGTCGCGTGGATCCACGGCCCGGCGTTCCGGTAAATCGTTCACGGTGCACGAGCCGAAGCCCCACCCGCCCGGGTGGGGCATTTTTCCGCGCGCAGTTCTAACCTTCGAACATCGGTTCTTCGGATGACACGCCCGCAATCGATGAACGCCCCGGCCTTCCTGCCTGCATCGTCCTTCAGCCTGAATTGCGTTGCCGCGGCGGATGACTGGGACGCCGTGCGGGCAGTCCGCTATGTGTCCCTGCTGGAGCGGGGCGACATCGCGGACGACTCACCTCCGCGCTTCGGCGACGCGCACGACGACAGGCCTTATGCGATGACGCTGCTGCTTCGCCGCAACGGCCGGCCCGCGGCGACCGCGCGCGTGATGGAAAGCACCCCGCCCAGGCACTCGCCGCTTCCGGCCGCGGGCGCGTTCGCCCACGAGATCGAAGCCGCGCTCGGCATCGATGCCTCGTTCGTCGAAATGGACATGACGCACGTCGGTCCCGGCTGCGGGGACGAAGCGCGCACCGCACGCTTCCACCTCTTCAAGGGCGTGCTCGCGCAGGCCTCGTTGCGGCGCTCGAAATGGGTGCTGACCGCCGTGTGCGAAGACCAGATCGGTTTCCACGGCCGTCTCTTCGGCATGCAGATCCTCTCCGGGCCCGAAGCCGTCGCCGGCCTGGCGTTGCCGCGCGTCCTGATGGGGCTCGATCTCCAGGAGCAACGGCCGATCCTCGAACGCCGCATCCCCGGATTGGCGACCCATCGCGCCGCGCTCGAGGCGTTCGTGGCCACGGGCCACTTGAGCCTCGACGATCCCATGGGCATGCCCCTCACCGCGCGCCACCTCCAGCCCGGCTAGGCCGACAGGTAGCGGTCGAGCTTCCCCTTGGCGAGCAGCTGCGAGAAGTAGTGCGCGTACCCCTCCGCGGACGGATGGATCAGGTCCTCGCTGAAGTAGCGCTGGGGCTCCCGGAGGAAGGGGTCTTCGTGGCGGTCATATATAAGGTCAACGAACTCGACCCCCGTCTGCTCGGCCAGGCGCGAGAGCATTGAGCGGATCCGAATCGCCCGGTAGGTGAGCAGCGGCTGGGCCGGCCACATGAAGAAGGGAGCCAGGCAGAAGTTGTTGCCCGGCATCAGGAACACCCGGGCGCCCAGGCCGTGGGCCGTCCCGATCACGCCGCGGAGCTGGGCCTCGATCGTGTCGATGCGATGCAGGCCGCAGACATCGTTGGCGCACACCTGGAGCAGGACCACGTCGGCCTTGCCGTCCGGATAGCGGGCGAGCTGGGCCGCCACGTCGCGCGCCCGGGCCCCCGCCTTTGAATAGTTGAAGACGCGGACGTGCGGGAAAGCGGCCGCCACCCGGCCGGCCACGGACTCCTCGGCACGCGCCCCCACCCCCACGGCGAGGCTGTCGCCCACCACCACCAGCGTCCGGCGGGCGTCCTCGGGCACGGACTGCGCGCAAACCGAGCGGGCGACCAGCGATTCGGAGAAGCGGATGCGCCGCAGGTACATCACCGCCTGGGAGGCGATGAACAGGAGCGGAAGGGTCAGCAGCAGGGCGAGCGCGATCAACATGCGCCCAGCTTCGCGCCCCCGGTCGGGCTGCCGCTATCGGCCAAAATGAGACGTCCTTGTAGGACAGGCCCGGTTTTCTTACAGCGGTAGGCGATTTGGGCGTCTAATCGCTACCAGCGTAAGCAAACACCCCTTTTCGATCACAAACCCAATTTTTCTCCAGTCAAATCTGTGCGTTACGCCACTCAATTTTCCAAAGTGCGTAGGCAGAATGGCACCTGTTCGAGAGCAAACGTGCAGGAAGAAACGGGGCTCCGATGAAACCTAACCCACTTTGACTAGGAGTGACACAAATGAAGACGAAACAGATCCAGGTAGCGCTCGCCGCGGTTTTCTGCGCGGCTTCCTTCTCCTCGATGGCCGCGACCACCAGCACCAACGTGGGCGTGACCACCACCGTGATCGCGAACTGCACGGTCACCTCGACGCCGATCGCGTTCGGCAACTACGACTCGCTCTCCGCCACGGCCTCGACGGCCACCGGCTCGGTCGCCCTCACCTGCTCGCAGGGCACGGCGCCCTCCGTCGCGCTGGGTAACGGTGCCAACTTCAGCACGACGCGTCGCATGACGGACGGCACGAGCTTCCTGCCGTACAGCATCTACCGTCCGACCTCGACCGCCGCCGCCGCCAGCTGCACGGGCGCGACGACCGACTACCCGAACACCACCCCGGGCCTCGCCCTGCCGGCCGCGCCGAGCACCGCCGCGCGCACGTTCAACCTCTGCGGCTCGATCGCCGCGGGCGTGAGCGTCCCGGTCGGCGCGTACACGGACACCGTGGTCGCGACCATCACGTTCTAACGAATCCCCAACCTCACGAACGCTCCAGGAGCCAACATGAAAAAGATCCTCATCGCCGCCGCCCTCATCGCCTCGTCCTCGGCCGCCATGGCCGCGACGACCACGGGCAACGTCGCCGTCACCGCCACCGTCGGCGCCAACTGCATCCTCACGACCGTGCCGATCACCTTCGGCGTGTACGACCCCCTGTCCGCGACGGCCAAGGCCGGCACGGGCCAGGTCCAGCTCGTCTGCACCGTCGGCGCCACGCCCGCGGTCGCCATCGACAACGGCCTGAACGTCTCCGGCGCCCAGCGCCGCATGATCAGCGGCGGCGTGAACTTCCTGAACTACGACGTGTTCCAGCCGACGTCGAACGCCGCCGGTGCCGCCTGCGCCTACGTGACCGCGTTCCCGGTCGCCGTGCCGGGCTTCGCCCTCACCGCCGCCCCGACGACCGCCTCGCGCAGCTACAACGTGTGCGGCCAGGTCCCGGCCGGCCAGAGCGCCCCGAACGGCAGCTACACGGACACCGTGACGGCGACGATCACGTTCTAACGACTGCGTTTCAACAACAGGCTAGTCCAGGTCACGGAAGGCCCCCTTCCGTGGCTTGTTTCCAGCGCCCGATTGCCCTCCCGGCCTTCGGGCGCTTTCTCTTGGTAGGCTCACGGTTCCGACGTTCCTCGCCGAGACTCCCCCATGCGATTCAAGCTGCTCCTGCCCCTCGCCGCACTGACCGGGCTGCTCACCGCCGCCGGATCGGCCCTTGCCGGGTCGTTCCAGGTGAGCCCCGTCCGGATTGAGCTTTCTCCGTCCGCGCCGACGGCTCCGGTCAACGTTCGCAACGAATCCACCACCGACAGCGTGGTGGTCCAGCTGCGCGCGGTGAACTGGAAGCAGGAGAACGGCGAGGACGCGTACACCCCGAGCACCGACCTCATCGCCACGCCGCCGATCTTCACGTTGCAGCCCGGCGGCAGCCAGACCGTGCGCGTGGGCCTGCGCCGAGCCGAGCCCAGCGACACGCAGCAGACCTTCCGCCTCTTCATCACCGAGGTGCCCGGGCCGCCGAAGCCGGGATTCCAGGGCCTGCAGGTGGCACTCAACATCGGCATCCCCGTGTTCATCGCGCCGAAGGTGAAGCAGACGCTGGCGCCGGTCTGGAAGGCGCAGGTCGCCGACGGCAAGGTGACGCTCGTGGCGACCAATCCCGCGAACTCGCACATCCAGCTGCTGGACATCGCCGTGCAGGACGAGCAGGACAAGGTCGCGATCGCCTCGTCGCAGCAACCGCGCTACATCCTGGCCCGGCAGACGATCACGTGGCAGCTGCCGCTCTCGCGCGCGCCCAAGGGGAAGCTTCGCGTCGTCGCGCACACCGACTCGGGCGACGTGGACGCCGAAGTTCCGGTGGAGGCCGCGCCCGGGAAGCAATGACGGTTCGCCAGTTCCTCGCGGCGCTGCTGCTCGCGGCCGCAGGGCTCGCCGATGCCTGGGCGCAGGACACGCTGGTCAATCCGTATCCGGCGTTCGTCGCGCTGCGCCTGAACGGAGAAGCGGTCTCCGACGGCGCGCTGATCCTGCGCGCGGGCGCGGAAGGCAAGCAGTTCTTCCTTGGGGCCGCCGAGGCCAGGCGCCTGCGCCTCGATCTCGCCGCGCGCGTATCGGCGGTTCACGTCGACAAGGATGACTTCTATCCGCTGGATGGCATCGAGGGTCTGCGTTACGCGTTCGACGAGCTGACCCAGTCGCTCGCGATCGATGCGGTGCCCGCGATCTTCAACGCGCAGCAGATCACGCTGCCGCCGCCCGCGCTGGTCGATGCCACGCGTCCCGGCACGGGCGCCTTCCTCACCTACGACCTCATCTCGCAGCAGACCGACGCCGCGGGCCAGGCGAAGAATCTCACCAGCGGCCAGGCGGAGCTGGGGATCTTCACGCCGTACGGGGTCTTCACGCAGTCCACGTTCGGCAACGCGAACGGGCCGGACCGCGGGCTGCTGCGGCTGGACACGCTGTTCACGATCGACCAGCCCTCGGCGCTTGCGAGCTGGCGCATCGGCGACACCATCACGCGCGCTCCGGCGTGGGCGCCGCTTACGCGCTTCGGCGGCATCCAGTACGGCACCAACTTCGCGACGCAGCCGACGCTCATCACCTATCCGCTCACGGCGATGACGGGCGCCACGCCGCTGCCCTCCACCGTCGACGTCTATGTGAACAACGTGCTCTCGAGCACGCTCAACGTGCCCGCGGGGCCGTTCACGCTGAACGACCTCCCCACCGTGAGCGGCCAGGGACAGCTTCGCCTCGTGGTGCGCGACCTCCTGGGGCGCGAGCAGGTCTACATGCAATCGCTCTACGGCAGCACGACGCTGCTCCGCCCCGGCCTCGACGACTGGACGATCCAGGCCGGGGCCTTGCGCGAGGACTACGGGATTGCGAGCAACGAGTACGGCGCGGGCTTCGCCTCCGGCGTGTGGCGGCGCGGCATCAACGACGACCTCACGATCGAGGGCGCGGCCGAGGGCGCGCGCCAGCACATGGCGGTGGGCGGCGGCGCGACGTGGGTGCTCGGCGCCATCGGGCAATTCTTCGCGGCGGGCGCGTGGTCGCAGGACAAGCCCGACGGCGAACGCGACCGGCGCGAAGGCCACCTGTGGGTGTACGGCTGGGAGCGGCGCTCGACGACCTTCAACTTCGGCGCCCAGGCGAAGCTCGCCTCGGAGAGCTTTCGCACGGTCGCCAACGGCGACATCCCGCCCTCAAGGCGCGAGATCTCGGCGTTCGCGAGCTACGGCCTCGGCGCATCGTCGATCGGCGCGGGCTATGCGCTCATCGAGCGAGTACGCGACGAACCGATCGAGTTCGCGCAGCTCACGCTCACGCACAGCTTCAAGGACTGGGGCTTCGTCACGCTCTCCGCGGTGAAGTCGCTCTCGGGCGTGAGGAACAACCAGGTCTTCCTGAGCTACGCGCTGCCGATCGACTTCGTGACGACGGCGAGCGTCACCAGCACGGTGACGGAGGCCGACCGCACGCGGCGCACCGAGAATCGCGTGGGCCTGCAGCGCAACCTTCCCACGGGCGACGGATACGGCTACCGCATCGACATCTCCGACCAGGAGCGCGCCATCGCCGACATCCGCTACCAGAACCGCGCCGGCCTCTACAGCCTCGAGGTGGCGCGCCAGGCCAACAGCACGTCGGCGCGCATCGGCGCCTCGGGCTCGCTGATCTACATGGCCGACGAGCTGATCGCGGGCCGCCGCGTGGAGGACGCCTTCGGCCTGGTGCAGATCCCCGGGTTCCCGAACGTGCGCGTGTACCTCGACAACCAGGAGATCGGGCGCACGAACGCGGGCGGCAACCTGTTCATCTCGAGGCTGCGTCCCTACCAGCAGAACCGGCTCTCCATCGAGCAGCTCGACATCCCCATGAGCGCGGAGGTGCTGACGCTCAAGCTCGACGCCACGCCCTACATCAAGAGCGGCGTGGTCGTGCGCTTCCCGGTGAAGCAGTCGCTGGGCGGCATCGCCCACTTCGTCGACGAGACGGGCAAGGACCTGCCCTCGGGCAGCATCGCGACGCTCGTGGACACGGGAGATCAGTTCCCGGTCGCCGAGCGCGGGCAGTCGTACCTCACCGGGCTGCAGGCGAGCAACCGGGTACGCGTAAGCTGGGGTGGGCGAAACTGCGCGGTCACCATCCCGTTCAAGCCCGGCGACGATCCACAACCCCTCCTGGGGACCTACACTTGCAGGCTGAGATGATGAGACTGAAGACCCTCGCCGGAACCCCGTTCGCCGCGCTCGCGCTCCTGGCGTTCGCGCCCTCCGCGCTGGCCGCGGCCGATTGCTCGATCTTCTCGTCGACGCTGAACTTCGGGAACTACGACGTCCTCGATGCCACGCCGACCGACTCGACGACCAATATCCTCATCATCTGCACCCGCGACCCGCCGCCGAATACCGAGACGGTGTCCTACACGCTGACGCTTTCGGTCGGCGGCGGCACCTACGCGAACCGCACGATGAACAACGGCGCCAATACCATCCGCTACAACCTCTACACGTCCCCGGCGATGACCCCGGCCACGATCTGGGGGAACGGAACCGGGGGCACCTCGGTCGTGGCGACCTCGCTCCAGCCGCTCAATGCGCAGAACACCGTCCGGCTCGCGTTCCACACCATCTACGGGCGGATTCCCGCGCGGCAGGACGTACGGGTGGGGACCTACACCGGGAGCGTCGTCCTCACGATGAATTACTAGCCGTTTTGTAGGATTTTTCGGCCTCGGAATCAGGTTTTTCCCGATGCCCCGGGGATGAGGTAGCGCCCAAGCTGGGCCTGTGAATTCCTCGCCCCGCCCGACACAATTGTTGTCAGTTGCGCTTCGCGCCGCCGATCACCATGGGCGCATGCGTTTCCTCCTGCCCCTGGTGATCCTCCTCGCGACAGCCGCGCTCCCGGCGCAGGCCGGCCAGCGGACGGCATCGATCGGCGTGAGCGCCACGGTGATCGCCTCCTGCCGGGTCGAGATCGCCTCGCAGGTCGAGTCGCAGGGCGCGGTTCTGGCGGCGGCCCGGCTCACCTGCCCCACCACTTCGAAGCCCGCCCTGCGTGCGGTGCACGAGCGCGGCGTGCCCGGGAGGCCCGTGATGACGAAGGCACAGATGCTCGCCTCGAACGAATCCCAGGAAGCGGGCGGCTCGGAAATTCGCTGGATCCGCTACGACGTGGAGTACTAGGGCGTTCGGCGCAGGGCCGGGAAGGCCACGAGGAATTCGTCGGCCACGCACTTCGGATAGTCGTCCCTCATCACCCACACCTTCTTCTGCTTCCCCTTGGGCACGAGGCAGCGCTTCTCGGGCGGTACGGGGTGGCGCAACGACAGCGTGATGTCCGTCGAGATCCAGTCGTTCGCGTACCAGTAGCCGTGGCCCTTCATGCCGCCCATCTCGTGGGCGCCCCGCACGTCGGAGATGTCGATGAACTGCAGGCCCTTCTCCCCGGCCAGGCGCTCGATCTCCTCCGTGGACAGGTCGTTGATGTCGGGCCGTCCGAGACGCGAGGCGCCGGCGATGAGCGTCGAGAACCCGAGCGCGCGGTCGTTGCGCGACGCGTAGATGATGAGCTGCTGGGAGAGATCGGACGCCGGCGGCACGTATTCGCTCGCGAAGGTCTTCAGGTCCACGTCCGAGGCCGCGAAGATGACGTTGCCGATGCGATAGCGTTTCTGCAGCTGGTCGCGATTTTCCCCGGGGTGGCGAGCCCGCAGCTTCGCGAGCGCGGCGGCCATCAGCGGCGAGCCGCAGCTGTACGCGAGGAGGTTGATCTTGGTGGCCTTCGTGTGGGCGAGCAGCGCGATCGTGCGCTCGATGTCCGGGATGTAGCGCTCGGCTCGCGGGCAGTCGGTCACGTAGTTCCAGAACATCATGCCGGTGGGCCACTGGAACGTGACCATCGCGCTGTGGCCGAGGAAGTGCGCGAACGAGCCCATCTGCACCGCGACCTCGTCGAACTCGACGCGGTAGCCGTGCAGGTACATCACGACTTCCTTGTTGTTGGAGCGGGCGATCTGCGCGTCGATGGCGGCGATGAAGCGGCGTTCGCCCTCGTCCGGCTCCGCGCCGCCCTTCAAGGTCGCGATCTCCTGCACGCTTTCCACCGCGCCGATGCGGATCTTGTCGACGCTGCTGGAGATGTCCGAGGCGATGAGGTCGTCCCACGTCCAGCCGGGTTCGCCGAGGCGCACGTTCGCCACGCCGAGGGTCGTGCCCTCGCCCGGCGAGTTCACGTAGTGGCCTTCCGTGCCCGGACGGGCCGCGGCGCGCGTGGTGGCGTAGAAGACGGGAAGGCGCGTGGAGCGCAGGGCCGGGGAATCCGCCTTGGTGAAGTCCAGGCGGGGATCCTTGAACATGGCCGGCGTGGGCATCACGTGCGGCGGAGTTGTCGCGCAGCCGGCGACGAGAAGGGACGCGAGGAGGGTAAGGAGTTTTCGCATGAAGGGAGCTTACACCGTGGCTACTCGCGCTTCACGCGCCTCGCGGCGCACTTGGGACCCCTTGAACCACGGAGGCACGGAGACACGGAGGGCCACGGAGAAAGGCTTGTAGGGACGCAATATCCAGCGATTGCGATCCATCGCCGGTCATGTCACTCGCGACCGAACAAGTATTCCTCCGTGGCCCTCCGTGTCTCCGTGCCTCCGTGGTTCAAGGGGCCCCAAGTGCGCAGCGAACGCCGGGCGACCGCCCGGCGACTACGCGAAGGTGACACCTCCATCCTCGAGCGGCAGCGCACGGATGCGCTTCCCGGTGAGGTTGAACACCGCATTGGCCACGCACGGCGCCACGAGCGGCACGCCCACTTCGCCCAGGCCGCCCGGCTTGTCGCGATTGCCGACGAAGGCCACTTGAATCGGCGGCACGTCGGTCATGCGCGGAAGCTGGAAGTCGTGGAAGTTGCTCTGCTCCACGCGGCCGTCCTTGAGCGTGATCTTGCTGCGCAGCGTCGAGATGAGGCCGGTCACGATGCCGCCTTCGAGCTGGGCCACCGCCTGGTCCGGGTGGACGATGAGGCCCGCGTCGGCGACGACGGTGATCTTCTCCAGCTTCACCTTGCCGCCCTGGTCGGAGACCTCCGCGATCATCGCGCAGTGCGTGTCGTAGCACTCCATCGACGCGACGCCGAAGGCCCGGCCCTTGGCGGGCGTGGCCGTGTAGCCCGAGAGCTCCGCGGCCTTCTGCAGCGCGGCCTTCTGCGCCGGCATGCCGTTCAGCATCGCGAGGCGGAAGGCGAGTGGATCCTGCTTCGCCGATTGCGCCAGTTCGTCCATGAAGCCCTCGGTGGCGAAGGCGTTCAGCGCGTTGCTGACCGAGCGCCAGTAGCCGACGCGGACACCCACCTCCTCGATTACCGAGCGCAGCTCCACGTTCGGGATGTCGTAGGTGAAGTTGACCAGGCCCTCCGTCATGAAGGGATCGTTGCCGTCCTTCACGACGGACGGGAACGCCCGCGCCGTGACCGAGGGCGAGATCATCTTGGAAGCGAAGGCGACGACCTTGCCGTCCTTCACCGCGGCCTTCATCACGTGCAGGCTGGGCGGACGGTAGAAGTCGTGGCTCATGTCCTCGGGGCGCGTCCACGTGAGCTTCACCGGCACGCCGGGCATCGCCTTCGCGATCAACACCGCCTGCGCGATGAAGTCGTTCTCGAGCTTGCGCCCGAAGCCGCCGCCGATGAACTGGGGATGAATGCGGATCTGCTCGGCCTTCATGCCCGAGACCGCCGCGGCCGTGCCTTCCGCGCCCTGCGGAAACTGCGTCGGCGCCCAGACATCGATGCCGTCCTTGGTCACGCGCGCGGTGCAGTTCTGCGGCTCGAGCGTGGCGTGCGACAGCATCTGGCAGGAGTACGTCGCCTCGATCGCGCCGCTGGCCAACGGGCCCGTCACGTCACCCTTCTTGCCGGCGACGAAACCAGGCCGGTCCTTGGCCTTCTCGAGCGTCGCCCATACGGAAGCGGTGCTCACCTTGGCGCTCGGGCCGTCGTCCCACGTGACTTTCAACGCGTCGGCGGCCTGGCGTGCGCTCCAGTAATGGTCGGCGATCACGGCCACGCCGTCGCCGATGTTCACGACCTTCTTCACGCCCTTCATCTTCTCGGCGGCGGCGCTGTCCACGGAGACGGCCTTGCCGCCGATCACGGGCGAGTGCTGCATCGCGGCATAGAGCATGCCGGGCTGCTTCACGTCGATGCCGAAGACCGTCTTGCCGCGCGCCTTGTCCGCGCCGTCGAGGCGGGGGACGTTGGTGCCGATCACGGTCATCTGCGACTTCGAATGCATGGCGACGCTACCCGGCACCGGCTGCTTGGCGGCCGCGGTGGCGAGCTTGCCGTACGAAATCTTCTTCGTGCCGTGCACGACCATGCCGTTCTCGGTCTTGACCTCGGTCACGGGCACCTTCCACTCCGTGGCCGCGGCGCCGACCAGCATCGTGCGCGCGCTGGCACCGGCCATGCGCACCGGTTCCCACGCATCGCGGATGCTCGTGCTGCCGCCGGTGATCTGGCCGCCCAGCAGCTTGTTGATGTAGAGCTTCGGGTTCGAGCCGGCCTGCACGATCGTGACCTTGCGCGGATCGACGCCCAGCTCGTCGGCCAGCATCATCGCGAGCGAGGTGTGCACGTCCTGGCCCATCTCGTTGCGGTGGCAGATGAAGGTGATCTTGTCGTCGGGCGTGATCTTGATCCACGCGTTCTCGAATCCGGCGGCAGTGGCGGCGGCTTCGGCGGTGGAACTCGCGCCGAGGTTGATGCCGATCATCAGCCCACCGCCGGCGACGGCAGAGACCTTCAGGAATTCACGACGGGTAACGGGGAGCGCGCTCATGCTTTTCCTCCCAGTGATTTCGAGGCGTCCTTGATGGCGGTGCGAACGCGGCCATACGTGCCGCAGCGACAGATGTTGCCGCTCATCGCCTCGTCGATCTGCGCGTCGGTGGGGTTCGGCGTCTTGGTGAGGAGCGCCGTGGCGGCCATCACCTGGCCGGACTGGCAGTAGCCGCACTGCGGAACCTGCACCTTGTCCCACGCGGCCTGCACGGCGGTCGCCACCTTGCCGCTGACGCCCTCGATGGTTGTTACCTTTTTCCCGGCCACTGCGGACATTGGCGTCACGCACGAGCGGGCGGGAACGCCGTCGACGTGCACGGTGCAAGCGCCGCACAGCGACGCGCCGCAGCCGAACTTGGTACCGGTCATTCCGAGATGGTCCCGAAGGACCCAGAGCATGGGCGTGTCCGGCGAAGCGTCCACCGAAACCGCTTTGCCGTTCAGATTTATTGTCGTGGGCATGTGGGTTACCTCCTCAGGTAGCGGATGGCT
Source organism: Usitatibacter rugosus (assembly GCF_013003965.1). Classification (NCBI taxonomy): domain Bacteria; kingdom Pseudomonadati; phylum Pseudomonadota; class Betaproteobacteria; order Nitrosomonadales; family Usitatibacteraceae; genus Usitatibacter; species Usitatibacter rugosus. The sequence continues at coordinate 1,771,232 of NZ_CP053069.1, read as the reverse complement.
GCCTGCCCACACTGCGACTTGCGCAGGGCCGCTGTCAAATCTGTAGCGGTCGCTATGCTCTTGCGGATATAGCGCGCCTTCGGCGCCTTTGGGACCCCTTGAACCACGGAGGCACGGAGACACGGAGGGCCACGGAGAAATTGCAAGGCGGAAGGCTACGAAGGACGGATGTCAGCGAAATGCCCGGGTCGGCGTTGGAAGGTCATGGAGACCACACTTCGCGCCAAGCCCCTCGTACACAAGGAAATGACCGAGACGATCCTCGCGGGTGCGATCGAGGTGCACCGATTCCTCGGTCCCGGATTGCTGGAAAGCGCTTATCGGGCTTGCCTCGTTCGAGAGCTGGAGTTGCGGGGATTGGAGGTCCAGCAGGAGGTCGCCGTGCCCATCTGTTTCAAGGGCATACAACTCGAATGCTCGTATCGGGCGGATCTCGTCGTCGCGAATGCCGTTGTCCTCGAGCTCAAGGCCGTTGACCATCTCCTGCCCATCCACGAGGCCCAGCTCCTGACCCATCTAAAGCTACTCGACTATCGCGTCGGACTCCTGCTCAACTTCAACGCTGCGTACCTTCGCCAAGGCATCAAAAAACTCGTCAACTGACCCTGTTCCTCCGTGGCCCTCCGTGACTCCGTGCCTCCGTGGTTCAAGGGTTGCATTCAAGCCCGTGAGGGGTCCCACCCGCCCCCGAGGGCGACCATGAGGTCCACCGTGAAGGAAAGGAGCGCCTGCCGATTGCGGATCAACTGGATCTGCGAATCGTTCAACGTGCGCTGCGCATCAAGCACCTCCAGATACGCCGAGTACCCGCTCTCGTAGCGCTGCCGCGAGAGGGTGAGCGTCTGGCGAGCCTGCTCCACCAGGTGCTGCAGCTCGACTTCCGTCTCCTGCGCGAGCTGCACGTTGCTGAGCGCATCGGCCACGTCCCGGAACGCTTCCTGCACCGATTTGCGATACGACGCCTCGGCCTGGCGCGCCTGGGCCGTGGCTTGATCGGTGCGCGCGGCGTAGCGGCCGCCGTCGATGATCGGGCCGACGAGGCCCGCGCCCACGGACCAGAAGCGCGAGCCCGTGGTGAAGAGATCGGAGATCTGCGGGTTCGCGATGCCGAAGGCGGCGGTGAGGTCGAGCGTGGGAAATTGCGAGGCTCGGGCGACACCGATCAGCTCCGTGGCGGAGACCAGGCGCTGCTCCGCTTCGCGCACGTCGGGCCGGCGCTCGAGGAGCTGCGAGGGAAGGCCCGCGGGTGCTTGCGGCGGGATCGGCAGCGAGACCAGGCGTCCCGTGGGGACCTTCACGTCGAGGCGGCCCGTGAGCACGCCCAACTGGTGCTCGAGCGCGGCGCGCAGGCGCGCAACTTCCTTCAGCTGCGCCGACGCGGTGGAACGAAGTGAACCGGCCTGGTAGATGTCGAGCGCGGGAACGAGGCCTGCGTCGGCCCGCTTGGTGGCGAGGTCGAGCGATTCGGTGGCGGCGTCCAGGATCTCTTGCGAGGCACGTTGCTGTGCATCGAGCGCCCGCACGCCGAAGTAGGTTCGCGCGACCGTGGCCGCAAGCGTGATCTGCACCGTGTCGCGGCCGTAGCGGCTCGCGAGCAGGTTCGCCTGCGCCGCACGTTCTCCGCGGCGAAGCCGTCCCCACACGTCGATCTCGTACGACGCCGAGACGCCGACGGTGAAGGCGTTGCCCACGGGCGGCGTGTTGCCGAGCACGCGGCCGCGCGCGGCACCGAGTTGCCCGTTCACGAGCGGCACGAGGGCCGAATGCGCCTCGCGGAGCACCGCATCCGCTTCTTCCACGCGGGCCGTGGCGCCCTGGAGGTCGGCGTTGTTCGCGAAAGACTCGACGATGAGCTCGTTCAGCATCTCGTCGCCGTACACCTTCCACCAGTCCGCGGCGACCGCCGTCGGGCTCGCCGTTGCGGCTTGCGCCTCGAACTGCGTGGGCAGCGGCGTGCCGGGACGTTCGTAGTCGGGGCCAACCATGGCGCAGCCCGACACCGCGAGGGCCACCGCGATCACGAGGAAGCGCTTCATTCCGCGGCTCCCGGCTCGGCGCGCGCGGCCGCGGCGGCATCCGCCTCGGCCACCGCCTTGTGGTGGAAAGCCTCGCTCATGCTGCGGCGGCTCGCGAACCACGTGAAGAAGAGCGGCACGAAGATCGTGGCGACGAACGTGGCGATGAGCATGCCGCCCACGACGCCGGTGCCCATGGAGCGGCGGGCGGCGGAGCCCGCGCCCGAGGAGATGGCGAGCGGCATCACGCCGAAGACGAACGCGAGGGAGGTCATGACGATCGGCCGGAAGCGCAGGCGTGCGGCGTCCACGGCGGCGTCCTTGGCGCTCATGCCGCGCAGCAACCCCTGCTGCGCGAATTCCACGATCAGGATCGCGTTCTTCGCGGCCAGGCCGATCAGCACCACGAGGCCGATCTGGAAGTAGATGTCGTTCTCCATGCCGCGTGCCCACACGAGGGCGAGCGCACCGGTCACCGCGAACGGCACCGCGAGCACCACGGCCGTCGGGAGCCGCCAGCGTTCGTAGAGTGCTGCGAGGATCAGGAAGACCATCACGATGGCGAGGCCGAAGGCGAACGTGGACGCGCTGCCGGTTCGCTTCTCCTGGAAGGCCTGCCCGCTCCACGCGAGCGTGTAGCCGGGCGGAACCGCTTTCGACAGCACCTCTTCCACCGCCTGGATCGCCTGGCCCGAGCTGATGCCCGGCTTGCCGGACCCGAGGACCTTGGCGGCGAGGAAGCCGTTGAAGCGCTCCACCTGCTCGGGACCCGCGGTCTCGCGCACGCGAAGCAGCGCGCGCAGCGGGACCATCTCGCCCGTGGTGGTCGAGCGCACGTAGACGGCGCCCAGTTGCTCGGGGCTCGAGCGCTGCGACGGTTCCGCCTGGACCTGCACGCGCAATGTGCGGCCGCTCAGGTTGAAGTCGTTCACGTACAGCGTGCCGAACGTGGACTGCAGCGTCGAGAAGACTTCCTCGGGAGCCACGCCCATGGAGATGGCCTTCTCGCGGTCCACTTCCGCGAAGAGCTGCGGCGCGGTGGGGCGATAGAAAGTGGCCATGCCCTGCAGGCGCGGATCGGCGGCGAGCGCATCGACGACCGCGCGCGTGGCCGCGCCGAGGCGCTGGACGTCGTTGTCGGTGCGCGACTGGAGATAGAACTCGAAGCCGCCGGCGGTGCCGAGGCCGCGGATCGACGGCGGGTTGAACACGGTCGCCTGGCCGTCCGTGAAGCCCTGGCCTTTCTTCGTGAGCTCGATCGCGAGCTGCGGCGCGGTCTTGGTGCGGTCGTCCCAGTCCTTGAGCAGGATGAACATGGTGCCGGCGTTGGTCTTGTTGGAGCCGCCGATCAGGTCGCGCCCCGGTACGACGAAGGCGTGGTCCACGATCGGCTCGTCGGCGATGATCTTCTGCATCTTCTCGGCGGTGACCTTCGTGCGCTGGATCGAGGCGCCGTCGGGAAGCTGCAGCGTGCCGAGGAGGTAGCCCTGGTCCTCGGGCGGCAGGAAGCTCGAGGGAACGCGCCAGAAGAGCAGCGCCAGGACCGCGAGCATGCCGAGGAAGAAGAGCCCTGCGCCCAGGCGCCGGGCGAGTGCGAGGTTCACGCCCGAGAGGAAGCGCTGCGTAAGGGCGTGGAACGCCCGGTTGAAGGGCTTGAAGAGCCTGGGCTCCTCGTCGTGGACCTCGAGCAACAGCGCGCACAGCGCCGGCGTGAGGGTCAGCGCCGTGAAGCCGGAGATCACCACGGCGACCGCCACCGTGACCGCGAACTGCTTGTAGAGCTGGCCCGCGAGCCCGCCCAAGAATGCCACCGGGATGAACACCGCGCAGAGGACGAGCACGATCGCGATGACCGCGCCGGCCACCTCCTGCATCGCCTCAATGGACGCCTCGCGCGCGGAGAGCTTCTGCTCGCGCATCAGGCGCTCGACGTTCTCCAGCACGACGATCGCATCATCCACCACGATGCCGATGGCGAGCACCATCGCGAAGAGGGTGAGCGTGTTGATCGAGAAGCCGAGGATGTAGAGGCCGGCGAAGGTGCCGATGATCGAGACCGGCACGGCCAGCATCGGGATGATGGTCGCGCGCCACGTCTGCAGGAAGAGGAACACCACCCCGAGCACCAGGAGCGCCGCTTCGAAGATGGTGACCTTCACCTCATGGATCGAGCTTTTCACCACGAGCGTGGTGTCGAACGGGATCAGGTATTCGACGCCGGTCGGGAAGTTGCCCTTCATTTCCTCCAGGCGCTTGTTCACGCCGTTGGCGACCTCGAGCGCGTTGGCGCCCGTCTGGAGGAACACGGCCATGCCGATCGCGGTCTTGCCGTCGACGGTGGGGAACGTGTCGTAGTTGAGGGCGCCCAGCTCGACCGTGGCGACATCCTTCATGCGCAAGACGCCGTTGGGACCGTTGGCGCGCACGATGAGGTTTTCGAAGTCCTCCACCCGGGACAGGCGGCCGCGCGCGTTCACGGTGAAGGTGAGCGACTGGCCGGGGGGCGCGGGCTCGGCACCGACCTTGCCGGCCGCGAACTGCGTGTTCTGGCCACGGATCACGGTGGCCACGTCCGTGGGCGTGATGCCCAGGCGCGCCATCTTGTCCGGCTGCAGCCAGACGCGCATGGACGAGATCGAACCGAAGAGCGTGACGTCGCCGACGCCCGGGATCCTCTTGAGATCGTCCAGCATGTTGGTGTTGGCGTAGTCCGCGAGGTACGTGGACGAGCGCGACCCGTCAGTCGAGCGCAACGCGATCACCACGAGGATGTCGTTCGACTTCTTCTGCACCAGCACGCCGTTGCGGCGGACTTCCTCCGGCAGGCGCGGGAGTGCCACCTGCACGCGGTTGTTGAGCTGGAACACGGCCTTGTCGACGTCCGTGCCGACCTCGAAGGTGGCCGTGATCGTCATCGTGCTGTCGGAGCCCGAGTTCGAGTTGAAGTAGATCATCCCCTCCGCGCCGGAGAGCTGCTCCTCGATCGGGGCGGCGACGGTGGCGGCGATGGTCTCGGCGCTGGCGCCCGGGTACGTCGTGCTGATGGTGACGGTGGGCGGGGAGATGTCGGGGTACTGCGCGACCGGCAGCGCGAACGCGGCGATGGCGCCGGCGAGCGTGATCAGCACCGCGATCACCATCGCGAAGACCGGACGGTCGATGAAGAACCGCGAGAGGTTGCCCATGGCGCGCTAGCGCTTCGCGGTGGTCGTGGGGGCGGGGGCCGCAGCCGCGGGTGCCGGAGCCTCGCTCGCCACGGCGGTCGGCTGGACCGCGGTGCCGGGACGGACCTTCACGAGGTTGTCCACGATCACCTGGTCGCCCTCTTTCAGGCCGCCGGTGATCACCATGTCGGATCCGATCCAGCTGCTGGTCTGCACCGGGCGCGGGGTGGCCTTGCCTTCGATGACGACCATCACGATGCGCGATTGCTCGTTCTGCTGGACGGCCGCCTGGGGGACGCGCATGGCCGTTTGCTCACCGGCGAGGACGCGCACCTTCACGAACTGGCCCGGGAGCCAGCGAAGGTCCGGGTTCGGGAATTCCGCGCGCAGCTCGACGGCGCCTGTCTTGTTGTCGATGGTGCTCGCCGCGAAGTTGAGGCGGCCCTTGTCCGAGACGATGTTGCCGTCGCTCGCGATCAGCTGCACCGACGCCTGCTTGTGCGTGTTGCGGATGCGGTCGAAGTCCGGCTCCGCGAGGGAGAAGCGAACCCACACCGGATCGACTCGCGTCACCGTGGTGAGCAGGGCCGAGTCGGTATTGGCGGTGACGAGGCTTCCCTCGGAACGCAGCGACCGCCCGGTGACGCCGCCGATGGGGGCCACCACGCGGGTGTACGAGAGATTCAGCTCCGCTTCCTTGACGCGTGCTTCCGCGACGGCGATGGCCGCGGCGGACGTGCGCACGTTCGATTGCGCGGTGTCGGCCTCGCGTTGGCTCACGGCTCGCGTCTGGACCAGCGGGGCCAGGCGAGCGGATTCCTGCTCGGCGAGCTCCTTGCGGGCCTTCTCCTGCTGCAGCGTGGCGCGGGCCTGCTGGACTTCCAGCTCGTAGGGCGCCGGATCGATCTGGAACAGCGTGGCGCCGCCCGACGTGGCGGTGCCCTCCTCGTACAGGCGCTTCTCCAGGATGCCGGTGACGCGGGCGCGGATCTCCACCTCGCGCGAGCCTTCGGCGCGGCCCACGGCATCGATGGACAGGGGCACCTTCTCGAAGGCCATCTTCTTCACGGCGACGGGGACGGCGTTCGATGCGGGGGCAGGTGCGGCGTTGGCGCCGTCCTTGCCGCAGCCGGCGAGCCACGGGGCGATTCCCAGGAAAGCAGCGAGGACAACGGCACGAGGGAACGGGGCGGGGGTATCGCGCATCGGAATGCTTTCGGCGGAACGGCGGGGATTCGAGGTATTATACATACGTTCCGGAACGTATGTTACAGAATAGGACCATGCGCAAGACCAAAGCCGAAGCGGCACGCACCCGCCAGTCCCTCCTCGACGGGGCGCTGCGGTGCTTCGACAAGCAGGGCATCGCCGGCTCCACGCTCGACGACATCGCGCGAGCCGCGCGCGTGACCAAGGGAGCGCTCTACTGGCACTTCACGGGCAAGGGCGCGATCCTGCGCGCCGTCCGCGACGCGGTGACGCTGCCCATCCTGGACCGCGCCGACGTCACCCTCCTCCACGAGCGCTGCGAGGACCCGCTGGAGCGCATCGAGGCCTTCCTGGCCGCCATGCTGCATTCCCTGGAGAAGGACCGCGCCGTGCGCACCGCGCTCTCGGTGATGCAGTTCAAGTGCGAATTCGCCGGCGAGCTCGAGGCCGAGCTGGACGGCGCCCGCGTCAACACGCGCCGCCTCGTGGAAGGCTTCTTCCGGGCATACACCATGGCCCGCAGGAAGGGCCTGCTCGCCGCCGGCCTCACTCCGAGAGTCGCCGCGGCCGAGACGATGATGTTCATGTCGGGCCTCATGCGCATGTGGCTGCTCGATCCCACGTCCAAGGGCTTGCGCCGCGATGCGCGCGCGGCCATCCGGGCGCATGTCGCCTCCAAGCGCGCCCTCAACGGCGTGCGCGCCGCCGCGGCCTAGAGGCACTCGGGCGGCAGCCTGCGGCGCAGCGCCCGGTAGCCGTAGTCGCCCGGCAAGCGCGATTCATTGACGGTGAACTGGGTGATGATCGGCACCGCGAAGCTCGGGCGGTCGGGGGCGAGCTCGAGGGTATAGGTCCCCGGGGGCACGCGCCCCAGGTTCACGAGCATCGGGCAGGTATTCGGGACCGAGCAGATGACGCGGCTGCCGTCGTCGAAGAGCACGCGGATCACGCCATCCTCCCGGAACGTCACGCCCCCGGGCACGAGGCTCGCGCATCCCCAGGGCGTGCGGGCCTCGACGACGAGCTCATCCTGGTTCGTGGGAATGCGCGGCCACACGTAGAGCTGGGCGCCGGCGCCCGACGCAATGAGCATGCCCGCGAGCAGGGTGCCAGCGCGAACCGGGAACGATGGAGTCTTCCGATGCATGGTTCCATCGTAGACACGCGGGAAGGCGATCCGGTTTCACGAGCAGACACAGTTGTAAGCAATGGTGTCGATTCCAGCGTGCGATCCGCAAACCTCACCCACGCAAGTAGGGTTCGCACCCGATGCGGCGTGCTAAAAGTCGAGCATGGGAGCCCACGCGTCCATTTCCTCCCTGACCGCGGGGGAGCGGCAGCGGCGCCTTGCAATCCTGGCCACCGCGCTGACGGTCATCGTCTTCTTCGCGCTGCTGCCCTTCGCCAAGGTGCAGCTCGCGGTCGTGCCCGCGTTCATCCCCGGTTACCAGTCGGCCCTGGTCGTGAGCGACCTCATCACCTCGGTCCTGCTCTACAGCCAGGCGCTGTTCATGCGCTCGCGTGCCCTCATCGTGCTGGCCAGCGGCTACTCGTTCACCGCCGCGATCACGCTGGTCCACGCCCTCACCTATCCGGACGTCTTTTCACAGACCGGGTTGCTGGGCGCCGGCCCGCAGACGACGGCCTGGCTCTACATGTTCTGGCATGGCGGCTTCCCCGCCTTCGTCCTCCTCTACGTCCACCTCGAGCTGAAGGGCCGCGGGTCGGCGCGGGCGGCCGGATCCTTCCGGCCGGTGGTGGCTTCGAGCCTCGCGGTGACCGCGGCACTCGTGGCGGTGTGCGCGTTCGTCGCGACCGCCGCCCACGATTCACTCGTCCCGCTCATCTCCGGGCGTCGCTATACCCCCGCGATGCTGGGCGTCGTCACCCTCGTGTGGAGCCTCAGCTTCGCCGCGCTCGCGGCGCTGTGGCGCGCCCGGCCGCACTCCGTGCTCGATGTGTGGCTGATGGTCGTGATGGTCGCCTGGATCTTCGACATCGGCCTCTCGGCGGTGCTGAACGGCGGGCGCTACGACCTGGGCTTCTATGCGGGCCGGCTCTACGGGCTGGTCGCGGCCACCGTGGTGCTGGTCGCGCTGCTGGTGGAAGGCGCGAAGCTGCACGGCAAGCTGGTCCGCGCGCACGGCGTGGCGGTGGCGGCCGACGCGGCGAAGAGCACGTTCGTGGCCACGATGAGCCACGAGATCCGCACGCCCCTGAACGGCGTGCTGGGAATGCTGGAGCTGCTGGCCCTCACGCCCCTCGACAAGGAGCAGCGCACCACGGTGGGCGTGGTGCGCGAATCCGGACGAACGCTGCTGCGCATCATCGACGACATCCTGGACTTCTCGAAGATCGAGGCCGGCAAGCTCGAGCTGCGTCCCGAGCCCGCATCGGTGCGTGATTTGGTCGAACGCGTGTTCAACATCTTCTCGGGAAACGCGAGCAGCAAGGGGCTGATCCTCCGCCGCGCCGTCGACCCGCGCATTTCGCCGTCCGTGTGGGTGGATCCGGTGCGCCTGCAGCAAACGCTGAACAACCTGGTGAGCAACGCGATCAAGTTCACCCACAGCGGCTCGGTGGAGATCCGCGCCGACCTCGTCGAGCGCCGCGATGCCGAGGACATCGTGCGGTTCATGGTGATCGACACGGGCGAAGGCATTCCGGAGGCCGAGCTCGGGCGCCTGTTCAAGCCCTTCAGCCAGGTCTCCATCGAGGGCGCGCCTCGCGTGGGCGGCACCGGCCTCGGTCTCGTGATCTGCCGGCGCCTCACCCACCTCCTCAAGGGGACGATCGACCTGAAGAGCGAGGTCGGCGTCGGGACCGAAGTATCGGTTACGCTTCCCCTGCCGATTTCCGCCACCCCCGCCCCGGCGGCCTCGGAATCGGGCTTCATCGCGCCACCCGCCGCGCGGCCCGCGCCGACCCTCGAGCAGGCCGAGAAGGAAGGCACCCTGCTCCTCATCGTCGACGACCACCCGATCAACCGTGTCGTGCTGGTGAAGCAGGCCAACGCGCTCGGCTACGCCGCGGAAACCGCCGAGGACGGGCTGGAGGGGCTCGACCAGTGGAGCACCGGCCGCTTCGCCGCGGTCATCACGGATTGCCACATGCCCGAGCTCTCGGGCTACGAGTTCGCGCGCGCGATCCGCGATTGCGAGAAGCGCCACGGCCACCCGCGGACTCCCGTCATCGCATGCACGGCGAACGCGCTCGCAGGCGAAGCGGAGAAGTGCCTGGCCGTCGGCATGGACGACTATCTGTCGAAGCCGGTCGCGCTCGGGGAGCTCGCGAAGAAGCTCAAGGCCTGGGTTCCGCTGCCGCCGGCCGCCGCGGCGGAAGAGCCCGTCGCCAAGGCAAGCCCCGGGGTGGCATCCGCGGCCAACGCGCCGGACAGCGAAGCGCCCGCGATCGACCCGCTGCTCCTCGACGAGATCGCATCGGGAGACAGTGGCCTCGCCCGCGAGGTCCTGTCGCGCTTCGGCACCTACAACGCTCAGGACGTCGCGACCCTCCGGGAAGCGGTCGCGCAGGAGGATGCCCGGCAAGTCCGCCTCGTCCTCCATCGGATCAAGGGATCGAGCCGCACGGTGGGCGCCACGAGCCTCGCGCGACTCTGCGAGACTCTTGAGCGCGCGGATCCCGACCAATTCTGGAACGTCGTCCGGAATGCGATGCCGGAGTTCGACCGCGAGGTCCGGCGACTCGACCAACACATCGAACGAATGCAACAACACGCCTGATGACCGCCACCCCTTCCCCCCTTCCCATCGCGCCGCTCAACTTCCTCGTGGTCGAGGACCAGGGCTTCCAGCGCTGGGCGATCGCGCAGATGCTCAATACGCTGGGCGCCGTTCACGTCAAGTCCGCGAGCGACGGATTCGAAGCCCTCGAGGCCTTTCGCGACGCCGACCCGCCGATGGACGTCGTCATCACCGACCTCAACATGCCCGGCATGGACGGCTTGGAGTTCATCCGCCACATCGCCGAGGGATCGCGGGGCGTGTCGCTGATCGTCGTGAGCGCGCAGGAAGGACCGATCGTCGCGGCGGCCGCGCGCATGGCGGACGCCTACGGCCTCACCCTGCTCGCGGCGATCCCTAAGCCCGTGACCGTGCCGAAGCTGCAGGCCGCGCTCGAGTCCTATCGCACGCTCGAGCCCTATGCCGCGCGCCCGGCGGTCCACGTCTATACGCTGGACGAGATCGAGGCGGGCATCGAGCGGGCCCAGTTCGAGCCTTATTTCCAGCCCAAGATCCGCATCGCGACCGGCGAGGTGGAAGGCGCCGAGGCGCTCGCGCGCTGGATCCATCCGCGCGACGGCGTCGTGCCTCCTGCCGCTTTCATCGACATCCTCGAAACCAGCGGGCGCATCGATTCGCTCACCATGCGGCTGCTCGACCGGGCCGCGGACGAATGCCTGAAATGGCGGGCGCGCGGCATGCGCACGACGTTCGCGGTGAACATCTCGCTGGCACTCCTGAACGACGTGACGCTCGCCGAACGCCTCGCGGCGCTGGTGGCGCGCAAGGGCCTCGAGCCGCGGGACGTCGTGTTCGAGGTGACCGAGACCGCCGCGGCCACGCACGTGGGGCGCACGCTGGAAAACCTGTCGCGACTGCGCATGGTCGGGTTCGGCCTGTCGATCGACGACTTCGGCACGGGCTACTCGTCGATGGAGCAGCTCATGCGCGTGCCATTCACCGAGCTGAAGATCGACCAGACGTTCGTGCGCAATGCCGCGACTTTGCCGCGCAGCCGCACGGTGCTCGCGACGAGCATCGAGGTCGCGCACCGCCTGGGCATGGTCGCCGTGTCCGAAGGCGTCGAGACCAATGCCCAGCTCCAGGTGCTGAAGGACCTGGGCTGCGACTTCGCCCAGGGCTACCTGCTGGGCCGCCCGATGGCCTCGGGCGAGTTCCTCGCATGGATGGCGCGTGCGCATCCTGCACCTTGATGACGATCCGCTGCAGCTCGACATCGCGCGCATCTGGCTCGAGGGGGCCGGGCACGTCGTGACCAGCTGCGAGAGTGGCGCCGCCGCGATGCAGGCGTTCGAGGAAGGCGTCTTCGACGTCGTGGTCCTCGATTCGATGCTCCCGGACATCCCCGGAGAGGAGGTGCTGCGCTGGATGCGGCGCACCGGCAATCGCGTGCCCACCCTGTTCGCGACCGCGAGCGATACCGAAGAGGATCTCGCGAGGATCCGGGCCCTGGGCGCCGATGGCTTGCTGGTGAAACCGCTGCGCCGCGAGACCTTCCTCGCCCGCGTCGAGAGCGTCTCGCGCTTGTAAGGATTTCCGGCGCGCGGGGCGTTCGCAAGCACTCGGGATCGGCTTCCCGTAGAATCTCGTCCCTCGACGCGGTTCTTTCCGAGCGTCCCCGCCATGAAATACGACGAACAATCCATCAAGGTCCTGAAAGGCCTCGAGCCCGTGCGTGCGCGCCCGGGCATGTACACGCGCACCGACAGCCCCCTGCACATCGTGCAGGAGATGATCGACAACGCGGCCGACGAGGCGCTCGCGGGCTACGCGAAGCACATCATCGTCACGATGCATTCGGACGGATCGATCAGCGTCTCCGATGACGGCCGGGGCATCCCCGTGGGTCCTCATCCGGTCGAGAAGGCGCCCACCGTCGAGGTCGTCTATACGCGCCTCCACGCCGGCGGCAAGTTCGACAAGAAAGGCGGCGGCGCCTACGCCTTCTCCGGCGGCCTGCACGGCGTGGGCGTCTCGGTCACCAACGCGCTGTCCAAGCGCCTCGAGGTGCAGGTCACGCGCGAGGGCGCCGTCCATTCGATCGCGTTCGAAGGCGGAGAGACGGTCGAGAAGCTGAAGAAGGTCGGCAAGGCGGGTCCGAAGGAGAGCGGCACGGTGGTGCGCGCCTGGCCCGATCCGAAATATTTCGATACGGGCAAGGTCGCGCGCCGCGACCTGGAGCTCCTGCTCCGCGCCAAGGCCGTCCTGCTCCCGGGCCTCAAGGTCACGCTGCAGGAAGACAACGGCAAGAACAAGAACGAGTGGCTCTACACCGGCGGCCTCGCGACCTACATGCAGGAGCGCATCGAGGGCACCGACGGCTACGTGAGCCCGATCTTCCACGGCTCGTCGTACGCGTCGGAAGAAGACGCCACCTTCGCGCACGGCGAAGGCGCCGAGTGGGCGATCGCCTGGGCGGAAGGCGGCGGCGAGGGCGAGTCGTTCGTGAACCTCATCCCGACGGCGCTGGGCGGCACGCACGAGGCGGGCCTGCGCAACGCCATCTTCGAAGCGATCAAGGAATTCTGCGAGCACCACGAGCTGCTGACCCGCGGCGTGTCGCTCCAGTCCGAGGACGCGTGGAAGCCGCTGCGCTTCGTGCTCTCGGCGCGCATCCTCGACCCGCAGTTCCAGGGCCAGACGAAGGAGCGCCTGTCCTCGCGCGAGGCCGTGAAGCTGATCGCCACCCGCGTGAAGGATCCCCTCGACGCCTGGCTCAACGCCAACGTCGAGGATGCGAAGAAGATCGCGCAGCTCGCGATCAGCGCCGCCACCGCGCGCCAACGCGCGGGCAAGGCCGTCGAGAAGCGCAAGGGCTCGGGTGTGGCGGTGCTCCCCGGCAAGCTCACCGATTGCGAATCGCAAGACACCGACCGCAACGAGGTCTTCCTGGTCGAGGGCGATTCCGCCGGCGGCTCGGCCAAGCAGGGCCGCGACCGCAATTACCAGGCGATCCTGCCGCTGAAGGGCAAGGTCCTGAACACGTTCGAGGTCGCCGCGACCGAGCTCTACGCCAACACCGAGGTGCACGACATCGCGGTGGCGCTGGGCATCGATCCCCACGCACCCGACGCACCCGACTCGGTGCTCGCGAACCTGCGCTACGGCAAGTGCATCATCATGGCGGACGCCGACGTCGACGGATCGCACATCCAGACGCTGCTGCTCACGCTGTTCTACACGCACTTCCCCAAGCTCATCGACAGCGGCCACGTGTTCATCGCGCAGGCGCCGCTCTACGTGATCCGCATCGCGCCGCACGGCAAGGTGAAGAACGAGAAGCGCCTCTACGCGCTGGACGAGAGCGAGCGCGACCAGATCCTCGAAAAGCTCGAGGACGAAGGCGTGCGGGGCACCGCCATCCAGGTGGGGCGCTTCAAGGGCCTGGGCGAGATGAACGCCGACCAGTTGAAGGAAACGACGATGAATCCGGACACGCGCCGGCTGATCGAGATGCGCCTCGGCAGCGACGAGCGCGCGACCGTCTCGGGTGTGTTCAAGCTGCTGATGGGCAAGACCGAAGCCTCGGGCCGCCGTGCCTGGATGGAAGAGAAGGGCCACCTCATCGAGGCGGATATCTGATTCCCGAAATAGACGGGGCGAGAATAGAGGCGCTTTTTTTGGAAGGAAGGAGGGGAAGGAAAAGCGAAGGAAGGGAAGGAAAGCTCTGAAAGTGAAATGGTTGCGCCGCGTGAATTCGAGCTGCCGTCACTTCAAGTCACATTCAACGATTTCCTTCCCTCCCTTCGCTTTTCCTTCCCATCCTTCCCTTTCAAATCGGCGCCCGTCCTACAACGACGCACACTAGACTCACCACATGAGCAAGAAGAAATCCTCCGACGACCTTTCCGGCGACCTCTTCTCCGGAAGCACGGCCACGGCCGCTCCTCCGCCGGCACCGCCGAAGGGCGGCGGCAACTCCGCCCCACCCGTCGATCCCTCGCAGCCGTCCCTCGCCGAGTTCGCGTCGCGCGCCTATCTCGCTTATGCGATGAGCGTCGTGAAGGGCCGAGCGCTGCCGTCCGTCGAGGACGGGCAGAAGCCGGTCCAGCGCCGGATCATGTTCACCATGCGCGAGATGGGCAATCGCGCCGACGCTCCGCACAAGAAGAGCGCGCGAATCGTCGGCGACGTGCTCGGCCGTTACCACCCGCACGGCGACGTCGCCACCTACGACGCGATGGTGCGCATGGCGCAGGAGTTCACGCTGCGCTACCCGCTGATCGACGGCCAGGGCAACTTCGGCTCGCGCGACGGCGATTCGCCGGCGGCCTACCGCTACACCGAGGTGCGCCTCACGCCGTTCGCCGAGCATGTGCTGCTCTCGGAGCTCGATCGCGGCACCGTCGACTTCATCCCCAACTACAACGGCGAGTTCCAGGAACCGAAGCTGCTGCCGGCGCGCCTGCCGGTGATGCTGCTGAACGGCGCCTCGGGCATCGCGGTCGGCATGGCCACCGAGATCCCGCCGCACAACCTGAGGGAAGTGGCCGAGGCCTGCGCGTTGACGCTCGAGGCCGGCGAAGACGCGAAGCCGGTCATTCGCACGATCAAGGGGCCGGACTTCCCCGGCGGCGGGCAGATCATCTCGTCGCGCGAGGAGATCAAGAAAGGCTACGAGACCGGCCGCGGCGGCGTGCGCGTGCGCGCCCGCTGGACCGTGGAGAAGCTCGCGCGCGGCCAGTACCGCATCGCCGTGACCGAGCTGCCGCCCAACACCAACGCCGCCAAGGTGCTGGGCGAGATCGACGACCTCATCAACCCGAAGTCCAAGGCCGGCAAGAAGTCGCTCACGCCCGAACAGCAGAACCTGAAGGCCGCGACCCTCGCGTTGCTGGAGACGCAGCGCGACGACTCCGACGGCGAGCATCCGGTGCGCATCCTCTTCGAGCCGCGCACCAGCAAGGTGGAGCCGCAGGAGCTGATGGACTTCCTGCTCGCGCACACGTCGATGGAATCGAACGTGTCGATGAACCTGGTGACGATCGGCCGCGACGGCCGCCCGCGCCAGATGGGGCTCTCGGAGGTGATCTCCGAGTGGTGCTCGTTCCGCCTGGACGTGCTCGAGCGGCGCCTGAAGCATCGCTTCGACGAGGTCGCCGACCGCATCCATATCCTCGACGGCCGGATGATCGCCTTCCTGAACATCGACAAGGTGATCAAGGTCATCCGCAACTCCGACGAGCCGAAGCCCGACCTCATCAAGGCCTTCGACCTCTCCGAGCGCCAGGCCGAGGACATCCTCGAGATCCGCCTCCGCCAGCTGGCGCGGCTCGAGGGCATCAAGATCGAGCGCGAGCTCGCGGATCTCAAGAAGGAAGGCGCGGGCCTGAAGAAGCTGCTCGGCTCGCCCGCCGAGCGCCGCAAGCTGGCCGCCCAGGAAGTGCGCGAGGACGCGGAGAAGTTCGGCGACAAGCGCCGCACCGTGATCGAGGAAGCCGAGCGCATCACGGTCTCGATGGTCGAGACGGTGACCGACGAGCCGATCACGCTGCTCCTGTCGCGCAACGGCTTCCTGCGCTCGCGCGCCGGCCACGGCATCGACCGTGCCGCGCTCACGTGGAAGGAAGGCGACGGCCCGCTCGCGATCGTGGAGACACGCACCGTGACGCCGATCGTGGCGATGGGCGCCAACGGCCGCGCATACAACTTCAAGGCCCAGGAGCTGCCCGGCGGCAAGGGCGACGGCGTTCCGGTGAGCTCGCTCGCGGATACCCAGGGCACGGCCATCGTGGCGCTGCTCTCCTCCGGCCCCGAGACGGCCGTGCTGTTCGGCTCGTCCGCGGGCTATGCGCTGCGCGCGAAGCTGGAAGCGCTCATCACGCGGCAACGCGCCGGCAAGGCCTTCGTCTCCATCGGAGAGGGCGACGCATTGATCGCGGCCGAGGCATTCGATCCGAACGCGAAGGAAGTCGCGGCGCTCTCCGCCGAGGGCCGCCTGCTCGTGTTCCCGATGGATGAGGTGGGCGAGCTCCCCAACGGCGGACGCGGCGTGCAGGCGATCAAGCTGCACGACAACGAGAAGATGGTGGGCCTCGCGGCCGTGGGTGCCACGGGCCTCAAGATCTCCGCCATCGGCCGCGGCGACAAGAAGACCACGCTCGAGTTGACGGCGAGGCAGCTGGGCCACTATCGCCACAGCCGTGCGCGATCCGGCCGCGTGCTGGAACCGAAGGTGAAGCGCGCAGAAGGCTTCGAAAATTAAGAAGCTCGCCGCGACACCGCTGTCCATCCTCGATCTCGTGCCCTACGCGCAGGGCATGGGCATCCCGCAAGCGCTGCGCAACTCCCGCGAGCTCGCGCAGCGCGCCGAGGCCTGGGGCTACAAGCGCTACTGGATCGCCGAGCACCACAACCTCGATGGCGTGGCGAGCTCCGCGACCGTCGTGATGATGGGCCACATCGCCGACCACACGAAGACGATCCGCGTGGGGTCCGGCGGCATCATGCTCCCCAACCATGCGCCGCTGGTCGTGGCCGAGCAGGTCGGCACGCTGGAGTCGCTGCATCCGGGACGCATCGACCTCGGCCTCGGGCGGGCCCCCGGCACCGACCAGGTCACGATGCGGGCGCTGCGCCGTGGCGGCGGGCGTGGCGAGGAGTTCGATGTTCAAGTGGCCGAGCTTCTCTCCTACTTCGACGCCGCGCAGCCCGGCCAGGCGGTCAAGGCGATCCCCGGCGCGGGCATCGACGTGCCGATCTGGATCCTGGGCTCCAGCCTCTACAGCGCGCACTTCGCCGCGGCGATCGGGCGGCCGTATGCGTTCGCCTCGCACTTCGCGCCCGACGACCTGATGGAGGCGCTGCGTGTCTATCGCGAGGAGTTCAAGCCTTCGGCCGCGCTCGACAAGCCGCACGTGATGGTCGGTGTCCCCGCGATCGTGGCGGACACCGATGACCAGGCGAACTTCCTCAGCACGAGCCTGCTGCAGCGCTGGCTCGGCATGATCCGCAATCGCCGCGGTCCGACGCAGCCTCCCGTCGAGAGCATGGCTTCGCTGTGGAGCGCCGAGGAGCAGGCGATCGTCGCTTCGCGCCTGACGCTGCTTGTCGTCGGCGGACCACAGCGTGTCGGTGAAGGACTACAAGAGATCATCGACGCGACGCAAGCCGACGAGCTGATCGTCGTGTCCGAGTTCTTCCGCTTCGAGGATCGCTTGCGCTCCTATGAGCTTCTTTCGCAGTGCGGGGGAAACCGAACGTCCGCCTGACGGTCTGACCTGCTCGATCAACCGAGGAGGAACAACCCATGAATGTCCGTGACGTGATGACCCCGAACCCCCGGGTCGTCCAATTGGCCGACAGCATCCAGGCCGCAGCCGTCGTGATGCGCGACGAGGATACCGGCGTTGTTCCGGTTGTCGACGGTGGCCAGAAGCTGGTCGGTGTCGTCACCGACCGGGATCTTGCGATTCGCGCGATTGCCGACGGCAAGCACTACGGCGAGACAGTGCGCGAGTTCCTCTCCACCAACCTCATCACCGCCACGCCCGACATGAGCACGGCCGACGCGGCCAAGCTGATGGCGCACCACCAGGTGCGCAGGCTCCCCGTCGTGGAGTTCGACATGCTGGTGGGCATCGTGTCGCTGGGGGACCTCGCCGTGAAGGAAGGGTCCGACCGGCGCATCGGTGATACGCTTGAAAACATCTCGGAAGGCGTGAAAACCACCCACTAGATGCGAACCACCCTCCTCGCTGCTGCCGCGCTGGTCTTCTGCACCGGCGCCTTCGGCGAGGGGGCTCCCCGGATCCCCTGCGCCAGCGGGGACAAGGCCTGCGCCCTCAAGCGCCTTCGGGACCATCCGGCCAAGAAACTCGAGTTCTGGAAAGCCGCGCTCGCCAAGCCTGTGGGGGAGCGCATCGGCCCGGCACCGGCCGCGTTGGTCGAGCTGATCGCGTTCGACAACATCGCGAATTCATTCCCGAACAAGCCCCGCATCGGTTCGCCGCCGCCCGAGTTCGTCGCCGACGTGCGCGCCGCGTTCGACGAGATGCCGGAGGCGGTGAAGAAGCTGCTCGCCCAGCGCTACGCAGGCATCTATTTCGTGGACGACCTGGGCGGCTCCGGCTTCACGGACCAGTACATCGATTCAGCGGGCAAGGCGGCCGGCGGGTTCATCGTGCTGGATCCCACCGTCTTGATGCAGCACACGGCGAACAGCTGGGCCACGTGGCGCGACAGCACGCCGTTCAAGCCGAGCGCCAACGAGCGCCTCGAGGAAACCATCGAGACCAGGGCCAACGACAACCGCAAGAACGCGATCCAGTACATCCTGCTGCACGAGATCGGCCACGTGGTCGCGATCGGCGGGTCCTACCATCCCAACTGGAACCTCAAGCCCGACGAAATCCACTCGACGCGCGAGTTTCCGTTCTTCGAGTTGTCATGGACGCTGGGCGGCAAGCCGCGGCGCTACGAGACGATCTACGACAAGGCCTTCCCGCAGCGGAAGGACATCGTCTACTACTTCGGCGCGAAGATCCCCGCCGACCAGATGGTCGCCACCTACGAGGGCTTGGAGAAGACGAGCTTCGCGACGCTCTATTCCGCCACGCATCCCGGCGACGATTTCGCCGAGGCGTTCGCGAACTACGTGCACGTCGTGATGTTGAAGAGGCCGTTCGAGATCCGCCTCTACACGCAGGACAAGGTCGCGAAGACCTATACGGCGTGCTGGGAGCAACCCCGCTGCGCACCGAAGCGCGCGATCCTGGAGGCCCTGCTAAAGAATTAGTTGATGGTGCTGGGAGGCTGGCGGCGAAGCGCCATCTGGGCGCCGGCACCCAGGCGCTCGGCGAAGCGAACGTTCTGCTGCACCGCGTCCATATACAAATTATTGCCGCCGAAGTGCGTCTGGGCGTAGCGGTAGCAGCCGCCCAGATCCGTATCGAGGCGGCGCGACGCGGTCTGGTAGAAGGACGGCGTCTTGCGTACGAGGTCCTCGGCGGACGCGAACACCACGATTTCGCCCTTGCCCGTTTGCTTGCGCGTGATGCCGCCCGCGACGAATTCCGGGAAGAGCCGGTCGCGGCATTTCTCGAGATAGCAGCGGTCGGACATCTGCGCGATGATGTCGGCCGATCCGAGCAGGCTGCCGATCAGCTTGAAGATCGGCGAGGGAACGCGGATCGTCGCGACGGGACGCTCGTAGCCGGTGAAGTGCACGATGCTGCCCGCGACGTCGGCGAACTCTTCCATGCCGATGGTGGGCAGGTACCCCTTGAGGAAGCGCGCGCCGCGCGACACGTGCTTGCTGGTGTACTCCGCGCCGTGGCGATGACGCTTGTCCCCGCGCTTGCGGATGTAGCCGCAGTCGTGGAACAGCGCGCAGATCACACCGAGCTGGAAGAGGCGATCGTCGATGGAAGGTCCGTCGCCGCGCGAGTGCTCGTAGCCGTCGAGCAGGCGCGCCATGGCGAGCGTCACCTCGAGGACGTGCTGGAGATCGTGGTAGTCGGTGTCGCACGCGGCGTAGCCTTCGTACTCGCCGCGATAGAGGCTCACGATGTCATCGAAGGCCTGCATCAGCGGCGCCGGCTTCTCGCGCGAATACAGCCGGGCGTAGAGGCGGGCGACCTCGAGCTTCACGCACACGGGGTCGGTCGTGTTGATGCGATTCGTGACGTCGAATTCGCTGCGACGGAAGTTCATGGCGCCCAGCTGCCTCTCGCTAAACTACTGTTTTTCTGGGGGATTCCTACCCAACAGCGTGACCCATTCTGAACCGCATTGGGGACGTCATGCAACCGCAATATGCACGCCGCGAAAGACTAGCCAAAGGGGTGGCGTGGGAGTATGGTTTTCGAAGGATCTTCGGAGGATCAAAGCTATGGCGACGATGACAATGGAGAACAATACCGAAGAGATCAAACGCCGCATCAGCGAGCTGAACCTGGAGCACCGGGACCTGGACAGAGCGATCGAGGCCCTCGAGTTGAACCCCCTCCACGACGAGCTGCAGCTGAAGCGCCTGAAGAAGCGAAAGCTGATGTTGAAGGACCAGATCTTCATGTTGCAACGCCAGCTGGTCCCCGACATCCCCGCCTAGCAGTACCCTCCCAAGCCGTAACAATTCGTCGCAGCGTGGCGATCGGGCCCGTTTTTCCCCGATAATTGCAGATTGTTCCTGCCCTGCCGCCCTCGAAGAATGAATAAAGCAGTCACCACCGGAGCCCTGGTCGCCGTCATCGCCGTCGTTGGCGGCCTCGCCTATTGGGCCGGCACGCGCAGCGGGTCCGCTCCCGTCGCGGCCGCCCCCGCGAAATCACCCGCCGGATCGCCGCCTCCCGGCATCGCCGTCGAAGCTTCTCGCGTCGTCTCGCTGAGCCTGCCGCAAGCCCTCACCGCCGTGGGCAGCCTGCGCTCCGACGAGACCGTCATCGTCCGTCCGGAGATCGCGGGCCGCGTCGCGACGATCCACTTCCGCGAGGGCGAGCGCACCGCGAAGGGCGACGTGCTGGTGAAGCTCGACGATTCGGTGCAGCGAGCGGACTCCGACCGCGCCCGCGCCAACCTCACGCTCTCCAAGAGCAAGTTCGAGCGCGCCGAGGACCTTCGCACCAAGGGCTTCATCTCGAGCCAGGCGAAGGACGAAGCCGAAAACAACTTCCGCGTCGCGCAGTCGGATGCCGAGCTCACCGAGGCGAAGCTGCAGAAGATGACGATCAAGGCGCCCTTCTCCGGCACCGTCGGCTTGCGCATGGTGAGCGTGGGCGACTACGTGAAGGAAGGCCAGGACATCGTGAACCTCGAGGCGCTCGATCCGCTGAAGGTCGACTTCCGCGTGCCCGAGATCTTCCACACGCAGGTGAAGGACCGCCAGTCGCTGCAGATCACGCTCGACGCCCTGCCCGACAAGGCCTATGACGGCCAGGTCTTCGCGATCAACCCGCTGATCGACGCCAACGGCCGCTCCATCGTGATCCGCGCGCAAGTCCCCAACAAGGACGGGCGCCTGCGCCCGGGCATGTTCGCGCGCGTGCGGCTCTTCACGAGCGAATCGAAGCCCACGATCGTGGTGCCCGAGGAGTCGCTCTTCCCCATCGGCGACGAGAAGTTCGTCTACAAGGTCGTCGATTCGAAAGCCTTGCGCCAGAAGGTCACGATCGGCGCGCGCCGCGAGGGCCGCGTCGAGATCGTCGAAGGGCTCACGCCGGAGGACGTCGTGGTGACGGCCGGCGGAATGAAGCTGCGCGAAGGGGTCGCCGTGCGCGTCGCCAACACGCCCGCCCCGGCCACGCCCGTCGGCCGCAACGAAACGCCGCCGCCCAACAAGTCATGACGCTGCCCGAGATCTGCATCAAGCGCCCCGTCTTCGCGACGGTGCTCTCGATCGTCGTCCTGCTGATCGGCTTCATCTCGTACTCGCGCCTCTCGGTGCGCGAATACCCGCGCATCGACGAACCGGTCGTCACGGTCGAGACGCGCTACCTCGGAGCGAGCGCGGAGGTGGTCGAGTCGCAGATCACCAAGGTGCTGGAGGATTCGCTCGCCGGCATCGAGGGCGTGGACGTGATGACGTCGGTCTCGCGTTCCGAGACCTCGCAGATCACCGCGCGCTTCAAGCTCTCGCGCGATCCCGATTCGGCCGCCGCCGACGTGCGCGACAAGGTCGCCCGCGTGCGCGCGCGCCTGCCCGAGGCGATCGACGAACCGGTCATCGCAAAGGTCGAAGCCGATTCCTTCCCGATCATGTGGCTCGCGATCTCCACGCCCAGCAAGTCGGCGATCGAGGTCTCGGACTACGCCAACCGCTACATCAAGCCGCGCCTGTCTACGCTGCCCGGCGCGGCGGACGTGCGCATCTTCGGCGAGCGCAAGGTCTCGATGCGCATCTGGCTCGATCCCGCCAAGCTGGCCGCATATCGCCTCACGCCCGCGGACGTGGAAGATGCGCTCCGCCGCCAGAACGTCGAGATCCCCGCCGGCCGCATCGAAAGCGACAAGCGCGAGTTCTCCGTGCTCTCGCAGACCGACCTGCAGACCCCCGACCAATTCGACGCGATCGTGATCCGCGATGTCGCCGGGTATCCGGTGCGCATCCGCGACATCGGCCGCGCGCAGATCGCCCCCGTGGACGAGCGCGTGGTCGCCCGCTTCATGGGCAACTCGGCCGTGACCATGGGCGTCATCAAGCAGGCGGTGGCCAACCCGCTCGACCTCTCCAAGGCGGTGAGGAAGGAGATCGACGAGATCAACAAGAGCCTCGTCGACATGAAGATCGAGGTGGTCTACGACTCGTCGCTCTTCATCGAGCAGTCGATCCGGGCGGTCTTCCAGACCATCGTGGAGGCGGTCGTGCTGGTGGCGATCGTGATCTTCCTGTTTCTGCGGAATTTCCGCGCCACGCTGATCCCGCTGGTGACGATCCCCGTGTCGCTCGTCGGCGCTTTCACGTTCATGTACCTCTTCGGCTTCAGCGTGAACACGCTGACGCTCCTCGCGATGGTGCTCGCCATCGGCCTCGTGGTGGACGACGCGATCGTGGTGCTGGAGAACATCTACCGCCACCTCGAGGAAGGCATGTCGCGCCTCGACGCCGCGCTGCTGGGCGCCCGCGAGATCGCGTTCGCGGTGATCGCGATGACGATCACGCTCGCCGCCGTGTTCGCGCCGCTCGCGTTCCAGACGGGGCGCACCGGACGGCTCTTCATCGAGTTCGCGCTCGCGCTCGCCGGAGCCGTGCTGGTGTCGGGCTTCGTCGCCCTCACGCTCTCGCCGATGATGTGCTCGAAGCTCCTCAAGCACGAGACCAAGCACGGCCGCTTCTACAACATGACCGAGCGCTGGTTCCGTAACCTCATCGAGGGCTACAAGCGCCTGCTGGACCGCGCCCTGCACCATCGCGCCTACGTGCTCGGGGCGGCGCTCTTCGTGGGCTGCCTCAGCGTCGTTCTCGCCCTCACGCTCCGAAGCGAGCTGTCACCGATCGAGGATCGCGGCGCAGTGTTTGGATTCGTCTCCGCCCCGGAAGGCGCCACGGTGCGCTTCACGGCCGAGAACCTGAAGAAGGTCGAGGACATCTACCGTACCGTTCCCGAGACGATCAAGTTCAACGCGCTGGCGGGCTTCCCCACGGTGGCCGACGGCATCGCGATCGCGCGCCTGGCACCGTGGAACGAACGCAAACGCTCGCAGCAGGACATCACCACCGCGTTGATGCCCGAGTTCCAGAAGATCCCCGGCGTGCGCGCCTTCCCCACCAACACGCCCTCGCTCGGCCAGTCGCCGCGCAGCCGACCGGTGGAGTTCGTCGTGATGTCGCAGGCGCCCTTCGAGGTGCTGCAGAAGTACGTGGACGCGATCATCCTCGAAGCCTCGAAGACGCCCGGCCTGCAGAACCTGGATTCCGACCTTCGCCTGGACAAGCCCGAGCTCAAGGTGAGCGTGAACCGCGAGAAGATCAGCGACGTGGGAGCCTCGGTGGATGCCGTGGGTCGCACGCTCGAGACGATGCTGGGCGGCCGGCAGGTCACGCGCTTCAAGAAGGACGGCGAGCAGTACGACGTGATCGTGCAGGTCGCGGACGCCGACCGCCGTTCCCCCACCGGCATCTCGGACATCTACGTGCGCGGCAAGAACAACGAGATGATCCAGCTCTCCAACCTCGTCATCGTGCGCGAGGGCGTGGCGCCGAAGAACCTGAACCACTTCAACCGCATCCGCTCGGCTACGATCACCGCGACGCTGGCACCGGGTTACCCGCTGGGCGATGCCTTGAACGCCATGCAAGAGGCCGCGAAGAAATCGATGCCGGTCACCGTGAACACGGACCTGAACGGCGTCTCGCGCGAATTCCGCGATTCCTCGACGGAGATCTACTTTGTCTTCCTGCTGGCGCTCGCCTTCATCTTCCTCGTGCTGGCCGCGCAGTTCGAGAGCTTCATCGACCCGTTCATCATCATGCTCACGGTGCCGCTCGCGATGACGGGGGCCCTCCTGGCACTCTGGCTCGCCGGGGGCACGCTCAACATCTACAGCAAGATCGGGCTCGTGACTCTCGTGGGCCTCATCACCAAGCACGGCATCCTGATCGTGGAGTTCGCCAACCAGATCCAGTCCCAGGGCAAGAGCGTGATCGAGGCCGTCGAGGAAGCCGCCGTGCTGCGCCTGCGGCCCATCCTCATGACCACGGGCGCCATGGTGCTGGGCGCGGTGCCGCTCGCCTTCGCCACCGGCGCGGGCGCGGAATCTCGCCAGCAGATCGGCTGGGTGATCGTGGGCGGCATGCTGCTGGGCACCCTCCTCACCCTCTTCGTCGTGCCTACGGCCTACACGCTGCTTGCGCGCAAGCACAAGACATTCGACGAACGCCTGGCCGAGGACCGTGCGGGCAACACCTCCGCCCACGCGCCCGCCGACTGAAATCGGGGTCAGCTACTTTTTCTTCGACCTCTGTCGCCTGCACAAAGAAAAAGGGCCGCTTTCGCGGCCCTTCGTCCTCCATGGGGTTGGGGGACTCTTACCCTTTTCGGGCTTCGAATTTGCGGTAGTACTCCATGACCTTCGGCACGTAGGCCGTGGTCTCTGCATAGGGGGGAATGCGGTTTCCGTTGCGGATCACGGCGTTCTCGCCTGCGTTGTAGCCGGCAATCGCCAGTTCCTTGTTCCCGTTGAAGAGCGTCAGGAGGAACTTGAGGTACTTCACGCCGCCCTGGATGTTCTCGGCGGGGTCCATCGAATTGCTGACGCCGTAGCGCTTGGCGGTGCCCGGCATGAGCTGCATGATCCCCTGCGCCCCGGCCTTGGAAACGGCCTTCGGGTTGTAGGCGGATTCGGCCGTAATGACTGCGTGGACCAAGGAGTCCTCCACGCCGTGGGTACGGCTGGCGACGTCGACGATGGTCTTGTACCGGGCGATCTCCGCCTCGGAGGGCATGTAGGTGTTCGTGGCAGTCCACGTAGCCCGGGGGCCTTCCTTCCACGCCAGCTTGTAGCGCCGATCGAGGGCGGGGAGGTTGGTGTAGTGCTTTATCCCCTTATCGTCGGTGAACGTGTAGATATCCGCACGGGCGACCGCCGGGGCGAAAAGGGCGCTTGTCAGAATAGCGCCCGCCAGGATGTAGGAGATGTCCTTCATGTGTGGGGGCATTATAGCAACCCGCCGGGGGCTGGCAAGCTAGCCCCCTGTTTTAATTGTATTTTTGTAGGAATTGACCTACTGGGCCCGCGACGACATCCGGCGCATTTCCAGGGGCCCGATCGCCGAGCCCCAGACGACCTTGCCCGCGGCGTCGTAGCCCCGGTCCCAGATCCGCAGGGTGGCCGAGGACAGGGACAGGGAGGAGACCTCGTAGGCACCCTCCGGAACGTGTGCCCGGCAGGCCTTGCCGATCGTGCCCCCGGCAAAGACGATCGTGCTCTGGTCGGCGACCGTCATGCGGCAGTTCGGGATCTCGCGCAGGGATTTCGGATCGAGAAAGGCAAAGGCCGATTTCGGGTCCTGCCAGGCGCCGAAGTAGCGCGACCCATCTCCCGGCAGGGTGTATTCGGCCAGCAGGACGCCGTCTCCGGTATCGCCCACGCGGAAGAGGCGCTGCAGGTACGGGCCACCCTCCTGGCCCCGGATCGAATACTCCTGGTACAGCCAGGTCTCGCCAGCCCGCTCGGTCCAGACGGGGACCACTCGCAGGGTCACGCGCGACGAGTCTCCGCCGCCCGCGGTAGTGACCTGTGGAATCGATTCGAAGGTGCCCAGCAGGTAGCTCACGAAGAGCTCCCTCGAGCGCTGGTCACCGCGGGTCGGGAAGGGATCGGACGCCGTGGCAGTCGTGGCGGTCGTGCCCGGCGGAGTAGCCGTCGCACACGCGGCAAGGATCAGGGCCGCGGCAAAGCTCAAGGCTCGACTCATGCGTCGCTCCAAAGAAAAAGCCCGCTTGTCAGCGGGCTGAATTGGCGTCCCCACGGGGATTCGAACCCCGGTTATCGCCGTGAAAGGGCGGTGTCCTAGGCCTCTAGACGATGGGGACATGAAAACCGGAAGCTTTCGCTTCCGGTTCCTTGTCATTTTGTTGGTGGAGGTAAACGGGATCGAACCGATGACCTCTTGCATGCCATGCAAGCGCTCTCCCAGCTGAGCTATACCCCCAAACAAGCCGAAGATTATAGAGGAAACTCGCCTCCGAGTCGAATCACGCGACCGCCTTCTGGAGGCGGGCGATGACCACTTCCTTGTGCAGCGCGCCCGCGATCGCGTCGATGGCGGGGGTCTGCGTGACGCCGGTGAGGGCCGCGCGGAACGGCATCATCACCTGGGGCATCTTCACCTTGAGGGCGCCCACCGTCTCCTTCAGCGCGGCGCCGATCGCGGGCGCCGTCCACTCCGGAAGCGCGCTCAACCGGGTAAGGACCTCCTTCAACACGCCCTTCCCGGCCTCACCAAGATGCTCGGCCGCCGCCGCATCGGGGTGCGCAGGCTCGGCCATCGCCATCAGGAAGCGCTCCTGGTCGGTGACGAGCTGGAATTTCGCCCGCCCCGCGGCCGTCATCTTCACCGGATCCATCACCGACGCGACGAACTTGTAGACCTCGGGCTTCGCGCGCTCCAGATTCGCGGCGAGCTCCGCATCCGGCACGCGCTTCAGGTACTCGCCGTTCATCCACGTGAGCTTTTCCGGATCCCAGCGCGCGGGCGAGCGGCTCACGTGCGCGAAGTCGAACCACTCCACGAGCTGCTCGCGCGAGAAGACCTCGTCGTCGCCGTGCGACCAGCCGAGGCGCGCGAGGTAGTTCACCATCGCATCACCGAGGAAGCCATCGTCGCGGTACTGCATGACGTTCACGGCGCCGTGCCGCTTCGACAGGCGCTGGCCGTCGGAGCCCAGGATCATCGGCACGTGGCCGAACTTCGGGATGTCGGCACCCATCGCGCGGTAGACATTGATCTGGCGCGGCGTGTTGTTCACGTGGTCGTCGCCGCGGATCACGTGGGTCATCGCCATGTCGACGTCGTCGATCACCACGCCGAAGTTGTACGTCGGCACCCCGTCGGCGCGGATCAACACGAGATCATCCAGCTCGTCGTTGGAGATCGAGATGGGGCCCTTCACGACGTCGTCCCACGTGACGTCGCCAGAGATCGGGTTCTTCAGGCGCAGCACGCCGGGGCGGCCCGCGGGCGGCGTTTCCTTCGATTCTCTCCAGCGGCGGTCGTAGCGCGGCTTCTCGCCGCGTGCCGACTGAGCCTCGCGCATCGCGTCCAGCTCTTCCTTGGTCTCGTACGCGTAGTACGCCTTGCCGTCGCGCAGCAACTGCTCCGCGATCTCGCGATACCGCGACAGGCGCTGCATCTGGTAGAAGGGGCCCTCGTCGTAGTCGAGGCCGAGCCATTCCATCGCATCGAAGATCGCCTGAACGGACGCCTGCGTGGAGCGCTCGAGGTCCGTGTCCTCGATGCGCAGCAGGAAGACGCCGCCGTGGCGGCGCGCGTACGCCCAGTTGTAGAGCGCGGTCCGGGCGCCGCCGAGATGCAGGTAGCCGGTGGGACTGGGTGCGAAGCGGGTCCGGACCGTCATCCTTACCGGCGCACGCCGCCGAAGCGGCCGTTGAAGCGGCAGGTGCTCACGCCGGAATCGAGACGGGCGGTGAGGCCTTCGGGCGAGACCAACAGCTCGGTCGCGTTGAACGTCTGCTGGACGCCGGGCTGGTTGCTGCACTGGCCCGTGCCGGTGAGCGTGCCGTAGCGGCCGGTCTGCACGTACGAGCCCTGGTACGTGCACGTGTAATTGCTGCCGAATTCGAAGATCGTCGCTGCGCCGCTTTCGGTCTGCGTGACCGTGTAGCTGGCGTTGGACTCGAAAGGCCCGTTGCCCGAGCCGCATCCGGA
Organism: Usitatibacter rugosus; assembly: GCF_013003965.1. Taxonomy (NCBI): domain Bacteria; kingdom Pseudomonadati; phylum Pseudomonadota; class Betaproteobacteria; order Nitrosomonadales; family Usitatibacteraceae; genus Usitatibacter; species Usitatibacter rugosus. The sequence continues at coordinate 1,743,253 of NZ_CP053069.1, read as the reverse complement.
GAACGCGCCGACCGTGGCGCCGACGTATTGGCCCGCGATGTTCTCCGTGCGAAAGGAAAGGCGCGAGAGCGTCTTGTTCACCACGACGCCGTTCACCGAGTAGGTGAGCGTCGCGGAGTTCACGCCCGTGCCGGTGAAGACCATCGTGCCGACCTGGGTAGCAACGGTGTTGGCCTGGTTGAAGGGACCCCCGAAGTACGAACCGGTTATCCGGAAGAGCTCGCCGCTGAAGATTCCGCCGCCCTGGTGGACCAGGTTCGACCCGACATACCAGATCGGCGCGGAATCCTGCCCCTGCACATAGAGCGTCGCGAAAATGATGCTGCCCTGCTGGACCACGCCCAGGCCCCAGCCCGATTCGTTCGTGGTGTTCCAGGCATCGCTGTAGTCACGGGTGACGGTGGTGGCGGAAGCCGAGGTAGCGGCGACGGCCAGGACCGCCGCGGCGAAGATACGCTTGATCATCGGTAGTCTCCTGAAAGTTGGCGCCTCGAACGGGGCGCTCTGCCAGCCGGAATTCTACCGCAGGCGCGCGTTGACCCGACCCTCCCACGCATGAGAAAATCACAATCCTTTCAAGGGTCGTTAGCTCAGCGGTAGAGCACTGCCTTCACACGGCAGGGGCCACTGGTTCGATCCCAGTACGACCCACCAAAATCCTTGTTCCCCAGCGTGTGGCGCCCGGCGTTTCCTAGCCGCGCTGGCGTTCGCGAAACGCGGCGACCTTCGCGCGGTTGCCGCAGGCCGAAGCGCTGCAGAACACGCGGCGATGGGCCTTGGTCCGGTCCAGGAACCACAGCGTGCATTCGGCCCCCGCGCATCGCTTGAGTAACGCAGGTTCCTCCTGCGCAACCAGTTTCGCGATCTCCAGCGCAACGAGTCCCAACAGGTCGCCAGGCTCGCCGATGGTCATGCGCTCGACGAGACGCGGGCCGTCCTTCGTGACGGACAGCTCCCGGAAGCTCGACGCGCGCCCAAGCAGCTCATTCAAGCGCCGCAGCTCGGCTTCGTAGCTGGCGCGCGGCGACTCGCGCCAGCGACCCAACCAATCCCCCGCCCATCGCCGCAGCTTGCGAGCCTCGGCCGCCGTTCCATCCAGCGCTGCAACGCCGAACCGGCGCCGCAGCCGTGCGGCCTCCTCGCCATCGAGGAGCTGTGCCTTGACCAGCCACGCGACGAACGAAGCGCCGTCACCGATGAGCTCGATCGCCTCCCCGCGCGGGGTCAGCGTGGTGTTGAGGAAGTCGGCGGCGACGTGGCTGCCGATGAAGAGGGGTTCCATGGCAAGCATGGTAACCATTCAACAACGGGTTGACAAGTTACCGCCAGGGCCATAACCTGTATTTTCCATTTTCATTGGTTACACGGAGAACAGCCATGCCGCGCTTCCTGCCCGCCGCAACCCTCGCCTCGATGCTTGTCGCCTTCAGTCCCACCCTTTCGGCCGCGCCTGCCGATGCACGGGCCGCCTCATCCGCCCTGCGTCCCGATTTCGCCGTCACTCGCCATCGCACGGCCAAGGTGGACGGCGTCGATATCTTTTATCGCGAGGCGGGCCCACCGGGTGCGCCGGTCGTCGTCCTGCTCCACGGATTCCCGACTTCATCGCGCATGTACCGGAACCTCATCCCTGCCCTTTCGGATCGCTATCACGTGATCGCGCCCGACTACCCGGGCTTTGGCCAGAGCGCCACGCCGGATCGGAAGGAGTTCGCGTACACCTTCGCGCGCTACGCCGACCTCGTTGACGGGCTCCTTCAGCAGCTCGGAGCGAAGCGCTACGCGCTGTATGTCCAGGACTACGGCGCGCCCGTGGGATATCGCCTCGCCCTGAAGCATCCGGAAGCCGTGACGGCGCTCGTCGTGCAAAACGGCAATGCGTACGAGGAAGGTCTGCGCGACTTCTGGAAACCGCTGAAGGCGTACTGGGCGGAGGGAACGCCGGAGCGGCGCGAGCCGTTGCGCGCGGGCCTCACGCTCGCGGCGACGCGGGGACAGTACGTGGATGGCGTTCGCGATCCCTCGCGTGTCGACCCGGACAACTGGGTGCACGACCAGGCGCTCCTGGATCGGCCCGGCGTCGACGAGATCATGCTCGACCTCTTCAAGGACTACGGGACGAACGTGGCGCTCTATCCGCGCTTCCAGGCCTTCTTCCGCGAGCGCCGGCCGCCGACGCTGATCGTGTGGGGCAAGAACGACGCCATCTTCCCGGCGGAAGGCGCCCGGCCCTACCTGCGCGACATTCCGGATGCCGAGCTCCACCTGCTCGACACGGGCCACTTCGCGCTGGAGGACCAGGGCGATCGCATCGCGGCGTTGATGCGCAGCTTCCTGGACCGCAAGCTGCCCCAGCGTTGACGCCCGTCTAGGCGCTCGCGTTCACCGACTTCGGATAGGTCGGTGCGCGGCGCCGGCGCGTTGCCTGCTCGTAGGCAAACGCGATCGCGATCAGCTTCGGCTCGCTCCACGCGCGGCCCACGAACGAGATTCCGCAAGGCAGGCCCTGGACGAAGCCCGCAGGCACCGTAATGTGCGGATAGCCCGCCACCGCTGCGGGCGACGTGAAGCCGCCACCGCTGTTGTCGCCCCGAATGAAGTCGGTGATCCACGCCGGGGCACCCGTGGGCGCCACGAGCGCATCGAGCTTGTTCTCGTCCATCACCTTGTCGATGCCCTCGGTGCGCGAGTAGCGATGGTTGTTCGCGAGCGCGTCGACGTATTCCTTCGAGTCGAGCCCGCCCTTCGCCGCGGACTTGATGAAGTGCTCCTGTCCGAAGTACTTCAGCTCGCGGTCGGCGTTCTTCACGTTGAAGTCGATCAAGTCCTGCAGCGACTTGAACGGCGAGCTCGGCGCGAAGTGCTTGAGGTACTGCGCCATGTCGTCCTTCATCTCGTAGTACAGGACCTCGAGCTCGGTCGCGCCGAACTTGCCGTTGTTGGGCATTTCCACGTCGACGAGCACGGCACCGTTGGCCTCCAGCTCCTTCAGCTGCGATTCGATGACGGTCGAGGCGAGATCGTTGCGGCCGCCGAACTGCGCGCGAACCACGCCAAGACGCGCGCCCTGCAAACCGCCACGGTCGAGGAAGCGGGTGAAGTCCACGGCATGCGATGCGCCGGCCGACGTGATGTCGTCCAGCGGATCGGGCCCGGCGAGCGCGGTGAGAAGCGCCGCGGCGTCCGCGACCGTGCGCGTCATCGGCCCAGCGGTGTCCTGCGAATGCGCGATCGGGACGATGCCCGTGCGGCTCACGAGCCCGAGCGTGGGCTTGATGCCGACCAACCCGTTCGCGTTGCACGGTGAAGTGATGGATCCATCCGTCTCGGTTCCGACGGCCACCGTGGCCAGGCTCGCAGCCATCGAAGCGCCGGATCCTGAGGAGGACCCGCTCGTGTTGCGGTCGAGCGCATAGGGATTGCGCGTGAGCCCGCCACGCCCGCTCCAGCCCGAGGTCGATCGCGTGGAGCGGAAATTGGCCCACTCCGAAAGGTTTGTCTTGCCGAGGATGACCGCGCCCGCATTGCGCAGCTTGTCGACGATGAACGCGTCGTGCGGCGGCTTCACGCCGACCAGAGCCAGCGAACCCGCCGTCGTCTGCATCTTGTCGCCGGTCGCGATGTTGTCCTTGATCAGCACCGGAATGCCGTGCATCGGACCTCGCGAGCCCTTCTCTCGCCGCTCCTTGTCGAGTGCAGCAGCGATGGCGAGCGCATCGGGATTCAGCTCGATCACGGAGTTGATGCGCGGGCCCGAGGTGTCGATCAGCTTGATGCGGGCGACATAGGCTCGCACCAGCGCCTGCGAAGTGATGTGGCCCGAGGCCATTGCCGACTGGAGTTCGGCGACGCTCTTCTCGGCGACGTCGAACGCCGCTCCCTTGCCGTCGGTGGCAGCCATGGTCAAGCCTCCTGGAATCGCGCCCGCACCGAGGACGCCTGCAAGCTGGATGAAATCGCGTCGCTTCATGGGCAATCGTTGGCAGGATTTCGTGCCCCGGTGGGCGTTGCGGGCACGACACAAAGGCCGGGAGTGATGTCCGCGGTACAGGCCTGGAGCGCGCCCAGGAGGATCGTCGAGGCGCCCCCGCCGGTGGTCGTCGAGATCGGTGCCACGTCCACGCGGTCGAAGGTCGCACCGGGATCCAGGGCGTAGTTCGCCTGCACGTGACCGCTGATGCACTGGTCCTTGATGATCGTCGCGAACAGCGACCCGCCCGAATAGAACGTAAAACGCACGCGTTCCGAATTGGACGCCGACAGCCGCGACAAGTCCGTGATCATGATGCCGAGCGAGCGAGGTTGGCCGGGTGGATCGAAGGTGATCCTCAGCGATTCATTGGCGGAGCTGGAGAGCGTGGTCGCCGACGATGTCGTGCCACCCGTGAGGATCGTCCCGATGCCTTCCCCCGTTGCCAGCACACCCGAGGAGAGATTACGCCCCGAAATGCCAGCCGTGATCGTGAAGGCGCCGAAGTCGATCGCGTTCGTTCCCAAGTTGTTCGACCCCGGGAGGCCGGGCAATGCATCGAGTACGGCCCGCGTGAACGATTGGGACGCCAACGTGCCCGGGGACGCGCCCCATTTGCGCGCGATCAGGCGTGTGTCGTTCACGAGATCGTTCTGGAGCTTGTACACAACGACGTCATCGAAATGCGTGGAGTCGGCAGGAGGCACGCCTGCTGCCGAATGCGAAGCGACGAAGTAAGGCGCGGTTCCCGTTGCGTTGGAGGACTCCTGCCCCCCTCCTGTTGGCACGGTCATGCGGCCGCCTTGTGGCAGGTACGCCCCAAATCCGGTCGCACCGTGGCTGATGAGCGCGAACGCGACACCGGTTCGGACCGTGCCTTGGTCGTTGACCGGGAAGCCCTTGCCAGCCGTGAAGTCCCCGGCCGTATTCGTGTGTCCGGTATTGCAGAGTCCGCCCGCAGCCAAGGCACCCATCGAAACGGCAATGTCCGCATTGCAATCGGTCGCGGTGAACCCGTTCACCTGCGTGTAGCCGGTGATACCCGAATACACGCGATAGGAAATCTTGCGGCCCCAGCCATCGAGCGCATCTTCCTGCGCGAGGCCGAGCGTCCTCCAGGGTACGACGCCGGCACTGTCGGTGCAGGCCGCGGCGGCACCCGTGGGCGCGGCATCACCGGTGTCGACCGTGCCCTGCGCGCTGCAAGGAAGGCGGCGGTTCTCGACGGCGAAGCGCACCAATGCCTCGGAGACCTTCTGCAGTTTCTTGCGGGTGTCGACCTCGCTGCCTGCCGTCGACTCGGTTCCCGAAATGCCCCGCACGATCAGGAATGCAACGCCCAGCAGTGCAAGCGCCACGAGGATCGCGGCACCGGAGACTCCCGATTGTCGCGCTCGGTGGGCCGGGCGGCTCGACATTCAGTGGGCCCGCGGGCCGAGCTGTGCTTTCGTCGCGACGGTGAGGATCGTGGGGCGCAGCACGAAGTCGTCGAAATGGCTCGTGCCCGCCGCATAGGCCGGGAAGTCGTCGACGTAGTAGAGCTGCAACGTGAGGTTCGCGGCGTTCTTGGCTTCTTCCGTGCCGGACGCTATGCCCGCCGCAGCCTGCACCACGCTTTGCGTGTCGAAGCCGCCCGCGCGATTTTCACCGTGGCTGATGACGACGTACGCGGCGCCCGTATTCGCCGCTAACGCGGGATCCATGATCTTCGTACCGGCGAGGTTACGGACCTCGATGCCGCGCGTGGCGGTCACGTTGCCGGGCGGCGTGCAGTTCGCGATGACGAATGGTGTCGTGCAGGCGGCATTGCAGTAACCCGTGGCGGCCGCGAGGGCCGCGGCCACGGACGTGCCCCCCGGATCGCAGCTCACCATGTTCATCGAACCCGCGCCGACGAACGCACCCGCCACCCGATAGGTGAGGCGCGTTCCCCATCCGTCCGTCACGTCCGCTTCGGCGAGGCCGATCGTCCGCCACGGCACGACGCCATTGGCCTGTCCGTTGGCACCGCCGAGATTGCACGTGAAGTTCGGCGAAGCGCCGGTCCGGACCTCGAGGCCCAGGTTTGCGTCTGTCGGAGACAACGATCCGTCTGCGGGGCACGGCAAGCGTTGGTTCTGCGAGACATACAACGCGAGGGCGGTTTCCACCCCGGTGATGCGCTGCCGCGTCGCCTCCCGCCGTTGCTGTCCGATGAGGCTCGACGAGATGCCGACCAGGAGGACGAGCAGGAAGCCCATGATCGCAATGACAATCGCGATCTCGATCAGCGTGAATCCACGCTGTCTGGGCAAAAAAAATCCCGGCTGTCTCATAGCCGGGATTCTACTGGAGGAAGGCCCCTAACTACTTGATTGCCTGAAGTTTGTCGTAAGTGGCCTTATCCCACGTCGCATCCGGGCCGTTGTGCAGCTTGGCCGTGGCTTCCCGGAACGGCCCGCGGTTCACCTTGGCGACCGTCTTCCCGCGCTTCTCGAACTCGGCCACGAGCTTCTTCTCGGAGTCGACGATCTCGGCGGTGGCCTTGGCGGCCGCCTCGCGCAGCACCTCCTCGAACACCTTCTTGTCGCCGTCGGAGAGCTTGCTCCAGGTGCCGCCCGCGACGATGGTGAGCAGCGCGTCGGTGATGTGGCCGGTCAGCACGATGAACTTCTGCACCTCGTAGAACTTCTTCGCATCGATCGTCGGCAGCGGGTTTTCCTGCGCGTCGACCGTGCCGTTCTGCAGCGCGAGGTAGACCTCGGCGAAGGCGATCGGCGTCGGGTTCGCGCCCACCGCGCGCGGGAACATCGTGTAGAGCGGCGCGTCGGGAACGCGGATCTTCAGGGCCTTCATGTCCTCGGGCTTGTTGATCGCCTTGTTCGAGGTCACGTGGCGCTCGCCGTAGTACGTGATCGCGACCACCTTGTTCTTCGCCTTGGCGAGATACCCATCCGCAAGCTCCGTGAAGAGCGGGGACGTGGAGAACGCCTTCCAGTGCGCGAAGTCGCGGAACATGTACGGCGCGCCGCCGATGGCGATCGGTCCGTACGCGCGGCCGGCGAAGAGCTGGCCCGTGTAGATGATGTCCACGGTGCCGAGCGTGAGGCCCTGGTTGATGTCCGTCTCCTTGCCGAGCGAGGACGCCGGGAACACCTCGACCTGGTAGCGGTTGTTGGTGCGCTTGGCGATCTCGCCGCCCGCCCACACCGCGGCCGTGTGGTACGGCTCGCTGGTCTCGTACACGTGCGCCCACTTGAGCTTCGTCTGCGCCATCGCCGCGCCCGATGCGAGCCCGACGATCGCTGCCGTCAGTACCCCCTTCACGAATTTGTTCATTTCTCTCTCCTCCGTTGTCTTATGCCTTCTCTGTGTCCCTCTGTGTTCCCTCTGTGTCCTCTGTGTTCAAGCTTTTGACCTACATCACCGCGCCAAGCTGCCACGGCACGAACTCATCCGCTCCAAAGCCATGCATCTCGCTCTTGCTGGGCTTCCCGGAAGCCGTCTCCAGCATCAGCGCAAAAATCCTTGCACCCGCCTCCTGCACCGACAGGGACCCGTCGAGGATCTCCCCGCAGTTGATGTCCATGTCGTCTTCCATCCTCTGGAACATCGGCGTGTTGGTCGCGAGCTTGAGCGACGGCGAAGGCTTGCATCCGTAGACCGACCCGCGCCCCGTCGTGAAGCAGATGAGGTTCGCGCCGCCCGCCACCTGCCCGGTCGCGGACACGGGGTCGTAGCCGGGCGTGTCCATGAAGACGAACCCCTTCGCGGTCACCGGCTTCGCGTACTCGTAGACATCCATCAGGCCCGTCGTGCCGCCCTTCGCCACGGCGCCGAGCGACTTCTCGAGGATCGTCGTGAGCCCGCCCGCCTTGTTGCCCGGCGAAGGGTTGTTGTTCATTTCGCCCTTCTCGCGGGCCGTGTACTCCTCCCACCAGTGGATGCGGTCGACGATCTTCTGTCCCACCGCCTTGCTCACCGCGCGACGCGTCAGCAGGTGTTCGGCACCGTAGATCTCGGGCGTCTCGGAGAGGATCGCGGTACCGCCGTTCCTCACGAGGAGGTCAACGGCAGCACCGAGAGCAGGATTGGCCGTGATGCCCGAGTAGCCATCGGAACCGCCGCACTGCAGGCCCACCGTGATGTGGCTCGCCGGCACCGTCGTGCGCGACACCTGGTTGGCGCGCGGCAGCATCTCCTTCACCCGGCGCACGCCCTCGGCCACGGCCTTCGCGGTACCGCCGGAATCCTGGATTGTCATCGTCGAGAGCAGCGGTCCCGCCTCGAGCCCCTGCGTGAAGACGAGCGCGTCCATCTGGTTCGCTTCGCAGCCGAGGCCGATGATCAATACACCCGCAAAGTTTGCATGCCGCGCATAGCCCGCGAGCGTGCGGCGGAGGATGTCGATGCCCTCGCCCGTCGAGCCCATGCCGCAGCCCGTGGTGTGCACCAGGGGCACGACGCCATCGACGTTCGGAAACTCCTTGAGCGCATCGCCGCGGAACTGCTCGGCCACGTACTTCGCGACGGTGGCGCTGCAGTTCACCGTGGAGAGGATGCCGATGTAGTTGCGCGTGGCTACGCGCCCGTCGGCCCGCACGATCCCCTGGAACGTGGCCGGCGGATTCGCGAACTGCGTCGGCTGGTACACCTCGCCAAACGCGTAGTCGCGGGCGAAGTCGCGCACCTCGAGGTTGTGCACATGCACGTGGGCGCCGGCCGCGATCGGCCGCGTGGCGAAGCCGATCACCTGGTTGTAGCGATGCACCGGCGCGTCCTTGGCGATCGCCTTCGTGGCGACCTTGTGGCCGGCGGGGATGCGCTCGGCGACGATCACGCCTTCCTTCAGCAGGTTGGTGCCGGCCTCGAGCTCGCGGCAGGCGATGACGACGTCGTCGGCGGGATTGAGTCGGAGATAGAGCGGCGTTTCACGAAGCATGATGGATCCCTCACTTCATGGCGTTGGGCAGCCACAGGCTGATCTGGGGAACGTAGGTCACCAGCGCGAGGCTGATCAGCAGCGGCACCAGCCACGGCAATATCGCCATGGTAGTGCGTTCCACAGAGAGTTTGGCCACCCTCGCCAACACGAAGAGCACGAGGCCCATGGGTGGATGGAGCAACCCGATCATGAGGTTCAGCACCATCACCAGGCCGAAGTGGACGGGATCGATGCCGAGCTGGCGCACGATCGGCAGCAGGATCGGCACCAGGATCGTGATCGCCGCCGTGGGCTCGAGGAAGCAGCCCACGAAGAGCATGAGCAGGTTGGCGAGCAGCAGGAAGCCCCACGGCGTCGAGGTGACCGAGAGCACCCACGTGGCGATGAGCTCGGTGGTGCGCGTCGCTGTGAGCATCCAGCCGAAGATGGACGCGGCCGCCACGATGAAGAGGACGGCGGCCGTAGTCTCGATCGTGTCCATCGAGACCTTCACCAGCATCTTCAGCTTCATCGTGCGATACCAGACCACGCCGAGGAAGAGCGCCCACACGCAGGCGGCGATGGCGCCTTCGGTCGCGGTGAAGATGCCCGTCGTCATGCCGCCGATCAACAGCACCGGCGTCATGATCGGGAGCACGGCCTGGAACTTGAACTTCCAGTCGGCGGCGAAGAGCACGATCAACCCGGCGAGCACCGTCCACTGGGCGTCGGCGCCCATCTCGACCACGGCCCAGATCGCAGCCGGCCAGCCGAGCGCGATCGTGAGCTCGCCGAACGCGCGCAGCACGCGGGGCCACTGGAAGGGAATGTCCGCGCCCCATTTGTTCTTGTGCGCGTAGTAGGCGACCGTGATCATCATCAGGATCGCCATCACCAGGCCCGGCAGGATGCCCGCGAGGAAGAGCGCGCCCACCGACACGTTGGCGAACAGCGCGTAGATCACAAACGGCAGCGACGGCGGGATGATCGGGCCCAGCGTCGCCGAGGCGGCTGTTACGCCGACGGAGAACTCCTTCGAGTACCCGTGCTCGGTCATCGCCTTGATCTCGATCGTGCCCAGGCCCGCGGCATCCGCGATCGCCGTGCCCGACATCCCCGCGAAGATCACCGAGCCCACGACGTTCACGTGCCCGAGGCCGCCGCGCATCCAGCCCACGAGGCCGAGCGCGAAGTTGTAGATGCGGTTGGTGATGCCCGCCGAGTTCATCAGGTTGCCGGCGAGGATGAAGAACGGCACGGCGAGCAGGGGAAAGGAATCCAGCCCGCCCACCATGCGGTGGATCACCACGTAGTCGGGAATATTGCCCGAGACCATCACGTAGACGAGCGAGGCTCCGGCCATCGCGATGGCGACGGGAATGCCCGAGGCCATGAGCCCCAGGAACAGCAGTTTGAAGCTGATCGGTCCCATCAGCGGGCCTCGTCCGCGAGCTCGGGCCGTTCCAGCACCGAGGCACCGCGCTTCCAGTTGGCAAAGGCGACGCCGGCCGAGCGCCACGCCATGAGCGCGAAGCCGAAGGCGACGAAGCCGTAGAGGATGCCGATGGGCCAATCGATGATCGCCATGCGCTGGCTTCCGATCTTGGTCATGAGGAAAATGGTGAGGTAGACGCAGTAGGCGAGGAACAGGAAGCGCAAGGCATCGACGAGCGTCGAGAGCGCGCGGTTCATGGCGTGCGGCATGAAGCGGTAGAAGAAATCCACCTGGATATGGTTGTTCTTCCGCACGTTGACCGCGGCGCCGATGAACACCGTGGCCACCAGCAGGTAGCGCGCGATCTCCTCGGTCCAGGAGGCGGAATCGTTCAGCGCGTAGCGCGTGAAGAACTGGTAGAAGATGACGATCGCGAGCACCCAGAAGATCGCGAACGCGAGCCAGTCCTCGAAGCGGTAGTGCGAGATGTCGATGGGCTCGTCGACGACGTGGAACTCGCCCTTCTCGTCAAGAACGTGCTCCTGCGGTTCTTCGCTCATTTCCCCTCCGTCGGGATTGGGACCAGCTCGCGGAGAAGCGCTTCGCGGCATGGTCCATGTGGCGGCGCATCGCGGTGCGTGCGGCCGCCGGATTTTTCTTGATGATCGCCTGCACCACCTCGCGATGCTCGCGGATGGCGACTTCCCAAAGCCCGGGTGTGTCGAAGTGGTGCTCGAGGCGCAGGAAGAGCGGCCCCATGCGCTGGTCCCACAAGGTCTGCACCACGAGCGCCAGCGCGCTGTTGCCGCTCGCCTCGGCGATCCGCAGGTGGAACAGGCGGTCGTTGTCGAGCGGCATCTTGTTGTCGCCCTTGTCGCGCTCCATCGCCTCGAGCGACTCCTCGATGGCGCGCAGCTGGGCCTTCGTCGCATGTTTCGCGGCCAGCGCGGCGCATTCGCTCTCGATGATCCAGCGCGCGCGAATCAGCTCGAACGGACCGGAATCCTCGGGCAGGCCGGGGCTCACCGTGGCGGTGCGGCGATTGTCGGTGACGTACACGCCCGAGCCCACGCGCACTTCGACGTAGCCTTCGACCTCGAGCGCGATCAGGGCCTCGCGCACCGAGGGCCGGCTCACGCCGAGCTGCTTGGCGAGGTCGCGCTCCGGGGGCAGGCGCGCACCACGCAGGTACTCGCCCGAATCGATGAGCTCGGAGATCTGGTCCGCGATCTGGCGGTAGAGGCGGCGGCTCTCGACGGCTTGAATGGGCATGTGAATCTGGTAAAGTGGTCAGGCCAATTCCGTCGCAGTCTCCACGGGGCACCAGACCCTGTCAAGCAATGCGGCGCCTCTCGGAAACCACAGCTACCGGATACCCACCATGGCCGACCGTCTCAAGGGCAAACTCGCCCTCGTCACTGCCGCCGCCGCGGGCATGGGGCGCGCTGCCGCCCTCGCCTTCGCCCGCGAAGGCGCCCAAGTCATCGCAACCGACATCAATGCCGGCCTCCTGAAGGAGATCGAGGGCAAGGACGGCATCCGCACGACCGTCCTCGACATGCTGGACGAAAAGGCCGTGAACGCCTTCGCCGAGAAGACCGGCGCCGTGAACATCCTCTTCAACTGCGCGGGCTGGGTGCACCAGGGGTCGCTGCTCGACTGCACGCTCGCCGACTGGGACCGCAGCTTCAACCTCAACGTGCGCAGCATGTTCGTCATGACCAAGGCGATGCTGCCCCGGATGATCGACAAGGGCGGCGGCGTCATCCTCAACATGGCCTCCGTGCTCGGCACCGAGAAAGCCGCCCCCAACCGCCTCGCCTACGCGGCCAGCAAGGCGGCCGTCGCCGGCTTCACGCGGGCGCTGGCGATCGACCACGTGAAGCAAGGCATCCGCGTGAATTGCGTCTGCCCCGGCACCGTGGATACGCCCTCGCTCGGCGACCGCATTAACGCGTTCGCCGATCCCGCGCAAGCGCGAAAAGACTTCATAGCGCGCCAACCCATGGGACGGCTGGCCACGGCGGAGGAAATCGCGGAAACTTTCGTCTACCTCGTCTCCGAAGAATCGTCCTTCATGACCGGACAGGCGGTTTTCGTCGATGGCGGCATGAGTCTTTAACTACAAGATCAAAGGCAATATCCACGGATAAACACGGATACACACGGATGTGCCTCGAAGCTGAATCCGTGTTTATCTGTGTTTATCCGTGGATGTCGCCCTTAGAGGAGAGCGAAGCGTGAAACTACTCAGATACGGCCCCTCGGGCCGCGAAAAGCCGGGCCTGCTGGACGACCAGGGCAACATCCGCGACCTCTCGAAGGTCATCGTGCAGATCGACGACGCGATGCTGGCGCCCAAGAACCTCGCGCGCATCGCCCGCCTGAAGCCCGAGACGCTCCCGATCGTGAAGTCGAAGCCGCGCCTGGGCGTCCCGTACGCGGGCGTGAGCAAGTTCGTCGCCGTGGGCCTGAACTACACGGACCACGCGGCGGAATCGAACATGCCGATCCCGAAGGAACCGATCCTCTTCATGAAGGCCACGACGTCGCTCTGTGGCCCCAATGACGACATCATCCAGCCGAAGAACTCCACCAAGCTGGACTGGGAAGTGGAGCTCGGCATCGTGATCGGCACCAAGGCGCAGTACGTGCCGGAGAGCAAGGCGCTCGATTACGTCGCCGGCTACTGCACGATCAACGACGTGTCCGAGCGCGACTTCCAGCTCGAGCGCGGCAGCCAGTGGGACCGCGGCAAGGGCTGCGATACCTTCGGCCCCGTCGGCCCCTACCTCGTCACCACCGACGAGATCACCGACCCGCAGACGCTCGGCATGTGGCTCGACGTGAACGGCGAGAAACGCCAGCGCGGCAACACCAAGACGATGATCTTCGGCTGCGCGCACCTCGTCTCGTACATCAGCCACTTCATGACGCTGCTGCCCGGCGACATCATCACCACCGGCACGCCCCCCGGCGTGGGCCTGGGCATGAAGCCCGCGCCGATCTGGCTCAAGCCCGGCGACGTGGTGACGCTCGGCATCGACGGGCTCGGCGACCAACGCCAGCGCGTCGTCGCGTACCCCGGCAAGTGAGCACGCGGGTCCCGCACACGCGGCTCACGCAGTGGGCCGTGGACTGCCTGCAGGCCGTCGGCTGCTCCGAGGCCGACGCGCAGCTCGTCGGCGGCTCGCTCGTGCAGACGAGCCTCTGGGGCGTCGATTCCCACGGCATCCTTCGCCTCACCCATTACCTGCGCCGCCTCACGATGGGCTCCATCGACGCGAAAGCGGAGCCGATGGTGAGGCGCACCGGCCCCGTCACCGCGCAGCTCGATGGCATGGATGGGCTCGGCATCATCCACGCCATGCGCGCGATGGAAGTCGCGATGGAGATGGCGCGCGCCAACGGCGTGGGTGTCGTCGGCGTCTCGGATTCGAGCCATTGCGGAGCGATGGGCCTCTACACACGCACCGCCGCGCGCGCCAAGCTGATCGGCATCGCGATGACGCACTCCAGCTCCGTCGTGGCACCGCACGGGGGCAAGGCCAAGTTCTTCGGCACCAATCCCCTCTCCATCGCCTTCCCGCGCACCCAAGGCGAGCCCATCTGCCTCGACATGGCCACCGCCCAGGTCGCGTGGAACAAGGTGTTGAATGCTCGCATCGAAAACGTGCCGCTCGAGCCGGGCCTCACCATCGACGCGAAGGGCGAGCCCACCACCGATCCGCACAAGGCCGAGGCGCTGATCCCCCTGGGCGGCGAAACGTATGGCTACAAGGGCTACGGCCTCGCGTTCATGATCGAGCTCCTCTGCGGCATGCTGAACGGCATGACCTACGGGCCGCACGTCACCAAGATGTACGAGGAACTCGACAAGCCCCGCAAGCTCGGCCACCTGCTGATCGCCATCGACCCGAAGCGCTTCGCCGGCGCCGCGACGATGGAAGGCACGGCCGAGATGATGATCAACGAGCTCCGCGGCGAAGGCGAAATCCTCTTCCCGGGCGAGCCGGAGCTGCAGGAAGAGCACCGCCGCCGTTCCGACGGCATCCCCATCGAGCCGGCCGCGCTCGCCGACATGAATGCCTGGTCCGAGAAGCTCGGCCTCCAACCCCTCACTCACGCAGAAGCCGCATGAAACCCGACCTCCTCCAGATGGGCCCGATGTACCCGCCGACACAGAAGGTGCTCGACGAGACCTACACCCTCCACAAGCTCTGGGAAGCGACCGACTGCGATGCGTTCCTCGCGTCCGTCGCGGACAAGATCACGGCCGTCGGCTCGACCGGCGGCAAGGGCATCGACGACGCGACGATGGGCAAGCTGCCGAAGCTCAAGGTCATCGCGCATTTCGGCGTCGGCGTGGATTCCGTGGACGTCGATGCGGTGAAGCGCCGCGGCCTCACGCTCACCAACACACCCGATGTGCTCACCGAAGAAGTCGCGGACCTCACGCTGGCGATCCTGCTTGCGGCCATCCGGCGCGTCCCGCAAGGCGATCGCTACGTGCGAGACGGCAAATGGCTCAAAGGGCCGATGCCGCTCACCGCGAGCCTGCAGTACGGCAAGACGGCGGGCATCCTGGGACTCGGCCGCATCGGCAAGGCGATCGCCAAGCGCCTCGAGGCTTTCAACGTGAAGGTGGCCTACCAGGGGCGCTCCAAGCAATCCGGCGTGCCCTATCCCTACTACGCCGACCTGCTCTCGATGGCGAAGGACGTGGACATCCTCATCGTCGCCGCTCCGGGTGGGCCGGAGACGCGCGGCATCGTGAGCCGACAGGTGTTGGAGGCTCTAGGTCCGGAGGGCGTGATCGTGAACATCGCGCGCGGCTCGCTGATCGACGAGACGGCGATGATCGAGGTGCTCAAGTCCGGCAAGCTGGGTGCCGCCGGGCTGGACGTCTTCGACAAGGAGCCGAAAGTCCCGGAAGAGCTGCTCGCGTTGGAGAACGTCGTGGTGCAGCCGCACGTGGGCAGCGCCACGCATCCCACGAGGAAAGCCATGGGCCAGCTCGTGATCGACAACCTCGCCGCGCACTTCGCCGGCAAGCCGCTCGTCACGCCCTACAGCGGGTAGGTAAAGGGCTAGCGGCTCTTCAGCGCGGGCCGCGACGGCGGCCTGGCGAGCGGAGCCGGTGCGCGTGCCGCGCCGGGACCCGCGTCGCGAAGCTGGAACACGCTCACCGCTTCCTCGAGCTGGCGCGCCTGCTCGCTCATCGAATGCGCGGCGGCGGAGGTCTCCTCCACCAGCGCGGCGTTGTGCTGCGTCACGCCCTCGATGTGCGTCACGGCACGGCCGATCTCGCTGATGCCCGACGATTGCTCGAGCGACGCCGACGAGATCTCGCCCACGACGCCCGACACCTTGCCGATGGAGCCGACGATCTCGGCCATCCGCTCGCCCGCCTCGGAAACAAGCTTGCGTCCGAGGCCTACCTTCTCCACGGAGACCTGGATCAAGCCCTTCACTTCCTTGGCCGAGGCGGCGCTGCGCTGCGCGAGGCTGCGGACTTCGGAGGCGACGACCGCGAAGCCGCGCCCATGCTCGCCCGCGCGCGACGCTTCGACCGCGGCGTTGAGCGCGAGGATGTTGGTCTGGAACGCGATGCCGTCGATCACCGCCACGATGTTGGCGATCTCCTTCGAGCTCACGTTGATCTCGTCCATGGTCGCGACGACGTTCTGCACGACTTCACCGCCGCGAGTTGCAACCGCGG
This sequence comes from Usitatibacter rugosus, assembly GCF_013003965.1. Taxonomy (NCBI): domain Bacteria; kingdom Pseudomonadati; phylum Pseudomonadota; class Betaproteobacteria; order Nitrosomonadales; family Usitatibacteraceae; genus Usitatibacter; species Usitatibacter rugosus. Next base: position 1,727,223 of record NZ_CP053069.1, on the reverse strand, counting down.
TGGAAGTCTGCGCGAGGTCGCGCGCCTGCACGGCGTGCTGCGCGTTCTGCTTCACCGTCGCGGTGAGCTCTTCCATCGTGGAAGCGGTCTCCTCGAGCGACGAGGCCTGCTGCTCGGTGCGCGCCGAGAGCTCCGCCATGCCCTGCGAGATCTCGTGCGACGCTTCGCGCACGGAGCTGGCCGAGTTGCGGATATTGGCGATCAGCGCGGTGAGCTCGCCTTGCATGCCCTTCAGCGCGGCCAGCTGGCTCCGGGTGTCCCCGCGCTCGACATTGATCTGGACCGCGAGGTTGCCGCGGGCGATCTCGCGCACGATGCGCGTGGCGTATTCCGGTTCACCGCCGAGTTGCTTCCAGATGGAGCGCACGATCAGCGAGGAGACGATCGCGAGCGCCACGGCCACCAGCACCCCGGCCGCGATCATGGCCGCGAGCACGTTGCGGATGTTGCCCTGGGCGTTGTCCAGGCTGTCATAGAACCCGGACGACGCGGCCTTGGTGCCGACGTCCAGCTCTGTATTCAGGGATTTGAGCGCGGTTTGCATCGCGGCGACCGCCACCTGCGGATCGCCCTTCTCCATGCCCAGCATCAAGCGGGCGCTTTTGCCGGCGGGCGTGTAGTAGGCATCGAACATCGGGCCCACCTTGCCCGCGAAGGCTTCCTGGCCCGGCAGCGCGCCCACCTTGGCAATCAGCTCGCGGATCGCGTCGGCGCGTGCCGCCGCTTCCTCGAGCTTCTTCTTCTCGCCCTCGGCCACCGCGGCGTTGAAGTCGTCCGCGATGCGCGTCACTTCGGCGGAGAGCGCCTTCATGCCGTCCAGGCGCGGGTAGTCGACGACCGCCATGCTGCGAACGTGCATCAGCGCCTGCGACGCGAAGCCGATGCCCGCCGTGATTCCCACGGCAAACACCAGCACCGCGATCGCGGGCAGCGACCAGATTTGCTTGCGCACGCCGAGCTTCATGGCGGACCTACTGGATCGCGAGGACGCTCTTGACGGTCCCGTCCAGTGCGCCCTTCTCGATGTAGCCGATCGCGTTGGGGTCGGCAGCGACCGCCTTCTTCACGTCCGCGGAGGAACCGAGCTCCTTCGGAGGCTGGCCCTTGCCGCTGAACATCTGCTTGGCCCAGAAGGCCTTCACCTGGCCGGGGTTCTTGTCCGCGACCTTGGTGTAGAACTCGTCGCGCAGCGCCGAGCCTTCCTTCTGGTCCACGGGGGCCGCGGTGCCGCCGCCCGGGAACGAGGTGGAGCGCCCGAGGAAGAGCTGGGACACCTGGTCCGCGCTCATCGAGGCCGCGGGGTTCTTGGGGTTCACGATGACCACGAATTCAGCCTGCGCCGAAAGCGCAGCGAATCCCAGGGCCATGCCGATCACGAAAGTCTTCATGGCGTCCTCAGAACACGAAGTCGACAGCGGCGCTGTAGACGTTGACCTTGGAGCCGGCGAAGCCCGGATCGGCCTTCTGGAAGTTGCCCACGGCACCGTTCGGCAGGTCGACGCGGTCCCACTGGACCTTCACGTCGGCGTTCTTGTGGAACTGGTAGCGCGCGCCGATAGCGATCGTCTTCTGCGCGACGTTCTGGCCGGAGAGCAGCGTGTTGACGCCGCCGGCGACTGCAGCGAGCGGACCCACGGACGGCACGATCGACTGCGAGGTGGGGCTGTCGACCTTCACTTGCGAGAAGGTGATGTGCGGCATGAAGTTGCCGAAGCGATAGCCGCCCATCACGTACCACGACGACGTATCGGCCAGGAACAGGTCGGCCTTGCGCTTGCCGTACTCGCCCATCAGCAGCACGTTGCCGCTTTCGTACGAGGCGCCCACGGTCATGAACGTGATCTTCTTGTCGATGGTGTCGAGGTCATCGGCCAAGGCCGCGGCGCCCGGAACCAGCGCGTTGATCTGGCGCAGGCCGTCGAAGAGCGGCTGGATCGCCTGGTCGCGGTACGTGAAGTCCGTCTGCAGGTAACCGAGGCGGAAGTTCCACGGGCCCGACTCGGCGGTGAGCTGCACGCCGAACATGTTGTCGAGGTCCGCCGTGTTGTGTCCGCCCGTCGCCGAAACCGGGATATCCGTCGGCGCGCGGCCGATGTAGGCCTGGGCGCTCAGGTTCACGCCGCTCACGTCGTGGCGATAGGTGATGTCGCCGCCCTGGAACTTCGTGGTGGGCGACTGCGAGTACACGGCCGTCGGGGGACGCACCCAGGCGTAGGAGAGGCCTACGAGGCGCGAATCCGAGAGCATGAAGATGGGCACGGCCATGATGCCGCCGCGCACGGTGAGATCCGGCGTGAATGCGTAGCGCGCGAAGGCCCACTCGATGTGCGGGACGAAGTCGTCGTCGGCGGTGCGGTTGGCCACGGCCTGGATCACGGCGGAGAACTGCGGCGTGAACTGCGCGTCGACCTGGCCGGCGATCAGTGAATCGACGCCGAAATCGGCGCTCTTCTTGGCACCGCCGGGTTGGAGAACCGACGTGGCGTACTGGGCCTTGTCAGTGTCCGTCGCTACCGCGCCCAGCGTGCCGAAGCCGCTGAAGCGGAACATGGACGATGCGGTGGATGCGGACTCCTGCGCGAAAACGGCCACAGGCGTGCTGAGGGCGATCGCAATCGCGATCGCCATGCTCTTCTTTTGCATGGGGTTTCCCTGATGTCGATGTCAACTCGATTAGCGACATCTTATGCAGGGAGACTCAAAGCGCCTGTGACGCATCGCACTCGCGGCACTCGCGCGCATTGCAAGCGCAATGTCGGAAGGGGGAAATTCCAGCCCGCGAACCCTCGCGGAAACCTAGCGAAGGCCGTTCGTGCGGCGGAGCTCAGCGGCTTCGCGGGCCTTGATCTGTGCGGCCTCTTGCTGGGCGCGGTAGTGCTTGTCGGAGCGGATGTAGGCTTCCTCCGCCTCGCGGTTCTCCATCCACTGCACCTGCCGGTTCACTTCGGCCTGGGCGGCGTAGCGGTTGATGAGCTCGCTGCGCTGCCGGCGATCCTCGATGTAGCGCTCCGTGCGGGCCTCGGTCAGCACGTAGTGGCGCTGGCTATACCACTCGTTGCGGGAGGCGACCTCGTTGTAGCGCGACTGGGCGTTGCTGTAGTTGCGGTCGCGTTCTATCCAGTAGCGCATCTCGCGTTCACGGCGCAGGGCGTACTCCGCTTCGCGGGCTTCCTTCGCCTCGGCGAGCTGAGCCAGCTGCACGGCGGCTTCGGCGCGCACCTTGGCCTGCTCGGCTTCGACGCGCAGCGCCTCGGCGTAGCGGCGATCACGCTCCTGCGAACGATCGACGGCATGCCACGCGAAGCTCGTGAATCCGACGGTCACCATCGCGACGATCGCGACCGCTCGCCAGCGCGGGGGCATCGCCGTGAGGGCTGCACGATCGCGCTCGAGCTGCATGTCGTACCAGGTCTTGCGGGCGGGATGGGTGAGTGTCACGAACGCCTGGCGCAGCAGCCGGTCCTCGGCCATGCGCTCGGTTTCGTTCATCGGACACTGGTGAAGGGCCTTGAGCTTGCCCTCGAAGGCGATCTGGATGACCGCGGGCGTGGCTTGCTCGGAGACGCCCAGGACCTGGTAGTAGTCCTGCATTCGCGCCTACCGCTCGTAGAGTCGGGCGTCGAGCTGGCGGGTGAGCCGGTCGGCCTCGGCGTCGGTGCGACGCTGCTCGACGGCGCGCTCGTAGCGGTCATCCGCCTCGACGACCACGGCACGCGGCTCGTAGTAGCTGCGCTGCGAGGCGACGTCGCGGTAGTCCGAGTCGTAGGAACGGCTATCGGGCTGGTAGCGGACGGAATCGTAATCCTGGGGGGAGCGCCAGTCTTCTTCCACGGCCGGGGCCGCATAACGGACCGGAGCCCGGGCGCGCAGGCGCTGCTGCTGGATCTGGGCCTGCTGGTCGCGCTTGGCGACCACCTGTCGCTGCGCCTCCCCCTTCATGGTGAAGGCGAAGACCAGGACGAACATGAAGGCGGCGGCGCCGAAGCCGATGATGCGATGGGCGGGATTTCTCATTTGTGGATTCACGCTCCTGCCCGGATCTTAGGGCCGGACGCCCGGTATTCCTGTGAAGAACCGCACAATCCCGGCGTTTTGGCCCTATTTCTGGGGCGGGTAGACGGTTTTCCAGTCGGTTTTCATGTCCACGACCGTCCAGTTGCGCAGCTTCGCCTCGTCCCAGGCCTTGTCCAGCTTGCCGATGTGCGAGGTGCGGTCGTAGCTCCATTCCCGCTCGGCATCGGTATGGTGCACCAGACCCGCGAAACGCGCACCCGCGCCGGCGGCCGTCCACTGCAGCATCTGCAGGTCGCCGTCGGAGTTGCCGAACGCGAAGATCGGGCGCCGGCCGATGAAGCGGTTGATGCCGGCGGGCTTGCCGGGTCCGTCGTCGATGAACTCCACCTTGGGCGTCTTCAGCAGGATGGGCTTGCCGTCCGCGCCGGCCTTGAACTGCGTGGCGCCCGACGAGCCGATCACCTGCTCCGGAGGAATGCCATAGGCACGCTCGGCGAACGCGCGCATGAACTCGACGCCGCCCCCCGAGACGATGAAGGTCTTGAAGCCGTTGGCGCGCAGGTAGTCGAGGAGCTCCAGCATCGGCTGGTAGACGAGCTCGGTGTACGGCCGCTTGAAGCGCGGATGGCGCGCCGTTGCGACCCAGTCCTTCACGATGGCGTTGAACTCGTCGGTGGACATTCCCGAGTGCGTGGCCGCCATCATCTCGAGCAGGCCTTTCTGTCCGGCTGCCATCACGCCCTTCATGTCGCCGTCGATCGCCGCCTTGAACTGCGGCTTCTGCAGCCACTCCGGATGCTGCGGCGCCGTCGCTTTCACCCGATCGAGGACGAAGGCGAACTGGAAATAGATCGGCTGCTCGCTCCAGAGCGTGCCGTCGTTGTCGAAGGTGGCGATGCGATCGGCGGGCGCGACGAAGTCGGGAGAACCGCTCGTGGTGACGCGCTTCACGAAGTCGACGATCGATTTCTTCGCGGCGCCCTCGTTCCACGAAGGCAGCGGATCCGCCGGGGATCCCTGTGCGAAGACCGGCGTGGCAAAAAGAGGCGCCGTGGCAAGCACGGCGCTCCCGATCAGGAGACGGCGACGCGGGAGGTTCGTCATGGGCCCTCGCTCACGACTGCTACTTCACGGTATAGCCGCGCCCTTCGAGGCAAGCGCCGCGTGCCTTCTGGTACGCGCTCATCCCCGCTTGCGACTGCTGGGAAGCGGCAGCCTGTTGCTGCTGGCCCGCGGCGGCGTTCTGCCGGCGGCTCGCGCCGCGTGCAGCAACCGCACCGACGGCCGCACCCGAGCTCGCGTCCCCGTTGATGATCTCGCCGGCCACGGCGCCTCGCGCCGCACCGCGCACGCCCGAGCCTGGCGTCGCACCCTGGGGGGGTGGCGGGGCTGCAGCCTGCTGCGGCGGATTGGTGGGGTCGTACTTGCTCTGGTCGACGGCCCACGTGTGGCACGCGCCCTCGTCTTTCTTCTGCTGGTCGGGCGTCTGGCCCTTGGCGGGATAGACGTATTGCTGCGCTGACGCGCCTGCGGCAAGCATCAATCCGACCAGGAGGGCGGAGACTCGAACGGGATTGGCGATTCGCATGGTGGGATCCTCCTTTGCAAAGCCCAGCTTAGAGAGGGCATCGGCCGAGCGACATTGGCCCTTGGTGCACGCCTACTCCTTCACCGCGCCCGTCATCCCGGAGACGTAGTACTCCACGAAGAAGGAGTACATGACGGCCACCGGCAAGGATCCCAGCAGCGCCCCGGCCATGAGCGAGCCCCAATGGTAGACGTCGCCCTCCACGAGCTCCGTGATCACGCCCACCGGCACCGTCTTCACTTCGGACGACGACACGAACGTGAGCGCGTAGATGAACTCGTTCCACGACAGCGTGAACGCGAAGATCCCTGCCGAGATGAGCCCCGGCACCGCGAGCGGCAGGATGATCTTCACCAGGATCTGCCAGCGCGTCGCCCCGTCGATCAGCGCGCACTCCTCCAGCTCGAACGGGATCGAGCGGAAGTAGCCCATCAGCAGCCAGGTGCAGAACGGGATGAGGAACGTGGGATAGGTGAGGATCAGCGCCCAGCGCGTGTCGAAGAGGCCGAGCTTGAAGACGATGGCCGCGAGCGGGATGAAGAGGATCGACGGCGGCACGAGGTAGGCGAGGAAGATCAGCAGGCCCGTGATCTTGGAGCCACGGAAGCGCAGGCGCTCGATCGCGTACGCCGCGAAGACGCTCGCCGCCAGCGACGTGAACGTGGCGACCACGGACACGATCACCGTGTTCAGCATCCACTCCGGGTACGGCGTGTCGAAGATCAGCTTCTTGAAGTGCGCGAGCGTCGGCGCGATCACCCAGAACGGATTGCCTTCGCGCGAGAGCAGCTCCGCGTTCGGCTTGAACGACGTCACCACCATCCAGTAGAACGGAAACAGCAGCACGAACAGGAAGATCGCCAGCGGAATGTAGAGCGTGACGACCCGCCTCGGGATCGACTCGAGGTAGTTCATGCCCTGCGTGACTTGGTCTTCCTGCTTCATCAGTCCTTGCCACCTTGCTGCCAGGCACGTCTCTGCAAACCAAAGTACGAGAAAAGAATCGCCGCGAGCAGGAACGGCACCATCAGCGTCGCGAGCGCAGCGCCCTCCCCCAGCGATCCACCGGAGATCGCACGCTGGAAGGACAGCGTCGCCATGAGGTGCGTCGCATTGAGCGGCCCGCCGCGCGTGAGCACGTAGATCAGCTGGAAGTCGGTGAAGGTGAAGAGGACGGAGAACGTCATCACCACCGCGATGATCGGCGTCAGCAGCGGCAGCGTCACGAAGCGGAAGCGCTGCCAGGGCGTGGCGCCGTCCAGGGCCGCGGCCTCGTAGAGCGAGGGCGAGATGGTCTGCAGGCCCGCGAGGAGGCAGATCGCCACGAACGGCACGCCGCGCCAGATGTTGGCGGCCACGGCGGACAAACGCGCATTCCACGGGTTGCCGAGGAAGTCGATGTACTGGTTGATCAGCCCGAGCTTCATGAGCGTCCAGCTGATCACGGAGAACTGCGAGTCGTACAGCCACCAGAAGGCGATCGCCGAGAGCGCCGTGGGCACGATGAACGGCAGGAGCACGATGGCACGGAAGAAGGACTTGAACGGCAGGTGGCGGTTCAGCAGCAGGGCGAGCCACAGGCCCAGCACGAACTTCGCGACCGAAGCGACCGTTGTGTAGAAGAGCGTGTTGAAGAGCGAGAGCTGCGCGACGCTGTCGCCGACCAGGTACTTGAAGTTGTCGAGGCCGACCCAGACGCCCTCGCGCCCGAGCTTCGCGTCGGTGAAGCCCAGCCAGGTGCCGAGGCCGAGCGGATACGTGAGGAAAATCAGCAACAGGACGCCCGCGGGCAGCATGAACAGCAGCCCGAGGACGTTCCTGTTGTTGAAGAACTTTTGCATCACACCTTGTAGTAACGTTCGGCGCGTTTCTGCGCCTCGGCCGCCGCTTCCTGCGGCGTCTTGGAGCCGCTGGCTGCCGCGGCGATCATGTCGAGCACGATGTAGTCCGCGAGGCACGCGGCCGACGCATAGCCCAGCGGGCCGGCATGGCCGTGGTCCAGCATCAGCGCCGCGGAGTCGCGGTACGGAGTCGCCTTCGGGTCGTCCGTCCACACCGAGTTCTTCTCGTAGGCCTTGAGCGGCTGGCAGGTGTAGCCGATGGACGCCTTCATCCACGGGCCGTACTGCTCCTCTTCCATCATGAAGGCCATGTACGCCTTCGCCGCGTTCGGGACCTTGGAGTACTTGAACAGGAACATCTGCGTGATCTGCATCAGCTCCGTGGGCTTGCCCACCGGCCCGATCGGGAAGCGCGCGTGCTGGATGTCCGCCGCCAGCGCCTTCACCTTCTCGTCGGTGGAGTTCTTCGCCGCGTAGTAGACCGAGATGCCGTTCGCGGTGAGCGAGATCTGCCCGTCGAGGAACGCCTTGTTGTTCGACGGGTCCTGCCAGGAGAGCGTGCCCGGGATGAACGTGTCGTAGAGCTGCTTCGCGTACTCGAGGCCGGCAATCGTCTCCTTCGAGTTCACGACGACGTTGCCCTTCTCGTCCACGAGCTTGCCGCCATGCGACCAGAGCAGCCAGTGGCCCCAGTTGTTGCCGTCGCCCACGGCCTTGCCGAGCGCGAAGCCCGACGGCGTTCCCTTGGCCTTGAGCGCCTGGCAGAGCTTGAGGAAGCCTGCCGTGTCCTTGGGGATCGAGTCGAAGCCCGCGGCCTGGATGTGGCTCTGGCGATACACGAGCGCGTTGCCGATGATGCCCAGCGGGAACGCGATCCACTTGCCGTTCTTCATGCCGTACTTCTTGCAGACGTCGTACCAGCCGCCGTACTTGGCACCGAGGTAGTTGGCGACGTCGGAGACGTCCACCAGCTTGTCGGGATACTGGTGCGGGTCGTCGAACCAGCCGACGATCACGTCCGGGCCGCTGCCGATGTTGGCCGCCACGGCCGCCTTGGGCCGCACGTCCTCCCAGCCCTCGTTGTCCACGCGGACTTCGATGCCGGTCTTCTCGGTGAACTTCTTGGTGTTCGCCATCCAGAGGTCTTCATCACCCTGGACGAAGCGCTTCCAGCGGAGCACGCGCAGCTTCGCGCCCTTCTCCGGGACCCACTTCGCCTGGGCAAAGGCCTCCGGCGTCCACAGCGCGCTGCCTACGCCGACCGTGGTGGCCGCGGCCGCCCCAGCGGTGTTCTTCAGGAACTCACGTCTCGTGATCTTCGACATCGTTGTCTCCTCCGTATGAATAAAGGGGTCAGACTCCTTTATTGCTCGGTCAATAAAGGAGTCTGACCCCTTTATTTCCGCCTTCTCCTATTGCATCAGCGTCTTGCCTGATTCTGCGTCGAACAGATGGGCGTGCGCCGGGTCGGGCGCCAGCGAAATCGTTTCGCCCGCCTTGAAGGCGTGGCGCTCGCGGAAGACGGCGGTGATCTCCGAGCCGCCGATGCGCGCGAAGACCTGCGTGTCGGCACCGGTCGGCTCGACGACGACGACATGGGCCGGAAGGCCATTGCCGGGGGCGATCGCGAGATGCTCCGGGCGAACGCCGTAGACGACCTTCTGGCCTTCGGCGCCGGCCGCGCCGCGGGGCGCCGGGATGCGTGCACCTCCGGCCAGCTCCACCGAAGCGCCCTCGCCCGAACGGCGCAGCGTGCCGGTGAGGAAATTCATCGCCGGCGAGCCGATGAAGCCCGCCACGAAAATGTTGGCCGGGTTGTCGTAGAGCTCGAGCGGACGGCCGCGCTGCTCCACGATGCCGTCGTGCATCACGACGATCTGGTCGGCCATCGTCATGGCCTCGATCTGGTCGTGGGTCACGTAGATCGAGGTGGTGCGCAGGCGCTGGTGCAGCTCCTTCAATTCCGTGCGCATCGCGACGCGCAGCTTGGCGTCCAGGTTCGAAAGAGGCTCGTCGAAGAGGAAGACCTGCGGATCGCGCACGATGCAGCGGCCCATGGCGACACGCTGGCGCTGGCCGCCCGAGAGCTGGCGCGGATAGCGATCGAGGAGCTCCGTGAGGCCGAGAATCCCTGCAGCCTTTGCGACGCGCTCGGCGATCTCCGCCTTGGAGCGCTTGGCGAGCAGCATGCTGAACGCCATGTTGTCGCGGACCTTCATGTGCGGGTAGAGCGCGTAGTTCTGGAACACCATCGCGATGTCGCGCTCCTTCGGCTGCATGGTGTTGATCACCTTGCCGCCGATGGAGATCTCGCCCTGGCCGATCTCCTCCAGGCCCGCGATCATGCGAAGCAGCGTCGATTTCCCGCAGCCCGACGGCCCCACCAGCACCGTGAACTCGCCGTCGGCGATCTCGACATCCACGCCGCGAATGACGTGCGTGGTGCCGAAGTACTTTTGCACGCCCTTGATCGAGACGGCTGCCATCAGGCCCTTCCTTCCGAGACGACGTAGCGGGGACGGCCGGTCTTGGCCCAGTCGACGAGGTTTTGCGCGGCCTTGCGGCGCAGCTCGCACTCGGCTTCGGCGGAATAGAACGCGGCGTGCGGTGTCAGCAGCACGCGCGGGTGCTTCACGATCGGATGGTCCGCGGGCGGCGGCTCGAACGGCAGCACGTCGAGCGCCGCCCCGTCGAGTTGCTCGCTGTCCAGCGCGGCCAGCAGCGCCGGAATGTCCACGACCCCGCCGCGGGCCGTGTTCACGATCCACGAGCCGCGCTTCATCGAGGCCAGCGACGGCGCGTCGATGATGCCGCGCGTCTCGTCGTTCAGCGGTACGTGCGGGCTCACGAGATCGGACTCCTTGAACAGCGTGGCGTGGTCGACGCGGCGAACGTACGGTGGGAAATCCGAATCGGGGATGTAGGGATCGCAGGCGATCACCTCGCGGAAGACCTCGTGCGAGATCGACGCCATGCGCTTGCCGATGCGTCCCAGGCCGAGCAGGCCCAGCGTGAGCTCCGCGGGACGGCGCAGCACGCCCGGCGAGGTGTAGTGCCACGTGCCGCGGTGGACGTCGCGATCGTAGAAGCCGACGTGGCGCACGAGCGAGAGCGCCATGGCGAGCGCGTGCGTGGCAACCTCGCCCACGCCGTAGTCCGGGGAATTCGCGACCCACACGCCGTGCTTCTTCGCGTCCGGGACGTTGACCGTGTCGAAGCCCGCTCCGAAGCGGCTCACGATGCGCACCTCGGGCCGGGCGCCGAAGACCTTCGCGTTCATCGGCGCATATTGCGTGAGCAAGCCGTCGTAGCCCTTGGCCGCGGCGATCACGTCCTCTTCCGTCTTGCACTGGGCTGTCGCGACCTCCATGCCGGCTTCGCGCAGCAGGCCGACCTCGAGGTCCACGTCGTGGAAGTCGTAGTCGGTGATGAGGAATCGCGCCATCGTCAGTGGTTATCGCGAGGGACGGCCGAGCCGCTCTTGCCGACGAGGAAATCCAGGTCGCAACCGTCGTTCGCCTGGTTCACGTGGTCGACGTAGAGCTTCCAGTAGCCGCGCTGCATCGGCGGCTTCGGGGCCTTCCACTTCGCGCGGCGCTTCGCGAGCTCCTTCTCGGAGACGTGGAGCTCGAGCTTGCGGTTGGCAACGTCCAGCTCAACGAGGTCGCCGTCCTTCACGAGGGCGAGCGGGCCGCCCAGCGCCGCCTCGGGCGCCGTGTGCAGGACGACGGTGCCGTAAGCCGTGCCGCTCATGCGCGCATCCGAGATGCGCACCATGTCGGTGATGCCCTTCTTGAGGATGCGCTCCGGCAGCGGCATGTTGCCCACCTCGGCCATGCCGGGGTAGCCCTTCGGGCCGCAGTTCTTGAGGACCATCACGGAATTGGCGTCGATCTTCAGCTTCGGGTCGTCGATGCGCGCGTGGAAGTCCTCGATGTTCTCGAACACGACCGCGGGGCCCTTGTGCTTCATCAGCTTGGGCGTGGCCGCCGAGGGCTTGATGATGGCGCCGTCGGGGCAGAGGTTGCCGCGCAGGACCGCGATGCCCGTGTCCTTCTTGAAGGGCTTCTTGAACGGCATGATGACGTCGGGGTTGAAGTTCTCCGCGTCCTTGTTGTTCTCCCAGATCGACTGGCCGTTGGCCGTGATCGAGTCCTTGTTGAGCAGGCCCTGCTTGCCCAGCTCGCGGATCACGACCGGGAGGCCTCCGGCGTAGCAGAAGTCCTCCATCAGGTACTTGCCGTTGGGCATCAGGTTCACGAGCGTGTGGATGCCGCGGCCGAGCTTGTCCCAGTCCTCGAGGTTCAGCTTCACGCCGATGCGCCGCGCGATGGCAATGAGGTGGATCACCGCATTGGTGGAGCCGCCGATCGCTGCATTGACGCGAATGGCGTTCTCGAACGCTTCGCGCGTGAGGATTTTCGAGAGCGGGGCGTCCTTCTTCACGAGCTCCACGATGCGGCGCCCGGCTTGCCGCGCGAGCACGTTGCGGCGCGCGTCGACCGCGGGGTAGGCGGCATTGCCGGGAAGACCGACGCCGAGCGCTTCGACCATGGAGGCCATCGTGGAGGCCGTGCCCATCGTCATGCAGTGGCCATGTGAGCGATGCATGCAGCTCTCAGCCTCGTGGTACTCCTCCTTCGTGATCTTGCCGGCGCGCAGGTCTTCGGAAAGCGAGAACGTGTTGGTGCCGGAGCCGATGCGCTGGCCGCGATACATGCCGGAGAGCATTGGGCCGCCGGAGACGCCGATGGTCGGGAGGTCCACGCTCGAAGCACCCATCAGGAGCGCCGGCGTGGTCTTGTCGCAGCCCATCAACAGTACGACGCCATCGATCGGGTTGCCACGGATCGATTCCTCGACGTCCATCGAGGCGAGGTTGCGATAAAGCATCGCGGTCGGCCGGAGCAGCGTCTCGCCCAGGGACATCACCGGAAACTCGAGGGGAAAGCCGCCCGCCTCCCACACGCCCGTCTTCACGTGTTCCGCGAGCGTGCGGAAATGCGAGTTGCAGGGGGTGAGCTCGGAATAGGTGTTGCAGATACCGATGACCGGGCGGCCGTCGAACTGGTCGTGCGGAATGCCGCGGTTCTTCACCCACGAGCGATAGATGAAGCCCATCTTGCCGCCGCGGCCGAACCACTCCTGGCTGCGGCGTTTCTTGGTACCCGCCATTCGTCACTCCTCCGGATGAAGCGAGGGTCCACCGAATTAGGGTCAGGCCACCATTTCGCGCGCGGAGTCGAAATGGTGGTCTGACCCTAATTCGGTATGACCCCTTGATTTTGTCTTGGCAGACTACGTTGACCCCTTCCCGTTGGTCAAGTGGTCAGGCCAATTTGGTATCCTTGCCCGCTGGATTCCCGCCTTCGCGGGAATGACGTGGCCACGCCCGACGTGGCCCCACACCGTGACGGGAGCCTCATGAACCAGCTCGACCTGAAGGGCCGCACCGCCGTTGTGACCGGGGGCGCGGCGGGAATCGGATTCGCCATCGCCCAGCGCCTGACCGCCAGCGGGGCGCGCGTAAGCCTGTGGGACCGCGATGCGAAGGCGCTCGCCGAGGCCGCGAAGGCGATCGGCGGCACGACGCACACCGCCCAGCTCGACGTCTCGGACGAAGCGCAGGTGCAGCGCGCGCTGAAGGAGACGCTGGCGGCGATGAGCAAGGTCGACGCCATGGTCTGCAGCGCGGGCATCACCGGTCCCAACATGAAAGTCTGGGACTACCCCCTCGCCGACTGGAAGCAGGTGCTGGACATCAACTTGACCGGCGTCTTCCTCTGCAACAAGACTCTGGCGCCGCACATGTCGGCCAACAACTACGGGCGCATCGTGAACATCGCCTCGGTCGCCGGCAAGGAAGGCAACCCCAACGCGAGCGCCTATAGCGCCTCGAAGGCGGGCGTGATCTCGCTCACGAAGTCGCTCGGCAAGGAGCTCGCCGGCACGGGCGTGCGCGTGAACTGCGTGACGCCGGCCGCCGTGAAGACCGGCATGTTCAGCCAGATGACACAGGCGCACATCGACTTCATGCTCTCGAAGATCCCGATGGGCCGCTTCGGCGAGGTCGACGAGGTCGCCGCGCTCGTCGCCTGGCTCTGCACCGAGGACTGCTCGTTCTCCACCGCCGCCGTCTTCGACCTTTCCGGAGGGCGTGCTACGTACTAGTACGAGGCAAAACAGGGGGTGGAAAGGGTAGAATCGCGGTCTCATCGATCGAGGTTCGCCATGAAGAACAAGACTCTCCTGCTCGCCGCCACGCTCTTCGCCGCCTCGCCGGCCTTCGCCCAGGTCGAGGTCTGCGACATCCTCAAGATCGAAGAGGTCAACACGATCACGGTGCAGGTCGCGACCAAGACGAAGACCCAGCCCACGAAGGACGGCAAGGAGTGCCAGTACTTCGACGCCAAGCAGAAACCGGTGCTGACGCTGGAAGTGCGCGGCGCGAAGCTTCCGAAGGCCGAGCTCGACGTCGAGGCGGAGAACCTGCAGAAGATCTACCGCACGTCGGTGAAGCCGGTGGAAGTCGGCGACGGCGGATTCTGGCTCACCTCGAAGCAGGAGCTCTTCTTCCGCAAGGCGAAGAACATCGTGCGCATCGTGATCGCCCCCGCCCCCGACGCCAAGACCACGCAGGCGCGCAGCGAAACCATCGCCCGCCTCGTCGAGTCCCGCCTGAAGTGATCCGCGGCGCCGCCTGGCGCCTCGCTGCCGGTCTCGCGCTGCTGGCTGCGGCGATCGGCGCCCACGCCGCGCCCGAGCCGCTTCGCATCGGCTCCAAGCGCTTCACCGAATCGTATGTGCTGGGCGAGGTCCTCGTGCAGGCCGCCTCGCGCGCCGGCGTGCCCGCGGAGCACAAGCCCGGCCTCGGCAACACGGCGATCCTCTTCGCGGCGCTGCGCAGCGGCTCGATCGACGCCTATCCCGAATACACCGGCACCATCGCCGCCGAGATCCTCAAGTCTTCCGGACCGCTCGATCTCGCCACGATCAACGCGCGTCTCGCGCCGCTCGGCGTCGCGGCCACGGTGCCGCTCGGTTTTTCCAACAGCTACGCGATCGGCGTTCGCGAGGACGAGGCCCTGCGAGGCAATCTCGTGACGCTCGGCGATCTCGTGCGCGCGCCCCGTCTCGCGCTCGGCCTCTCGCACGAGTTCCTCGGCCGCCGCGACGGTTGGCCCGGGCTCAAGGCGGCGTACAGCCTGCCGCACTCGCCCACGGCGCTCGATCACGGCCTCGCCTACGAGGCCCTGAATGCCGGGCAGGTCGCCGCGATCGACGTCTACACGACCGATGCCAAGCTCGCGCGCGGCAACATCGTGCTGCTCGAGGACAACAAGAAATTCTTCCCCCGCTACGACGCGGTGATCCTGCATCGCGCCGACACGCCGAAGCACTACCCGATGGCCTTCGCCGCGTTCGCCGGGCTGGAGGGCCGCATCGACGAGGTCACGATGCGTTCGCTCAACGCGCGCGCCGAGATCGACCACGTGCCGTTCGCCGAAGTGGCGCGCACCTTCCTCGATGCCACTCCGACGACGGTTGGCACCGGTGGGCAGCGCGGGTTGTGGAAAGCGATCTTCGCGCCGGACTTCGGGCGCCTCACGCGCCAGCACCTGGTGCTGGTGTTCGGGTCGCTGTTCGCCGCGGTGCTCGTGGGCGTTCCGCTCGGCATCCTCGCCGCCAAGGTCCGCGCCGTCTCGCAGCCGGTGCTCGCGGTGACCGGCATCGCGCAGACCATTCCGTCGCTCGCCCTCCTCGCGATCCTGATCCCGATCACGGGCACGATCGGCGCGGTGCCGGCGTTGATCGCGCTGTTTCTCTATGGGCTGCTGCCCATCGTGCGCAACACGCATGCCGGGTTGCTCGGCGTGTCGAAGGGGCAACGCGACGCCGCCCGCGCCCTGGGACTGAAGCCGGGCACGATCCTCGCGCGCATCGAGCTGCCGCTGGCGCTGCCCACGATCCTCGCCGGCATCAAGACCGCCGCGGTGATCGGCGTGGGCACCGCGACCATCGCCGCCTTCGTCGGCGCCGGAGGCTACGGCGAGCGCATCGCGCAGGGCCTGGCCCTCAACGACAACGAGGCGCTGCTCGCCGGCGCCATTCCCGCGGCCGTGCTGGCGTTGCTGGTGCACGGTATCTTCGAAGTCATCGAACATCTCGCAGGACAGCACACATGGAACTCCAGCCAGGACGACTGACCCTCCCGCAGCTCGCGGAGTTCGCGCGCGCGCCGCAGCCGCTCACGCTCGGTGCCGCGAGCCGCAGCGCGCTTTCGGCCGGTGCGAATGCCGTCGCCGCGATGGTGCGCGCCGGAAAGCCCGTCTACGGGATCAACACCGGCTTCGGGAAGCTCGCGCAGACGCACATCCCCGACGACCAGCTCAATCTCCTCCAGCGAAATCTCGTGCTCTCGCACAGCGTCGGCGTCGGAGCGCCCCTCGCGGACGGCGTCGTTCGCCTCGCGATGCTGCTCAAGGTGGCGAGCCTCGCGCGTGGATATTCCGGCGTTCGGCCCGAGGTCGTCGACGCGATGCTGGCGTTGCTCGCCGCCGAGGTCTATCCGGAGATTCCGTCGAAAGGCTCCGTGGGCGCCTCCGGCGATCTCGCGCCGCTCGCGCACATGAGCGCCGTGCTGATCGGCCTCGGACGCGCCCATCACAAGGGCAAGGCCGTCTCGGCCGAGGAGGGCCTTCGCATCGCGGGCCTCAAGCCGCTCACGCTCGGCCCGAAGGAAGGCCTGGCGCTGCTGAATGGAACGCAGATCTCCACCGCGCTGGCGCTCACCGGCCTCTTCGCGATCGAGAACGTGTTCGCCGCGGCGATGGTCGCCGGCGCGATGAGCGTGGACGCCGCGATGGGCAGCGATACGCCTTTCGATGCGCGCATCCATGAGCTGCGCGGACATCTGGGGCAGATCACGGTCGCCGCGCAGTACCGGAAGCTCCTTGCGCAAAGCGCGATCCGCGCCTCGCACGTCACCGGCGACGACAAGGTGCAGGACCCCTACTCGCTTCGTTGCCAGCCGCAGGTGATGGGCGCGTGCCGTGATGTGATCGATGGCGCAGCGGCCACGCTGCTGCGCGAAGCCAACGGCGTGACCGACAACCCGCTCGTGTTTCCCGAGACCGGCGAGTCGCTCTCGGGCGGCAACTTCCACGCAGAGCCAGTCGCCTTCGCGGCCGACCACCTCGCGCTCGCCATCGCGGAGATCGGCGCGCTTTCGGAGCGGCGCATCGCGCTGCTGATCGACTCGTCCATCAGCGGCCTTCCGCCTTTCCTCACCGCGGCTTCGGGCGTGAACTCCGGCTTCATGATCGCGCACGTGACGGCGGCGGCGCTCGCGTCCGAGAACAAGTCGCTCGCACACCCGGCTTCCGTTGATTCGCTCCCGACGTCGGCCAATCAAGAGGATCACGTCTCGATGGCGACCTTCGCGGCGCGCCGTCTCGGCGACATGGCGGACAACACGTGCGGCATCGTGGCGATCGAGCTGCTCGCCGCGGCGCAGGGCATCGATTTCCGCCGGCCGCTCAAGACTTCGGCTCCGCTCGAGAAGGCCCACGCCATCATTCGCGGCGTGGCGGAGCACCTCGACGGCGACCGCTTCCTGGCCCATGACATCGAAGCGGTGAAGCCGCTTGTAGCGCGGGGCGCGTTCAAGGCGCTGGCGGGGTAGCGAGGTGGAAGCGCCGGTCCGATCGCTCCAGTCGATGATTTTCTCGGTGGTCCTGAGGATCATCGGCTCGGCGATCGTTGTCGGGGTAATCCTCGTCCTGGGGATCCTGAGCGCCATTCCCTATGGAGGCGGCGGGGAATTCCTGTCGCTGCTGAAACCCACGGTGCCCCTGCTCTGCATCTGGATCGGGTATCCGTTCGTGATGTACTTCGCGACGCCGGCGGGCAAGGGACGGGCGTTGGCGTCGTTCGTCGCGCTCCTCGCCGTAGCCTGGTGGTTCGCGTTTGGACAGCCGCATTGGGCGACCGACAGGCGCATGGCGCTTCGGGAGGAGGCCGTCGCGCTCTGCCGATCACAACCCGCGGGTACTCCGGAAGACTACAAAGTCGACGGCATCCTCGACGGCGCAGGCGCCTTGCACGGCGAGGAACTCCTCTCGCTGTTGACGACGCGGGGCATCCGTTCCGTCGCCCTGGGGCCCGGGCTTGGGAGCTCGTCTCCCGGTGTCTTCAACGGATCGGAGCGCCACGTGTTGCGCGTCCCGGACGGCGCCCAGTACGTGAAGCTCGAGTTGGTCGATCGCGATGATCGGCGATGTGCACCGGACGCGGCGTCCCGGCTGGGACTCTACTTCGAGGGCCCGCCTTTCACGCCACGGACGTGCCTCGCAACAACGCCGTCCGTCGCGAACCCGGTCTCCCATGTCCTGCGCAGCGAACCGCTCGCAGGGCACCGAGGCATGATCCGATGGTCACTCGTCGAGCAGGCGTCGGGGCGCGTCCGCGTCGGAATCGCGTCGGGCGATGAGCCGGGTCCCCCGATGAGGCAGGACTCCCGTGACGAGGCCGACTGGAAAAGCGTGGGAGACAAGGGCCGCATCAACTGCCGCAGTCCCTACAGCTCGATGTTGCAAACGCTTTGGGGACCGTTCACGCCCAGCCCGGCGTTGCTACTCTCGCGCCGCCCCGTCCCGGCCTCCGTTCCCTTCGAGGGCGCCGCCGCGCCCGATCTCCGGTTCCGGCAGGAGAAGCCCGAGTTGTCCAACCGGGAATGGAGCGACATCGTCAACGGACCCTCCTGGACCGAGGCGTACGAGCAAGCCGCGCGCACCGGATGGGGAAACTATCGCGGTGCGCTGGTTCGCCCCGTATCCGGAGAGTTGATCGAGCTGGGTGTGCTGGACAGAAGCGTCCCACGGCAAGTCCTGGCGCTGGCCGACGGCTTCATCGAGGTGCAGGCCATCGCTCGGTACACGAATGTCCGGGTCATCCGATACGACCTCGAAGGACGCGCGCTCTGGCATGGCGTGATGAAGCATCCGCCGCCGGGTCCCGACGAGCTCGTGCGGTTCGATCCCATGGCGCTCGCGGTACGGGACGGTGACCTCGTCGTCTACGGCTTCAAGCGCTTCGGGCAGCCGCAGAAAACCGAGGTCTACGTCTGGCGCACGGCGCTTCGCTGAGTCAGCCTTTGCGCGCGGTCACCGGCAGCGCGTTGGGCGCCGCGTTGCCGGACAACGCATCCACGCCCTCCTCATCCGAGACGTCGTTGTAGCTCGCACCCAGGACCAACGAGGCATTGGCGAGGCGCGTGCCGGGCGTGGCCTGGCCGAAGCCATGCGGAAGACAAACCGTGTCGGGCATCACGCGATCGGTGACCTTGGCGGTGACGCGAACCTCGCCGACGCGCGATGCGAGCGCCACCTGCCCGCCGTCCTCGATGCCCCGCGCAGCCGCGTCGTCGGGGTGGATCCAGAGCTGGTCGCGGCGCGGGCCCTTCGTGAGGCGATGCGAGTTGTGCATCCAGGAGTTGTTGCTGCGCAGGTGCCGGCGGCCGACCAGCTTGAGTCCGCCGGGCTTGTCTCCGAGCAGCTCCGCATTCACGCGCTGCAGGTCGGCGACGAAGGCTTCGGGCGCGCAAGCGATCTTCCCGTCCGGCGTCTCCAGGCGCTGCATCAACGACGGCGCGAGCGCCCCGAGGTCCACGCCGTGCGGAGCGTCCTTCAGGGACTCCATCGACACCTTGTCCTTCTGCGGCCCTTGCTTGAGCGCCATGCCGACCAGCACTGAAGGAGGCGGCATGGCCTTGTACTCGACGCCGGCCGCTTTCGCGTACGCGGCACCGAGTGCGTTGTAGATCTCCCAGTCGAACTTCGCGTCGGCCGGTTTCGCGAACACCGGCGCGTTGTAGCGCGCGACGTTGCGCACCGCGAACGCATTGAAGACCACGTCGTAGTTCTCGTGGGCCAGCATCGACGCGGGCGGCAGGATCACGTGCGCATGCCGCGTCGTCTCGTTGATGTAGATGTCGATCGAGGCCATGAACTCGAGGCCGGCGAACGCACGATCGAGGCGCCGTCCATTGGGCGTGGACGACACGGGGTTGCCCGCCATCGTGAGCATCGCTCGGATCTGCCCTTCGCCGGGCGTCTCGATCTCCTCGCTCATCGCCGCCGCCGGCAGCTCGCCGCCGAAGATCGGGCGGCCGCCCACGCGGCTCTTCGACTTGCCCCAGTTGCCGGGACGCGTGCCGGGCCCGGTCATCGCCACCGCGGGCAGCGTGGGCATCGCGCCACCGACGGCATCGAGATTCCCCGTGACGATGTTGAGCACCTGGATCAGCCATTGGCAGACCGTGCCGAACGGTTGCGTCGAGACACCCATGCGCCCGTAGACGACCGCCGAGGAAGCGTCGCGGAGCTCCCGGGCGATCGTGCGAACCTCCGTCGCCGAGATTCCCGTGCACGCCACGGCTTCCTCGACACCGAAGGCCCGGATCGCGGCCAGCGCCGCTTCAAGCCCACCGAGCTTGTCGCCATAGCGCTCGACACGCGGGGGCCCCAGCTCGAGCACCGCATTCACGAGCGCCAGCAGGAACGCCGCGTCGGTGCCAGGACGAATGAAATGGTGCCGCGTGGCCACCTCGGCCGTGTCGGTGCGCACCGGATCGATCACGACGACCTTGCCGCCGCGATCGCGGATCGCCTTCAGCCGCTTCGCCACATCCGGCACTGTCATCAGGCTGCCGTTCGAAGCGAGCGGGTTCGCGCCCAGCATCAGCCAGTACGCCGTTTGGTCGATGTCGGGAATCGGCAGCATGAACATGTGGCCGAACATCTCGCGCGCCACGACGTGATGCGGGAGCTGGTCCACGGAGGTCGCGGAGAAGCGGTTGCGCGTCTGCAGCGCGCGGATCATCGCCGGCGCATTGAGGATGCTGCCGACGTGATGCGCGTTCGGATTGCCGAGGTAGATGCCGAGCGCGTTGGGTCCGTGTGTCTTCTGGATCGCGGCGAAGCGATGGGCCACGAGGTCGATCGCCTCGTCCCACGCCATCGGCTCCCACTCGCTACCCTGCCGCCGCATGGGCGTGCGCAGCCGATCGGGATCGTGGTGGATGTCGATCAGCGCGACCGCCTTCGGGCAGACGTGGCCGCGGCTGAAGGGATCGTCCTTGTCGCCCTTCACGCTGACGATCTCTTCGCCGCGCGTGCGGATCTCGAGGCCGCAGATCGCCTCGCACAGGTGGCAGGCGCGGTACGTTGTCTTCGCTTCGGTCTCGGGCCGATCGTCGGGCATGGGTTCCTCCACGCGGGAGTCTATCCCTTCAGTAGAGGGCCCGGACGCCGTGCCACAGGTAGTCGCGCTCGCGGGAAGCCTCCGCGTCTTCAGGACGGTCCACGGCAAGGCGCACCATGACGAGCTGCTTGGGAACGTCGACGTAGATCGCCTGGCCCCTCAGCCCGCGAAAGCAGAACACCCCGGGCTTGGGATCGAGCCAGAGCTGGTATCCGTAGCCGAAGTAGAAATTGGCGACGCGAGGCTGCGTTGCCGGCAGCTGCGCAGTGGTCATCTCCGTCCAATATTGCCGCGACAGGATCGCCTCGGTTCCGCGCGCCGTGCCGCGATTGGCCAGCAGCAGGCCGAGCCGCCCGTAATCGCGCAACGTCGCGGCAAAGAACCCGTAGAAGCTCTCGACACCGTGCCGGTCCACCATCCACGCGGCGTCGCCTTCGGCACCCAGCCGGCTCCACAGCCGGCGCTCGGTGAACGCGGTCACGTCCTGGCCCGTCACGGCGCGAAGCACATGGCCCAGCGCCATCGTGTCGCCGCCGGAGTAGCTGAAGCGGCTGCCCGGCGTCCACTCCTGCTCGCGGTGGGCCGCCAGCAGCGCCAGGCTGCTCTCGCAGCCGCGGTGGCGCACGTGGCAGTCGGAGAGTTTCAGCAAGTCGGAGCTCGAGCTGCCCGTCGGAGCGTCGTCCCAGCGCGCGCCCGAGGTCATGGTGAGAAGCTGGCGCAGGGTGGCCTTGCCGTACGCGCTGTCGCGAAGCTGCGGCACGTAGCTGGCCGCCGTGTCGTCGAGGCTGAGGATCAGGCCGTCCTCGAGAGCGATGCCGACCAGGATGGCGGTGACCGTCTTCGCCATCGAGAACGACAGGAAGCGCTGGTCGGGCGTGCGATCGTACTGGTACTTCTCGAACACGATCTTCCCGTCCTTGATGACCAGCAGCGCCGTCGTGCGCGTCTTCTCGAGGTACTCGGAGAGCGTGGGATTCCGCCCCTTGAAGGCATACGTCGCCTTGTCGGGGTCGATCGGGGTGCCGCGCGGCAATTCCCAAACCGGCCCCGATCTCGCGACGCGCTTCGAAGCGAAGACCTTGTCGGGATGGCTGGCCGCGTCGACGATGAATGCTTCCTGCAGGCCAGTATCGGGGGTGCCACGGGAATAGCCGAACGGGCCGCGCAGCTCGGCCTTATCGGTTTCTGCGTGGGCACCGCACGCGATGGCCACGCCGATCGCGAGAGTGACCGCGCTACGCAACGTGAACGCCCTCGTAGTGCTCGACGGTCGGGAACGGATCGTAGAAGTGGTGCAGGAGCGCCTTCCACCTCAGGTATTCGGGCGAGCCCCGGAAGCCGACCGTGTGGTCCTCGAGCGTGGCCCACCGCACCAGCAGCAGGTAGCGGCTGCGATTCTCGACGCAGCGTTGCAGCTCGAGCCCGTTGAAGCCTTTCATCGAAGCGATGATGGCCTTCGCCTCGCCGAAGGCCGCTTCGAAGTCGGCCTCCTGTCCGGGTTTCACATCCAGGACTGCGGATTCCAGGATCATTTCGTCAGAGCCTGATGAAGTACGGCAGGGCCGTGAGGACGACGCCGATCACCACGAGAACGATCGTGTTGGAGACGAAGTAGGGGTAGACCATGAGCGCGATGCCGCAAACCATCGGCACGATCGCGGCCTGTTTCTTCCCGTACATGAAGTAGCCGAGGCCAATGGCCCCGAACACGATGCTCCAGAAGATCACCGCAGGGGACGGGAGATCGATCATCGCCTAGCGTTCGGTGGCGAGGCGAGCGGCATGGCAGCGCAAGTGATCGGAGATGAAGGTCTGGATGAACCAGTAGCTGTGGTCGTAGCCTTCGTGCTCCCGCAACCTCGGGGCGATCCGTGTCCCGTCGCAAGCGGCCACGAACTTCTCGGGCTGCAATTGCGTGCGAAGGAATTTGTCGCCGAGGCCCTGGTCGATGAGGATCTCGCCCGCGAACCCCGAGCCCTTCGCCAGCGCCGTCGCATCGAACGAGGCCCACGCCGCGCGATCGGCCCCGAAGAACTTCGAGAAGGCCTTCTCGCCCCACGGCACCTGCGAGGGCGCCACGATGGGAGCGAAAGCAGAAACGCTCCGATACTCGCCGGGATTGCGCAGCGCACAGACCAGGGCGCCATGCCCGCCCATCGAGTGGCCCATGATCGCCTGGCGTTCGACGTCGGCCTGGAAATTCGCGCCGATCACGCGCGGCAGCTCCTTCGTGACGAAGCTGTACATCCGATAGTTCGCGCTCCACGGCGCCTGGGTCGCGTCCACGTAGAAGCCCGCGCCGATGCCGAAGTCCCAGCTCTCGTCGTCGCCGGGGATGCGCGCCTCGCGCGGGCTCGTGTCGGGAGACACCAGCATCAATCCCAGCTCGGCGGCCACGCGCTGCGCGCCCGCCTTGATCATGAACGTCTCTTCGGTGCATTCGAGGCCGGCGAGGAAGTAGACGACGGGCACGCGGCGCGTCTGGGCCTGAGGCGGACGGAAGACCGAGAAGCGCATCGGCGTCGCGCACTCCTGCGACGCCACGCGATACGAGCCCTGCACCCCGCCGAAGCAGGGCCGCTCGCCGAGGATCTCGAGGGCCATCAGTTCACCTTCAATTCGTACTCGACGTCCTGCTCGAGGCCGTTGGCGATCACGCTGCCGTAGCGAGCCGTGAACTTGATCACGTGCCGCCCCTTCGAGGGAGGCGTCACCAGCAGCCAGTAGCCGTCCGATGCCGAGGGGTAGGGCTCCGCCTTGCCGAGCATGGGCGAGACCTTGCCGTAGACGTCGAAGCACTCCTGCGAGGAAACGCGAAAGCGCTTGGGATTCGCTATGGGTACGCCGTCGATCTCCGCGGTGAGCTCCAGGGCATCCGTCATCTTCAGCCTCGCCCCGGCACGTGCCGCGTCGCAGGTGCGCGAGCGATCGCCCTTTTGCAGGATCGGGAAGAAAAGGAACTTGCCCGCCGGCACCTCGCAGGTACGCCGCACCTTCGAGGAGCCAAAGCCACCGGCGAGGAACCACACGTCGCCGTTCTGCCCGGCCGCGCAGTTGGCGCCGGTCGGATCGTTCACGGGACTCGACGACCCTGGCACCGACATCGCCCACTGCCACCACTGCACCGTGAGTTGCTCGGGCGTGCGGTTGGGCAGGCCGGTACCCGGCGCCACCACGTCGGCGGCCGCGATGGTTGCTACCAGCAGTCCCAGCGAGGCAAGGAGGATTCGCATACCCGCATGATAGCGGGCCGATTATTTCCGGACGAGCGCGAGGCGCACCACCGGCCGCGTCGGCTTCCGGCGCGCGATGACCTCGAACCCGGCCTGGTCGAACATGCCCTTCGTTCCGAACCAGAGGTTGACGTCGTTCTGCGCCCCCTTCTTGTCCACGGGATAGCCCTCGACCAACCTCGCGCCGTGCTTCTTCGCATACGCGATGCCACCCTCCAGCAGCGCATGCGCCACGCCCTGCCCGCGGTATTCGGACGGCACGACGAAACAGATCACCGACCACGTGGGCTTGCCGTCCACCGGTTTCATGATCGGGCTCTTCTCGAGGCGCTTGAAGTCCTCGCGCGGGCCGAGGGAGATCCAGCCGACCGGCGTCTTCCCGCGGTAGGCGATGAGGCCCGGCGGCGTGCCGGAATCGGCGATCGCCTTCAGCTCGGCGCGATTCGCCTTCGACTGCGTCATGCCCTTCGGCAGCTCGCGCTTGCCGCTGTGGCGATACGCCATGCACCAGCACATCTTCGCGATCGAGCAGCCCTTCGCGGCGAAGATCGCTTCGAGATCGGGCCAGCGCCCGGGCGTGAGCGGACGGATCGTGAGTTTCGCGCTCATGTCTCCGCCCGCCGTGACGACTAGAACACCACCACGGCCCGGATCGATTCCCCGGCATGCATGAGGTCGAAGCCCTTGTTGATGTCCTCGAGCTTCAGCGTGTGCGTGATCAGCGGGTCGATCGAGATCTTGCCGTCCATGTACCAGTCCACGATCTTCGGCACGTCGGTGCGGCCGCGCGCGCCGCCGAAGGCCGTGCCCTTCCAGGTGCGCCCGGTCACGAGCTGGAACGGCCGCGTCTTGATCTCCTGGCCCGAGCCCGCCACGCCGATGATCACCGACACGCCCCAGCCGCGGTGGCAGCACTCGAGCGCCTGGCGCATCACGTCCACGTTGCCGATGCACTCGAAGGAGTAGTCCGCGCCGCCGTCGGTGAGCGCCACGAGGTGCGCGACGAGATCGCCCTCGACCTCCTTCGGGTTCACGAAGTGCGTCATGCCGAACTTCTCGGCCATCGCGCGGCGCCCCGGGTTCAGGTCCACGCCGACGATCTTGTTGGCGCCCACCATGCGCGCGCCCTGGATCACGTTGAGCCCGATGCCGCCGAGACCGAACACGACGACATTCGCGCCCGCCTCCACCTTCGCCGTGTTGATCACCGCGCCGATGCCCGTGGTGACGCCGCAGCCGATGTAGCAGACCTTGTCGAAGGGCGCGTCCTCGCGGATCTTCGCGAGCGCGATCTCCGGCAGCACCGTGTGGTTGGCGAACGTGGAGCAGCCCATGTAGTGGTAGATGGGCTGGCCGTCCAGGGAAAAGCGCGACGAGCCGTCGGGCATCAGGCCCTTGCCCTGCGTGGCGCGGATGGCGGTGCAGAGGTTGGTCTTGCGCGACAGGCAGGATTTGCACTGCCGGCATTCGGGCGTGTAGAGCGGAATGACGTGGTCGCCCTTCTTCAGCGTCGTGACGCCGGGGCCGACATCCACCACCACGCCCGCACCCTCATGGCCGAGGATGGCGGGAAAGATGCCTTCGGGGTCCGCGCCGGAGCGCGTGAATTCATCGGTGTGGCAGAGGCCGGTGGCCTTGATCTCCACCAGCACCTCGCCGGCCTTCGGGCCTGCGAGCTCCACCGTCTCGATCGTCAGGGGTGCGCCGGCCTTCCAGGCCACCGCAGCGCGCGTCTTCATGGTCGTTTCCTCCGACCCAGAAGCTTACTTCAAGCGCGCTACAGCGGGAGCCAGGTGAAGCCGTCGCCCGAACGGAAATACACGCGCGTCGCCTGGGCGTAGATCGACGTCTCGGGGACGAAGCCGAAGTAGCGGCTGTCGCGGCTGTTGCCGCGGTAGTCGCCCATCACGAACACGTGGCCGGCGGGGATGCGAATCGGCCCCACGTCCGGCCCGCCACCGCTCTTCAGCTCGAGCCGGGTCTTCTCGTCGTGGGCCACGCCGCCGATGTACACGCGGCCGGCGCGGACCTCGAGGACATCGCCCCCCACCGCGACGATGCGCTTGATGAGGCGAACGCCGTCGTCGGGCGCGTCGAAGATCACCACGTCGCCGCGGGCCGGTGCCTCGCCCTTCGTGAGCTTCGCGAGCGTGAAAGGCACGCGAAAGCCATAGGCCCGCTTGTCCACCACCACCCGGTCGCCCGGGAAGAGCGTGTTCTCCATCGAGCCGCTCGGCACGATGTAGTGGTCCGCGAACGACGAGCGGGTGACCAGCAGGCCCAGCATGAAGAGGATGAAACCGAGGTTCTGGCGGATCAGGCGCATGGATCTCTCCTGTCGATGCCGGTTGGACGGCGCGACGGCAGCGCGCGGATTCACCCGCGCCTAGTTCCCCTGCTTCTCCCCGTAGCTCTTGAAGGCTTCGACCGATTCCGTCTTGGGCGGCGTCCAGAGCACGACCCACTCCTCGGCGTTGATGCGGGCCCTCAGGGCTTCGCGCTGGGAGAGGAAGGTCTCGCGCGCCTTTGCGTTCAGCCCATCGGCGCGGGCGAAGAGGATTTCGAAATCGGCTCGCGTGGCACCGTGGTTCTCGAAGGCGACGAAGGCGTCCTTCTCGAGCGCCGTGCGGTCCGCCGTGTAGGACTTGAGGTCCGTCTCGATCGCGTCGAAGGTGCGGCTCACCGCTTCGCGCCGCAGGTCGTCCTGGATCGCATTGTTCGCCCGCTCGCGGAGGTCCCGGACCTGCTGGCCCGTGTGGAACAGGCCCGAGCTGCCGCCCATGGCGCCGCCGATCAGCAGCGTGCCGAGGAAGATGATGATGAGGGCCTGGCCGCGCTGGCTGCGTCGAAGGGTCGCCATGTCAGCGTCCCGACGCGACGAGGGCCGCGCGTTCGTACTTGGAGAGGTGTTTCCACTCCTCGGCCGTCGTGGCCGCGGTCATCTGCAGGTGGATGTCCAGGACGCGCGTGCGCGCGGCCTTGCGCTCGAGGTCGAACTGGTCGAGCCGCTCGGCGAGCTGCGAACGCTGCACGTCGCGGCGCGCGTTCATCATGCGAAGGTCCAGCTCGAAGTTCTCGAGGGTCGTGCGAAACCCCACCAGCTCGGACTCGAGGCGGCCGATCGAGGCCTGCACGATCGCGGCGCGGTTGGCATCGGTCACGGTCCTGGGCACCGCTTCGCTCATCTCGCGAAGCTCCTTCACGATCCTCTGCTGCTGCTTCTCGGGACCTGTCGCGCGGCTTGCACAGCCGGCGGCGGTGAGGACGAGGGCGGCGAGGGCCGCGGTGAAGGCAAGGACAAGGCGTGCGCGTGGAACTCGGTTCATTCGGCTTCCGGTATCGGGGATTCGAGCAGCCATCGTATCGCAGCCTCGCGCTCGGTGAAGTTGCGCACGTTCACGCCGCGGTTGAGGGCGACCGTCTCGGCGAAGGCGGCCCGGCCCGGCTTGTCGGGCGAGCTCTCCAGGTACGCAAGCTTGCGCAGTCGCGTTCCCGAAGCGCTGCGATCCGAGATCACGCGGAGGATGCTCGTCATGTCGAGGCTGGGGCCGGTGAACGCCAGCTCGAGCAGCACCTCGTAGCGGTTCAGGCGACGGCACGCGTCGCCCACCTCCTTCAACGCCCGCAGCGTGTTCTCTTCCGTGCGATCGCCGCGCACGATGGCATCCACATAGCCGGGCCGCTCCTCGACGATGAATTCGTACTCGGGCATGGGTCAGGCCGCGCGGGTCACCCGCGGGATCGGCGAAGGCAGCGCGAAACGCTCCGGCTTCGCGGGACACATGCCGCAATGCGATTCCTCTTCGCGATCGAAGAAGGCCTGGAGCTCCGCGTCCGTGCAGCCGGGCTCGAGCGGGGCGTAGCCGAGATAGGGCTTCCACGCTTCGGACAGGCCGTACTTCTCGTGCTGCATGCCGAGGTAGGCCAGCGGAGCGCACTTCCAGATGCGGCCTTCGAAAACCTGCGGGCAGACCTTGGCCGTGCAGTGCTCCCAGCTGCTGCGCGGCTGGCGGTCGTCGTACGGCTCCATCGCCGCGCCGAAGCCCTTGTAGCGCCGCGTCCACTGCCCGACGGAGGGATAGATCACGAGATGCGTGCCGTGCTCGCGCTGCCATTCGCCGAGCAGCTCGTACACCGGCGCCAGCTTCTCGCGATACTCCGGCCCGTCGTGGTGGACGGAGAGGCGAAGCGCGGCGTTGCCGTGCTCGCGAAGGGCGCGCGGCAGCTCCGGATGGCGATGCAGGAAGAATCCGTTCGTGACGATGCGCAGGTGGGCCTGCGGGAAATATTCGCGGGAGAGCGCCACGAAGTCGGTCAGCCGCGGGTTGATCGCCGGCTCCCCGCCCAGGAGCGAGAAGATCTGCGGGTCGAGGCGGCCGGCCCAGGGCGAGAGCCACTGCCGCGCCTCGTCGAGGCCGAGCATGCCCTTGTGCCCCTGGTTGGAGTAGTGCGAGCAGCTCTCGCACGTGAGGTTGCAACCGTGCGCGACGTGCAGCTCGAGGTTGACGATGCGTCTCACGGCACGGTCATTCGGTGCGCCACCACGCATCGGTCCCGTCGATGTGGATGAGGAGATCGCCTTCGAGATAACCGCCGTCCGCGGCCCGCAGCCGCAGGCCCGGTGCGACCAGCGCCTCGTAGACCTCTTCCCAGTCATCCCACTGCGCGGAGTCGTCGGACTCGTTCGCCTTCAGCAGCGCCAGCTCCTGCGCGAAGAGCGCGCGCACTTCCTCGAAGGCCATGGACGGGCGGAATGCCCCGGCCTGCCACGGAAAATCCGCCGCCTCGGGCTTGATCTCGATGCTGCCCAGGAGGACATCGCCCCGGACCAGGTCCAGGCTCACGGGCATCTTGCGGCTCGACATCGCTTGCTCCTTCTTCGTTGTTCTTGTGGGTACGGAGTTCACAGGCCCAGGTCGGACAGCCCGGGATGATCGGCGGGGCGCGCTCCCGCGGGCCAGCGGAACTTGCGCTCGGCCTCGGTGATCGGCAAATCATTGATGCTCGCATGGCGCTGGCGCATGAAACCGTGCTCGTCGAACTCCCAGTTCTCGTTGCCGTAGGAGCGGAACCACTGCCCGGCGGTGTCGTGCCACTCGTAGGCGAAGCGAACGGCGATGCGGTTGCCCTGCCAGGCCCAGACTTCCTTGATGAGCCGGTACTCCAGCTCCTTCGCCCATTTGCGTGTGAGGAACTGCACGATCGCCTCGCGGCCGCTGAAGAATTCGGAGCGGTTGCGCCACGCGCTGTCGGGTGTATAGGCGAGCGACACGCGCTGCGGATCGCGGCTGTTCCACGCGTCTTCGGCGGCGCGGGCCTTCTTCGCCGCGCCCTCGGCGTCGAACGGCGGCAGCGGGGGTCTGGGGTTTTCCATCGATGAAGATCCTCGGAGAGTCGGAAAACTATGCGCCGTTACGACGGCGACGTCATCCGGAACATGTAGAACAGGAAGGCGACGATGATCACGACCTTCCACAGCAGCGAACGCATGTACCACGGCGGTGGCCCGGTCACGTCGGTGTCCGTCGCATCGGGATTGGCCTTCCGGAAATCCTCCGCATATTCCGCGTCGCTGAAGCGCACCTCGACGACGTCCATGTCCGGGTCGAAGCGCACGGGCCAGACGCTCGTGTTCTTGCGCGCCCAGTAGAGGAGGAGGATCCCGAAGAATCCGATGAAGGGCAGCAGCGCCAGCACCCCGAGCTCGAAGAGCCGCCGGATCGCCTTGGGATCGACCACCGCCCGGAGCGCGAACAGCACGAAGTACAGGAACCCGATGTAGACGATCGCCCGCAACAGCAGCATGAGCGGGCTTTTCTCGAGGATCTTGTTCGCGAGCTCGTTGGAGCCGGCGTGGGCCGTGCACATCGGCGCGGTGAGATAGAGCACGTCGCTCTTCATCGTCATGCCGCCCGCGAGGTTGGGCCGCATCGACTTCACGCGGCCCACGCGGCTGGTGGAGCCCTTCAGCGGCTTCGCCTTGCCGCAGCGGGCACAGCGCGGGGGCCAGGAGAACGACTCGACATCCTCGCCGACGGAGACACGGACGACTTCGGTCATGGAAAAACGACTCTTTGGAATGGGGGGGTACGTTTGCGGGATAATCTTGCCATGACCCATCGACGTATCGGCGATACCTCGCGCATCATCCGCGCCCCTCGAGGCAGCACCCTCGCCTGCAAGAGCTGGCTCACCGAAGCCGCCTTCCGGATGATCCAGAACAACCTCGACCCGGACGTGGCGGAAAATCCCGCCGAGCTGGTGGTCTATGGCGGCATCGGCCGCGCCGCCCGCGACTGGGAGTCCTTCGACGCCATCCTCGCCGCCCTGAAGCAGCTCGGCGACGACGAATCGCTCCTCGTGCAGTCCGGCAAGCCCGTCGCGGTCTTCCGCACGCATGCCGACGCGCCGCGCGTGCTCATCGCCAACTCCAACCTGGTGCCGAAGTGGGCCACGTGGGACCACTTCAACGAGCTCGACCGCAAGGGCCTCATGATGTACGGCCAGATGACCGCGGGCTCGTGGATCTACATCGGTTCGCAGGGCATCGTGCAGGGGACATACGAGACGTTTGCGGAAGCCATGCGTCAGCACTACGGCATGGATTCCCGCCTTCGCGGGAATGACGGAAAGGAAGCGGGAACCCAGCCGATCCGATGGATCCTCACGGCGGGCTTGGGCGGCATGGGTGGAGCGCAACCGCTCGCGGCCACGATGGCCGGCGCGTCGATGCTCGCCATCGAATGCCGCCAGTCGCGCATCGACATGCGGCTTCGCACCGGTTACCTCGACAAGCAGGCGGCGACGCTCGATGAAGCGCTCGCGATGCTGCGTGAGACGAAGAGCGCCATCTCCATCGGCCTGCTCGGCAACGCGGCCGACCTCTTCCCGGAGATGGTGAAGCGCGGCATCCGCCCGGACCTCGTCACCGACCAGACCTCCGCGCACGACCTGGTGAACGGCTATTTGCCGTCGGGCTGGAGCGTCGAGCGCTGGGAGGCCGAGCAGAAGACGAACCCGAAGGCGGTCGAAGCCGAAGCGAAGAAGTCGATCGTCCGCCACGTGCAGGCCATGCTCGATTTCCACAAGGCCGGCATTCCCACCGTCGACTACGGCAACAATATCCGCCAGGTCGCGAAGGATGAAGGCGTGGCCGACGCGTTCGCGTTCCCCGGCTTCGTGCCCGCCTACATCCGCCCGCTCTTCTGCGAGGGCAAGGGACCGTTCCGGTGGGTCGCGCTCTCGGGCGACCCGGAGGACATCTACCGGACGGACGAGAAGGTGAAGCAGCTCTTCCCGGACGACGCGCACCTGCACCGCTGGCTCGGCATGGCGAAGGAGCGCATCAAGTTCCAGGGTTTGCCCGCGCGCATCTGCTGGCTGGGCCTGGGACAACGCCACGTCGCCGGCCTCGCCTTCAACGAGATGGTCGCGAAGGGCGAGCTGAAGGCCCCGATCGTGATCGGGCGGGACCACCTGGACACGGGCAGCGTGGCCAGTCCCAACCGCGAGACCGAGTCGATGAAGGACGGCAGTGACGCCGTCTCCGACTGGCCGCTGCTGAACGCGCTGCTTTCCACCGCGGGCGGCGCCACGTGGGTGTCGATCCACCACGGCGGCGGCGTCGGCATGGGCTACTCGCAGCACGCGGGCGTGGTGATCGTATGCGACGGAACGCCGGCCGCGGCGAAGCGAATCGAACGCGTGTTGTGGAACGACCCCGGGATCGGCGTCGTGCGCCACGCGGATGCCGGCTACGAAGATGCACGGGCGGTCGCGCGCCGCGAGGGGCTCAACACCCCGATGCTGCCGCGCTGACCGGCATGCTCCTCACCGAAGCCACCGCACCCCCATACCACTTGCGGCGGGGCTCGAGCCCGCTGATCGTCTCGATCCCCCATGCGGGCACGCTGATCCCCGCCTCCATCGCCCGCACGCTCACCGACGCGGCCGCGATGCGCACCGATACCGACTGGCACCTGCCGAAGCTCTACGACTTCCTCGGGGCGCTGGACGCCACGGTGATCGCGGGCACGCACTCGCGCTATGTCGTGGACCTCAATCGCCCGCGCGACGATACGAACCTCTATCCGGGCCAGGACACCACGGGCCTGTGCCCCGTGGACACGTTCGACCGCCGGCCCCTCTACCGGAATGGCCCTCCCGATCGCAAGGAGATCGAGCGCCGGATCGCGCGCTACTGGGAGCCATACCACTTGCGGCTTGCGTCGGAGATCGCGCGCGTGAAGGCCGAGCACGGGCGAGTGGTCCTATGGGACGCGCACTCGATCGTGGGCGTGGCGCCGCGGTTCTTCGAGGGCCGGCTGCCCGACCTCAACTTCGGCACGGCGGACGGAAAGTCCTGCGCGCCGGGTTTTTCGGCCACTATCGCATCCATGGCGGCCCGGCACCCGTACTCGCATGTGCTGAACGGCCGCTTCAAGGGGGGGTACATCACGCGGCGCTACGGCGCCCCCTCCAACGGCGTGCAAGCCATACAACTCGAAATGGTCCAAGCCATCTACATGGACGAGCACGCGCCCTACCCTTTCCGCGACGATCTCGCGGCCCGGATACGTCCTGTACTGCGGGTATTGCTCGAAACCGCTTCAGGTTGGGCAGAATAGCGGCATGGCGACCGAGGGGACCCGAGAAAAGCAGTCGACGCCCGTGCACCTGCGCACGCGGCTCACCATGGCGTTCGGCCTCTTCGCGCTGGTGGTCGTCTCCGGCCTCGGTACGCTCGCGTGGCACATGTGGAAGTCCACGCCCGGGCAGATCGTCCCGATCCTCCTCACGGCCGGTGCGTTCGTGGTCGCCATTGCCGCGTTCACCGGCTACCTCGTCGCGGGCAAGCTCGCGCGCCCGATGGAGATGTGGGCCAAGGCCGCGGACCGCATCGGCCTGGGCGAGCGCGACGTGGTCTTCCCGTCCTCCGGCGGCTCGCACGAGCTCGCGCGCGTGTCGGCCGCACTTCAGTCCATGTTCCACCGCCTCTCCGAGAAGGAAGAAGCTCTGCAGGCGCGCATCAGCGAGCGCACGGCCGAGCTCCAGTCCGCGACCGAGGCGCTGGCCCTCGAGCGCGAGCGCCTCGCCAACGCCCTCGACGGCTCGCGCATCGCCTATTGGGACCTCGACATTCCCTCGGGCCAGGTGCGCATGTCCGCCGAGTGGTCGCGCTTCCTCGGCGAGGACAAGGGCGAAACCCTCACCACGGTGAAGGATCTCCTGCAGCGCGTTCCCGAGGAGGAGCACGGGCTCCTGTCCGCGCGCATCTTCGCCGTGATGAAGGGCAAGCAGCCGCTCTACGACCTGGACCACCGCGTGCGGCGCAACGACGGCACGTGGATGTGGGTCCGCTCGCGCGGCCGCGTGATGGCGCGCGACGCGAAGGGCCACGCCATCCGCATGATCGGCACGAACGTCGACATCACCGCACGCCACCTCGAGCACGCCGAATGGCGCGCGCGCGAGCAGCGCCTGCGCCGCCTCATGGACGGCGTGGCCTCGGCGATCTGCCATGTCGACCTCGAGGGCCGCATCCTCTTCGCCAACGCGCGCTATCACGAGTACTTCGGCCAGGCCCCGGGCGAGGCCATCGGGCGCACGATCCTCGACGTCGCGAAGACCGAGGGTGCCAGCGCCTTCGAGGAAGCCCTGCCCCAGCTGAAGCAGGGCGAGACGGTGCACTACATCCGCGATGCCCTGTTTGCCAACGGCACGCTCGCGCTCCTCGAGGTGCGCCTGGTTCCCCACCGCGACGAGGCCGGAACGATCGACGGCGTCTACGCGATGCTCACCGACATCTCGGATCGCAAGTGATCGCGAGGCTGTTGGCAGTCGTAGCGCTCGCGGGCGCAGTCGGGTCCGCCGCGGCGCTGGAAGAAGTCCCGTTCGTCACCACGCCGGACAACGTCACGCTGAAGATGCTCGAGATGGCCCGCGTCGGCCCGCGCGACTTCGTGCTGGACCTGGGCTCGGGTGACGGGCGCATCGTGATCGTGGCGGCCAAGCGCTTCGGCGCGCGCGGCATGGGCGTGGAAATCGTGCCGCAGCTCGTGGCCGACAGCCGCGAGAACGCGAAGCGCGCGGGGGTGGCCGACCGTGCCGAATTCCGCGAGCAGGACCTCTTCGCGACCGACCTCGCGCAGGCCAGCGTGCTCACGCTCTATCTCCTGCCCGACGTGAACCTGGAGCTGCGCCCGAAGATCCTCGCGTTGAAGCCCGGCACGCGCGTCGTCTCGCACGACTGGGACATGGCCGACTGGAAGCCGGACCGCACCGAAAAGGTCGCCGCGCCCGACAAGAAGATCGGCCTGGAGAAGTCGAGCCGCGTGCACCTGTGGATCGTGCCCGCCCGGTTGGAGGGCGTGTGGTGCGCGAAGGGCGAGCGCCTCGAGATCGCGCAGCAGTTCCAGAAGGCCCGGGTCGAGGGGCGCGATGCGACGATCCAGGGGACGAAGCTGGTGCTGGCCCAGGGCACGACGCTCGAGCTCGAAGGTGAAAGCCTGCGCGTGACCGCCGCCAAGGGCGACCTCAGTCGGTTGCAATTGCTTACGTTTGCCCGCGCCCAGGGTCAACCCGCCTCCTGCGCCTCCCGTTGAACGGTCAGGACACTTCGTCCTGACTTCAGGAGGCAACCAATGAAGAAGCTGCTCACCGCAACCGTGATCTCGGCCCTGGGCCTTGCCAGCGGCGCCGCCCTGGCGCGCCCGTACGGCGACATGGGGCGCGTGATCGAAGCCCGTCCCGTCTACGAATCCGTCGCCACCACCACCCAGCAGTGCTGGACGCAGCCGGTGACACGAGTCGAGACGCAATACGTCCCGCAAACCAGCGGTGCCGGTGCCGTGCTCGGCGCGCTGGTCGGCGGTGCCCTCGGCGCGCAGGCCGGTGACCGCCACCATGGCCGCGACCACGGCGCCACCGTGGCCGGCGCGCTCATCGGCGGCCTGATCGGCAACGCGGTCGAAGGCTCGCGCAGCCCCGCGTATGCGCAGCCCGTGGCGTACACGCAACCCGTGCAGCGCTGCCGCCCGGTGCAGTCGGTCGCCAACCGCGTCGTCGCGTACGACGTGCGCTACGAGTATCGCGGCCGTGAGTACCGCACGCGCACCGTCCAGGCGCCCGGCCCGTACATCCCGGTCAACGTCGCGGTGTATGGGCGCCCGGCGCCGGTTGCGCCGGTGTACGTGCGCGGCTACGGCTACTGAGCTGCGTGACGAACGAGGGTCGGCCGCTTCGGGCCGATCCCGTAGGCCAGCTCGGCGGGCTCCTCCGCATCCCAGATCGCGAAGTCGGCCCGCTTCCCCACCCCCAGCACTCCGCAGTCATCGAGACCCAACGCCGCCGCGCCGTGGCACGTGGCGCCCGCGAGCGCCTCTTCGGGCGTCATGCCGAAGAGCGAGCACGCCAGGTGGATCATGAGGGTGAGCGATGTCGTGGGCGATGTGCCCGGGTTGGAGTCGGTCGCAATGGCCATCGGCACGCCGCGCTTTCGCAGCAGCTCCACCGGCGGCAGGCGCGTCTCGCGAAGGAAGTGAAAGGCTCCGGGCAGCATGACGGCCACGGTGCCCGCCTTCGCCATCGCTTCGATACCCGCTTCGCCCGTGTACTCCAGGTGATCGGCGGATAACGCACCGTACTCCGCGGCCAACGCCGCGCCGGCGAGATCCGAGAGCTGGTCGGCGTGCAGCTTCACCGGCAATCCGTGCGCGCGCGCCGCTTCGAAGACGCGGCGCACTTGTCCCGGGGTGAAGCCGATGCCCTCGCAAAACGCGTCCACCGCATCCGCAAGCCCGGCCATCGCCGCCTGCGGGATCATCTGCTCGCACACGAGGTCGACGTACTCGTCGGCCCGGCCCTTGAACTCGGGCGGCAGCGCATGAGCACCGAGGAGCGTCGTGCGGATGCGGACCGGACGGCCGTCCTGCAGGCCGCGCGCGACGCGAAGGCATCGAAGCTCGTTCTCGACGTCGAGGCCGTAGCCGGACTTGATCTCCACCACGCCCACGCCTTCGGCCACCAGGGCATCGAGGCGCTTCGCGGTCTGCGCGGACAGCGCTTCGTCGCTGGCGGCGCGCGTGGCGCGCATGGTCGAGGCGATGCCGCCGCCGGCCTTCGAGATCTGCTGGTACGTCGAGCCCTCGAGGCGCATCTCGTACTCGCGCGCCCGGTTGCCGGCATACACGAGGTGCGTGTGGCAATCGACCAGCAGCGGCGTCACCAGCGCACCCTTCGCGTCGATGCGCTCGCCGGCCGCGACCTCGGGCAGCGCCGTGGAGCCGGTGGGACCCATCCAGCGAATCCGCCCGCCCTCGGCGAAGATCGCGCCGTCTTCGATGAGGCCGTAGCGGCCGCCGCGCATCGTCGCGATGCGCCCGTGCAGGAGGAGGAGACGGTCCATGGAGGCCGTATCATAGCGCCCCATGACGAAAGCACTTTTCGCGCGCGATGCGCTGCTGCCCACCGGATGGACACGCGACGTCCTGCTCGAATGGAACGACGCGGGCGAGCTCACGCGCGTGTCACCCGGGGCAAGCGCAGCCGATGCGCCTGCCGCCCCCGGTCCGTTGTTGGCCGGCATGCCGAACCTCCATTCGCACGCGTTCCAGCGCGCGATGGCCGGTCTCGCCGAGACGCGCGGCCATCCCACCGACGACTTCTGGACCTGGCGCGAGGCGATGTACCACCTCGTCACCACGCTGGAGCCGGAGGATGTCGGCGCGATCTCCCTGCAGCTCTACGTCGAAATGCTGAAGCAGGGCTATACCTCGGTCGCGGAGTTCCACTACCTGCAGCACGATCGCGCCGGAGTCCCGTATGCGGATCGCGCCGAGCTCGCCGAGCGGGTGATCGCCTCGGCGCAGGCGAGCGGCATCGCGATGACGTTGCTGCCGGTGCTCTACACGCACGGCGGCTTCGGCCACCGGCCGCTCAACGCGGCGCAGAAGCGCTTCGGCGGCAATGCCGAATCGATCGCAGCGCTGCTACGTGATCTCGTCGATCGCCATGCCGGCACGCCGCTGCTGCACTTCGGAGTCGCGCCGCACTCGGCCCGAGCCGTCGATGCCGTGCAGCTGACCGACCTGATGCAGGCCATGGAGGGCATCGACGCCACCGCGCCCATCCACATGCACGCCTCGGAGCAGACCGGCGAGGTGCGCGAATGCTTCGAGACGCAGGGCGTGACCCCGATCCACTGGATCATGGACCTGGTGGATGTCGACCGCCGCTGGTGTTTCGTGCACTCGACGCATGCGACCGAGGAGGAACGCGAGCGCATGCGCGAGGCCGGTGTCGTCGCGGGCCTGTGTCCCATGACCGAGGCCAACCTCGGCGACGGCATCTTCCCGTTCGAGGAGCACTTCGCGCTCGGCGGGCGCTGGGGCGTGGGCGGCGACAGCCACGTGTCGCGCAGCCCCTTCGAAGAGCTCCGCGCATTGGAGTACAGCCAGCGGCTCTCGAGGCGCGTTCGCAACGTGACGGCAAGCGAGGCGGTACCCGACGTGGCCGCCAATCTCTGGCAGGGCGCGTGCGCCGGCGGCGCCCAAGCCCTGGGGCAGCCGGTGGGAATGATCGCCGTGGGCCGGCGCGCCGATCTCGTGGTGCTCGATGCCGAAGGCCCCGATTTCGAATCGCTCGCGGCATCCCCCGCCCTCGCGGTCGCCATGTTCTCGGGCATCCCCGCGCCGGTGCGCGACGTCTACGTGGGCGGCGTGCGCGTGGTGCACGACGGGCATCACGAAGCCGAGGAAACAGCGCGCGAAAATTTCCGCTCCGCCCTCAAAAGGGTGCGGAACGGGGGGCGTTTGTAGGACGGACTCCTACGAGAGGTGTCAGCAGAGTCCGATACACCCCGCGCGTCCCCGGAAGCGACACTCCCTTCAAGAAAGCCCATCCAGGGCTCCATGGAGTGGACATGGCCACGACGCACGACGCCTCGCATCGCACGTACGGCTTCCAGCCGGCGGTCCTCGATGCCCGCACGCAGGTCGTCTATCCGTGCCGCTACGAAGACGGCCGGCTCGCGCCCTTCCACATCTTCGACGGCCTTCCCGACGAGGTCGCGCCCCGGCACGGCACCTCGGCCCCGCCCGAAGACGAGAAGCCCCGGCTCGTGTGCGGCTTCCTCATGGCAGGCCGTTTCGTGACGCGCGAGGAAGTGCTGGCCCTGCCGCAGCGGTGAGCCCGGGCGCCATTGGCACCGCCAATCGCGCGAATCGGAACAACCAATTGGACTTCGGCCTCCAACGAGGCATAGGCTGGGCTCACCCAGCCGGATATCCGTTCGGTTCTCACTGAGGAGGCAGCCCGATGAAACCCCTTAAAGGCACCAAGACCCACGACAACCTCAAGGCCGCGTTCGCCGGCGAATCCCAGGCGAATCGCCGCTATCTCTACTTCGCAAACAAGGCCGACGTCGAAGGCCAGAACGATGTCGCCGCGCTGTTCCGCTCGACGGCGGAAGGCGAAACCGGCCACGCGCACGGCCACCTCGACTATCTCGCCCAGGTGGGCGATCCCGCGACCGATCTTCCGATCGGCTCGTCGCGCCAGAACCTGAAGGCCGCCGTCGCCGGCGAGACGCACGAGTACACCGACATGTACCCGGGCATGGCGAAGTCCGCCCGCGCCGAAGCCTTCGACGAGATCGCCGACTGGTTCGAGACGCTCGCCAAGGCGGAACGCTCCCACGCGAACCGCTTCCAGAAGGCCCTGGACCAGCTCTCCGACTAACCCACCGCAAAACCGGGGTCAGAGTAGAGTTTTTTCTTCACGGCGCAGGGCGTGAAGAAAACTCCACTCTGACCCCGGTTTTGATTTATCTCCCGACACCATGACCGTGCGAGAAGGCAGCCTCGAGGCGCCCACGCGCCATCCGATCGACTGGCAGAACCCCGAGTACTACGACAAGGGGAAGGCCTTCGCGGAGATGGAGCGCGTGTTCGACATCTGCCACGGATGCCGGCGGTGCGTGAGCCTCTGCGCTTCGTTCCCCACGCTCTTCGACCTGGTCGACGAGAGCTCCACGATGGAAGTGGACGGCGTGAAGAAGGAGGACTACTGGAAGGTCGTGGACCAGTGCTACCTCTGCGACGTCTGCTACATGACCAAGTGCCCCTACGTTCCGCCGCATCCGTGGAACGTGGACTTCCCGCACCTCATGCTGCGCGCCAAGGCGATCCAGCATCGCGAAGGCACGCCGCACAAGTGGCGCGACACGCAGCTCTCCAGCACCGACCGCAACGGCAAGCTCGCGACCATCCCGGTCGTCGTGCAGTTCGTGAATGCCGCGGCCAAGATGAAGCCGATGCGCGCGCTGGGCGAGAAGGTCCTCGGCGTCGACAAGGATGCGTGGCTGCCGGAGTTCGCCGCGAAGCCCTTCCGCAAGCACGCGCTCTCGAACATGACTCCGCCGGTGAAGGATGGGACGCGCACGCCGGGCAAGGTGGCGATCTTCTCCACCTGCTACATGAACTACAACGAGCCCGGCATCGGCCACGACCTGCTGAAGGTCCTCGACCACAACTCGATCGCCTACGAGATCGTCGAGAAGGAGGCGTGCTGCGGCATGCCGAAGCTCGAGCAGGGCGATCTCGATGCGGTGGCGGCGCTGAAGGACAAGAACGTCCCGGTGCTGGCCCGCTACGCGCGCGAGGGCTACGCCATCCTCACGCCGATTCCCTCCTGCACGCTCATGTTCAAGCAGGAGCTGCCGCTCATGTTCCCCGCCGACGCGGACCTGAAGGCGATCCAGGAGGCGATGTTCGATCCCTTCGAATACCTCGTGCTGCGCAACAAGGACGGCCTGCTCAAGAATGAATTCCCGACCGCGCTGGGGAAGGTCTCGTACCACATCCCCTGCCACTCGCGCGTGCAGAACGTGGGCCAGAAGACGCGCGAGGCGCTGGAGCTGGTGCCCGGCACCGAGGTCAAGGTGATCGAGCGTTGCTCTGGACACGCCGGCACCTACGGCGTGAAGAAGGAGTACCACGCCACGGCGATGAAGATCGGACGGCCGGTGTTTCGCCAGGTCGCCGAGTTCGAGCCGAATTACTTTTCGTCCGACTGCGCCCTCGCCGGCCACCACATCGAGCAGGGCCTGGGCGAGGACAAGAAGAACGCCCAGCTGAAGCATCCCCTCACGCTCCTCCGCATGGCCTATGGCCTGCCCGACTGAGCCGACTCATCCGTGTTTATCCGTGTTTATCCGCGGACAACGCTTTTCGCCTTAGGGTTTTGAACATGAAGATCGCCAGAGAAAGCCTGATGACCCTGGAGGCCTACGCGAAATCGCGAAAGGACTTCCGCGCCAAGGTCATCGCCCACAAGAAATCCCGCACCGTCCACCTGGGCGACCACGTGACGCTCCTCTTCGA
Source organism: Usitatibacter rugosus (assembly GCF_013003965.1). Taxonomy (NCBI): domain Bacteria; kingdom Pseudomonadati; phylum Pseudomonadota; class Betaproteobacteria; order Nitrosomonadales; family Usitatibacteraceae; genus Usitatibacter; species Usitatibacter rugosus. The sequence continues at coordinate 1,686,902 of NZ_CP053069.1, read as the reverse complement.
GGACGAGCTCACGATCCGCTACCAGGTGCAGGAGATGCTGCGCATCGAGAAGATCTTCGAGGAGGAAGGCATCCAGGACGAGCTCGATGCCTACAACCCGCTGATCCCCGACGGGCGCAACTTCAAGGCCACGATGCTGATCGAGTACGAAGACGTGAATGAACGCGCCGCCGCGCTCGCCAAGATGAAGGGCATCGAGGACCGCACCTGGGTGCAGGTCGAAGGCAGCAGCAAGGTCTACGCGATCGCCGACGAAGACCTCGACCGCGAGAACGAGACGAAGACGTCGTCCGTGCACTTCGTGCGCTTCGAGCTCACGAAGGAGATGGCCGAATCGCTCAAGTACGGTGTGGCGCTCGCCATGGGCGTCGACCACGACGCCTACACCGTGTCCCTCGATCCCCTGCCCGCCGAAACCCGCGCGGCCCTGGTGAAAGACCTCACCTAGAAATGAATGGGGTCAGACTCCATTCATTCTTGGAACGGCAGGCTAAATGGAGTCTGACCCCATTCATTCTTTGATCTGCAGGCTAAATGGAGTCTGACCCCATTCATTTTCGGCTGCCGAGGATGGCGCCGCCGAGGATGAGGACCATCGCCACGATGGAGAGCGGTGTCAGCGCGCCGCCGCCGAAGAGCACCAGCAGCAACGTGGAGAGCAGCGGCGTGAGGTAGGCGAGGTTGCCGAGCGCGCGCGGGTCACCGCGCTTCAACGCCCGGTCCCACAGGAAAAACGCGAGGCCCATCGGTCCGAATCCGAGCGCGGCGATGAACGGCCACTCCGGGGCTTTCGGGACATAGGACGGCTCGAAGATCGCGTGGCACGCGAGCGCGAGCACGCCCGACAGCGCGCAGAACCACGCCACGTACCCCGTGGGGAAATGCGAGAAGCGCCGGGTCGCGAGCGAGTACGTGGACCAGATCACCGCCGAGGCGAGCGCGAACGCATAGCCCAGCCACGCCCCCTGCCCCAGCGATCCCGCGCTCGAAGCGATCAGCAGCGCGGCGCCGCTGAATCCCACCAGTGCGGCGATCCCGTGCCGCGTGCTCCACGCGATGCCCGGCACGATCACCGGTGCGAGCACGACGATCAGCAGCGGCCAGAGGTAATTCACGAGGTTCGCTTCCACGGGCGGAGCGAGCCGGAGCGCCAGGAACAGGAAGAAGTGGAAGCCGAAGAGGCCGTACACGCCGAGTGCGAGCGCGGCGGCCGGCGGCGGCTTGTGGCGAAACGCCTTGAAGCCGACGAGCGAGCCCATCAGGAGCGCCAGGCCCGTCAGCAGGAAGGGCGGAACGGCGGTCACCCGCGTCGAGATCGCCGCCAGCGTGCCCCAGAGCCCGATCGCTCCCAGGGCCAGCAGCGCGGCGCTCGCTCGACGGGGATCGACCGCGTCGCTCACGCCGTGTCGCTCACAGGCGCGCGATGTCCGGCATGGCAGCCCCGCCCAGCCAGGTGCGCGCGTACGCCTGGCGTGCGGACTTCTCCGCCGCCGCATCGCCCTTGCGCTTGTAGACCTCGGCCAGCCCCGCGAGCGCCCAGCCGTTGTTGCGCACGCGGCCGAGCGAATCGCGCAGCGCCTTCTCGGCCGCCTCGAGCCTGCCCTGCCGCAGGTACACCGAGCCCAGCGACTGGCGGATGGGGTAGTACCAATAGGCGGGCTCGGTATAGGCGAGCGAGTCCTCCACGACGATCGCCTCCTCGTACGCTTTCGCGGCGGCCGAGAGATCGCCCTGCGCGTCGGCCAACCGCCCGGTGGCGACGAGGCGCGCGGTCTGCACGATCTCCTTGCCGGGCACGTTCCAGTCCGCGTACGGCTTGAACTCCGCCTTCTGCTCGATCGCGGCCAGGGCGTCGATCTCCTTGCGGGCGTTCGGGAAGTCCTTCTTCTGCGCGAACGCGATCGCGCGCGTGTAGTGGCTCATCGAGCGCACGAGCACCTGTTCCGCGGGCGGCGCCTTCAGCGCGAGGATCGTGTCCGCGTCGCTGAACATGGCGTGCGCGAGGAACGGAGCCGCCTTCACCGGCTCCAGCACCGCGAAGGCCTTGATCACCTCGTCGGGCAGCGAGGCGTCGAGCTTGCCCGCGGCATCCAGCGCCGTGCGTCCGTCGCCGCCCATCAGCGCGGAGACCAGCACGAAATGGATGTTGTGCGGGTAGTACGCCGACTTGTACATCGGGTCCGACGGAGAGCTCTTGAAGTAGCGTTCGTCCGCCGCGATCGCGCGGCGATTGGCCTCGAGCGATTCCTTGTAGAGCCCCACGCGGAAGTAGATGTGCGCGGGCATGTGCACGATGTGCCCCGCGCCCGGCATGAGCGAAGCCAGGCGGCGCGCGTGCGGCAGCGCCTTCTCGGGCTTCGTCGACGCTTCGACGGCGTGGATATAAAGGTGGATTGCGCCGGGGTGGCTGGGATTGCGCGCGAGCACCTTTTCCAGCGTGCCGACGATCTCGCCCGCGCGGCCCTTCGGCTTGGCGCCCGCGGCATCCCAGTAGTCCCAGGGCTGCGTGTCCATCACGGACTCCGCATAGAGCGTGAGGACGGTGTCGTCCGCGGGGTACTTCGCCGCGACGGCCTTCATCGCATCGGCGAACGCGGTCTCGAGCGGAGCGCGATCCGCCTTGGCATCGGCCGTGTAGCGAACCTTCAGGGCCTCGATCAGCGCACGGTCCTTCGCGGGCGCACCGGCCGAGAGCTCGACGGCCTTCGCCAGTGCGGCCATCGCCGGCGCGATCGCCTCCGGCATCATCGGCGCGTTGATGTTGGGCCCGAGCACGAAGGCCTCGCCCCAGTACGCCATCGCGAGCTTCGGGTCTTCGCGCTGAGCGGCCTGGAAGGCGCGCTGCGCCTCCGCATGGTTGAACGCAAACGCCCAACGCAAGCCCTGGTCGAAATAGGCCTGCGCTTTCTTGTGGGTCGTGCCCACCTTGAAGGTGAGCGTGCCGAGGTTGTCGTACAGCGGCACGTCGCCGCCGGCGGCCTTCATGGGTTGCGGCTTGAACGGCTGCGTCTCGGTCTTCGCGAGCATCAGCTTCTGCAGCAGGCCCGGGCGGCCGGAGGTGCCGGGCTCGCAGGCGACACCGGGCTCGGCGAAGAGCGGATCGTAGGCGACCGGATCGCGGTCTCCGGCCGTGACGCGGCTCGCATAAAGGGTCGCGGATGCGATCACCCCGGCCGCGGCCAGGGCCAGCGCCACGCGACGCAGGGAAGGGTGGGGAACGTCGTTTTGGTCTTGGGAAGCCATGGAAATGTCCTTCGGGGTTGCGTCTGGACCGAACTATACCAACCAGTTGGTATGTTGGAAAGCCCTGTTACTACTGAAAATTCAGCACTTCTTGCTAATTGTCCGTATACAACATACCTTACGGTACGTATGAATGCCCAGCCGGATGCACCCCGCACCCCCCGGGACCCCGAGAAGACCCGGGACCGGATCCTCGACGCCGCCCAGGCCCTGATCCTCGAAGCCGGATTCAGCGCCACGACCGTCGACGCCGTGGTGGGCCGGGCGGGCATCACCAAGGGAGCGTTCTTCCACCATTTCGCCAGCAAGGCCGCCCTCGCCCACGCCGTCATCGAGCGCTTCGCCGAGTGGGACCGCAAGATGCTCGAGCAGATGGTCGTTCGGGCCGAACGGATCGCCAGCGATCCGCTGCAGCAGCTCCTCACGCTCCTGGCCCTCTACGAGGAAGTCTTCGAGACGCAGGGTGATCCTTCGTCGGGCTGCCTCTTCGCTTCTTACATCTACGAGAAGAAGCTCTTCGGGCCGGAGACGATCGACGTGCTGCGCGGCTCGGTGCGGGAATGGCGGCGCGTCATGCGCCACAGGCTCGAGCTCGTGCTCGTGAAGTACAAGGCGCGGCGCGAGGTGGATCTCGACACCCTGGCCGACCTCTTCTATTCGCTCACCGAGGGCGCGTACGTCATGACCAAGACCCTGGACGACCGCCGGCTGCTCGCCAGGCAGACGCGCGAGCTGCGCAATTACTTCGAGCTGCTGTTCGAACCGCGCTGATCAGGCGGCGACGGGTCGGGCCATGCGGATGGCCGGAAGCTTCACCGCGCGGATGGCCGCGGAGATCGTCTCGACGGCCAGCGGCCGGTCGAAACTGGTGCGCCATGCGAGCGCGATCTTGCGCGACGGTGCCGGCGACGAGAACGGCACGATGCGAAGCAGCTTCGACGCGTAGCGCGGCACGAGTGCCGTGGCCGGCAAGACACTGACACCCAACCCCGAAGCCACCATGTTGCGGATGGTCTCCAGCGAGCTGCCGGCGCGGCCGTCGGGAAGCGCCGTGTTCGACTGGCCCGGGCAGGCTTCCAGCACCTGGTCTCGGAAGCAGTGTCCGCTGTTCAGCACCAGCAGGTTCTCGTCGTTCAGCTCCGCGGGCTTCACCGTCTTGCGGTTGGCCCAGGGGTGGTCCTGCGGCACGACGATGGAGAACGGCTCCTCGTAGAGGAAATCGGTCTTCACGCCCGGCATGGAAAAAGGCAGAGCGATGATCACCACGTCCAGGTCGCCCTCGCGAAGCATGGGGGCCAGGTTGCCGGTGAGGTTCTCCTCGATCACCAGCGGCATGGCGGGAGCGGTCTTGCGCAGGATGGGGATGAGCTCGGGGAGCAGGTAGGGACCGATGGTCGGGATGACACCGATGCGAAGCGCCCCGGCCAACTGGTCCTGCGCCCCGCGGGCGAGATGCGTGATCTTGCCGACCTCGTCCAGTACCCGGCGCGCCTGCTCCACCACCGCCTGGCCGCGCGGCGTGGCGCGCACCTCGTTCTTGTTGCGCTCGAAGAGCTTCATCCCCAGCTCATCCTCGAGCTTGGCGAGGGCGAGCGAGAGCGTGGGCTGCGTCACGAAGCACTTCTGCGCGGCGCGGCCGAAGTGGCGCTCCTGCGCGAGGGCGACGACGTATTTCAGTTCGGTGAGGGTCATGGCGGCGAGCGGATTCTCGAGAGCGCGAGCGAAATGAAACGGCTCGATAGGGGCTGGCTATCGAAAGTATAACCACAATCAATTGGAAGAATCAATCAGAACTCTTCAAACTCGGGGCTGTCCTAATTGAACAATCGAACCGGAGACATCCCATGCTGAAGACTCGCGAAGGCCAGAAGATCCCCCAGGTCACGTTCCGCACCCGCAACGACGGCCAGTGGGGCAGCGTCACCACGGACGAGATTTTCAACGGCCGCAACGTGGTCGTGTTCGCCCTCCCCGGCGCGTACACGCCCACCTGTTCGTCCACGCACCTGCCGCGCTACAACGAGCTCGCCGCCACCTTCTCCAAGCTGGGCGTGGACGAGATCGTCTGCCTGTCGGTGAACGACCCGTTCGTGATGGCCGAGTGGCAGAAGGACCAGAACGCGCCCGAGATCACCTTCATCGCCGACGGCAACGGAGAGTTCAGCGAGAAGATGGGCATGCTGGTCGACAAGTCCGACCTCGGCTTCGGCAAGCGCTCGTGGCGCTACTCGATGCTCGTGAAGGACGGCACGATCGTGAAGCAGTTCGTCGAGCCCGAGAAGGAAGGCGATCCGTTCGAGGTCTCCGACGCCGACACGATGCTGAAGTACCTCTCGCCGACGACGGCCGCGCCGGAGCCGGTGGTGATCTTCGCCAAGCCGGGCTGCCCGCACTGCGCCCGCGCGAAGGAAGTGCTGGAGGCGAACAACGTCGCCTACGAGGAAGTCGCGATGGGCAAGGGCGTCACGTTCTCGACGATCCGCGCGGTCTCCGGCAAGGGCACGGCCCCGCAGGTCTTCATCGGTGGCAAGCTGATCGGCGGCGCGGACGAAGTCGAAGCGTACTTCTCGAAGGACAAGCGTAAGGCGGCCTGAGCACGGCCGACTCAAGGGGACATGGACACGCTCAAAGTGATCGACACCCTCAAGGTGGATGTGGCTGTCATCGGAGCCGGCACCGCCGGGCTTGCCGCCTATCGCGCCGTCAAGGCGCGGGGCGGCAAGGCCGTCGTGATCGAGGGCGGCCCGTACGGAACGACCTGCGCCCGCGTGGGTTGCATGCCGTCCAAGCTGCTGATCGCCGCGGCCGAGGCGTCGCACGCGATCGACCGCGCTCCGGGTTTCGGCGTGCACGTGGATGGCGTGAAGCGCATCGACGGGCGCCAGGTGATGGCGCGCGTGAAGGCCGAGCGCGACCGCTTCGTGGGCTTCGTCATCGCGGGCGTGGACAAGATCCCCGAGGCGGACCGCATCCGCGGCTTCGCCGAGTTCGTGGACCGCAACACCCTCCAGGTCGTGAACGGGCCGAGAATTTCCGCGCGCTCGATCGTGATCGCCACGGGCTCGCGTCCGAATGTCCCGCCGATCCTCGCCAACCTCGGCGACCGGCTCGTCATCAACGACGACGTCTTCATGTGGGACGACCTGCCCAAATCCGTCGCGGTCTTCGGCCCCGGCGTGATCGGGCTCGAGCTGGGCCAGTCGCTCGCGCGCCTCGGCGTTCGCGTCGTGGTGCTGGGGCGCGGCGGCCGCGTCGGTCCGATCTCGGATCCGGTGGTGAAGGCCGCGGCCGTCAAGGCCTTCTCGCGTGACTTCTGCCTCGATCCCGATGCGCACGTCGCGCGCGTGGAGCGCAAGGGCGACGAAGTCGAAGTGGAGTACGTGAACTGCGACGGCAAGACCGTGATCGAGCGTTTCGAGTACGTGCTCGCCGCGACCGGCCGCACGCCCAACATCGACAAGCTCGCGATCGCCAATGCGCATCTCGAGCCGGGCCTCTTCGGCGTGCCCGCGTACGACCGCAAGACGCTCCAGGTCGGCGACACGCCGATCTTCATCGCGGGCGACGCGGCGAACGACATGCCGCTCTTGCACGAAGCGGCCGACGAAGGCCGCATCGCCGGCGAGAACGCGATGCGCTTCCCGGCCGTCTCGCCGGGCCTGCGCCGCGCTCCGCTCGGCGTGGTTTTCTCCGATCCGCAGATCGCGATCGTGGGCGGCGGCATGGCGGCGCTCGCCAAGGGCACGTTCGTTTCGGGCGAAGTCTCGTTCGAGGACCAAGGTCGTTCGCGCGTGATGTTGCGCAACCACGGCCACCTCTGCGTCTACGGCGATTCCGCCGACGGCCGCTTCCTCGGTGCCGAGATGGTGGGCCCGGACGCCGAGCACATCGGCCACCTGCTCGCGTGGGCGCTGCAGGCGCGCATGACCGTGGCGCAGATGCTCGACATGCCCTTCTACCACCCGGTGGTCGAGGAAGGCCTGCGCACGGCGCTGCGCGACCTGGACGCCAAGCTGCGAGAAGCCCGCAAGATCGCCGCCTGAAGCGCGCGACCCGGTTACCGATAGCGGAGCCGGCCTCCTTCATTCGAACGGTGTATTCTCGCCGCACAACGAATGAAGTGGTCTGGCCCCGTTATTGTTTCAACCAAGAGGGTCCCGCCAACATGAAGAAGTTCGGTTTCAAGATCCAGACCCGCGCCGGGGGAACCGTCGACAACCTGGTGATCCAGGGGCGGGACCGCGACGAAGCCGAGCGGAAGCTCCGGCAGGTCTACCACCACTGCCAGATCCTCGAGGAGAAGCTGCTCGCCGACCCGGTGCCGGACGACGCGAGCCAGCTGGAGGGCGTGATCTCGCTCATCACGAGCGAGACGGATGCCGCGCCGGACCCCACGAAGGGCAGCCCGGGCACCTAGGCGCTAGGCGACGGCGGCGATGAACTGCGGCACGGCAACAGGTGCCGGTGCCGCGGGACGGTGGCCGAAGAACCCGGCCTGGCCCAGCTCCTCGTAGAGCGCGCGATAGTCGGCCGCGCCGCGAGAAGAATTATCGTGCGTGAAGACGTCCTCGTTCTTGTACGGGCTCTCGGCGATCGACACCGTCTCCGAGATGCGCGACTCGCAAAGATCCGCGCCCAGCTTCTCCTTGAACGTCGCGAGGATGTCCCAGGACATCTTGCGGCGACCGTCGAAGCGCGTGATCACGTAGCGGCGCTCCATGCGGTGGCCGAGCACGCGCTGCAGCGCGTTCAGCGTCTTCTCGACTTGAATCGCACCCTTCACGGCGAGGTAGTCCGCGGACACGGGGATCAGCACGCGATCGGCGGCGAACAGCGCGGAGAGCGACAGCACGCCCAGCATCGGGCAGCAGTCGATCACCACGGGGCGGTCGCCGTTCAGGCGCTCGCGATCCAGGCCATGCCGAAGCTTGTTGAGCACGTTCGGCCCCTTGCCGAACTGCGTGTCCACTTTCGAGAGCTCGAGATGCGCGGGAATGATCTCCCAGCCGCCGTGCGCGTTGCGCACGAGGTCGGCGAGCGGCCGCGATCCCTTGAAGTATCCGTACACGCTGTCGTCCGCCCCGACGGTGCCGGGACAAGCGATCGCAGTGAGGTGGGCCTGCGCATCGAGATCGATGGCGAGCGGGTCGTAGCCTTCGCGCGCGAGCGCGGCGGCGAGATTCAGGGTCGTCGTGGTCTTTCCCACGCCACCCTTGTGGTTGAAAACGGCGATACGAGCCACGGCAAGGCTCCCCTTAGTTCAAGCGCCGGTTTGAGTTAACTCCCTGATGGATCGGGACTTTCGGAGTCCTCTGATTCCAGTCTATGCGCCCAATCAGTCACTTGGCAAGTTTTCCAAAGAATAGGCTTTAGAAAGCTGCCTGAACTCCCTGACGCAATTCCGTAACCAGGACGTGCGTTTGTTGGAAGAGGTGGCGTGTGAAATAATCCGCGCGACCTGCCACCGGTATTCCGAATGACTCCCGAAACCATCTACGCCAAGTCCGCCAAGGGCATCCAGGAAATCGAGACCCGCGCCCACAAGCTGGGGTCCCGGCTACGCCAGGCCCTGATCCGCATCGACGGCATCCGCACCATGGACGAGCTGATCGAGGAAGCCGGCGAGATGGCCGAGGCCTTCGTGGGTCATGTCGAGGAGCTGGAGAAGGAAGGCTTCATCACCGACGTCACCTCCGACGAGGCCGTCACCACCGCGCCGCTCACCGCTCCCATTCCGGAGCCCGCACCGGTGCAGCACGCGCCCCGCCCTGCCGCACCCGCTCCGGCTCCGGCGCCGAGGCCCGAACCCGTGGCCCCCAAACCCGAGCACCACGCCCCGGCCCCCGCTGCTCACAAGCCCGCGGCGCCCAGGCCCGCCGTGCCGCCCGAAGCGGTCGAATACAACTCGCCCGTGAAGTTCAAGCTGCAGGACTTGCTTGTCGAGGCGCTGGGCATGGAGACGGGCAAGGCCGGCGTCGCGCTCGGCAACTGCCGCAACCGCGACGACCTCGCCCGCTGGGTGGACCTGGTCGTGGGGCCGATCGAGTCGACGGCCGGCCGCGCGAAGGCCAAGGCCTTCCACAAGGCCGCGAAGAAGCTGATCGGCGGCTAGCCCGGGCGCACCGCGTCCGGGAAGGCCTGCGCGAACTCGCGCAGGTTGTCCGTGAACATCCCGTCCACGCCCATCGCGAAGAGATCCTTCGCGCGCGCCACGTCGTTCACCGTATAGGCCATCACCCGGATGCCGAGCTCGTGCAGGCGGTCGATGAGCGCGCGCTCCAGGTACTCGTGGTTCGTGTGCACCGAGGTCGCATCGAGCGCCTCGAGTCGCGTCCAGTCGAGCTCGCCGATCTGCTTGGTGAGCCAGCCGCGCGGCAGCTCCGGCGCCATCACCTGCGCGGACGAGAGCGCCTCGAAGGAGAACGACGAGAGCAGGGGTGCCACCGGAGCGCCCTTCCACAACTCGGCGGCGAGCGCGGCCACGTGCAGCCCCGTTTCCTTCTCGCGTCCCGGGCTGGGCTTGATCTCGACGTGGGCGATGGTCTTCTTCGACTGCAGCAGGCGGGCGACCTCGTCGAAGCGCGGGATGCGCTCGTCCTTGAAGGGCGCCGAGTGCCAGGCCCCCGCGTCGAGCGCGGCGAGATCGCGCCAGTCCAACTTCGCGGCATCGCCCTTGCCGCTGGTGGTGCGCTCGAGCGTCGAGTCGTGCAGCAGCATCGCCACGCCGTCGCGCGAGAGCTTCACGTCGAACTCGGCGGCGAGATAACCCAGCTCCTGTCCGAGCTTGAAGGCCGCGATCGTGTTCTCGGGAGCGAGCGTGCCGCCGCCGCGGTGGGCGACCAGCTTCGGATAAGGCCAGGGTTTGTTCATGCGGGCAGGCGAGCCAGGCTCGCGTACGTGAGGTAGAAACAGATGAAGGCGTAGAGAGCCGCGAGCACATCGTCGGCCATCACGCCCAGGCCGCCCGGGATTCGTTTCTCGAGCTGGCGGATCGGGAACGGCTTCCAGATATCGAAGAGCCGGAAGAGCACGAAGGCGAAGACCTGCGGGCCGATCGTGGCGGCGAACGCGGCGAGCGGCAGGAACGCCACGACTTCGTCCCACACGATCGAGCCCGAATCCATCACGCCGAGCGCGCGGCCCGTGACGCCGCACGCCCAGATGCCGACGAGGAAGAGCGGGATCGCGAGGAGCGCGATGGCGAGCGGAGGGAGGAAGGGCTGCAGCGCCCAGCACAGCAGCAGGCCGACAACGGTGCCGAAGGTGCCCGGTGCTTTCGGTGCCAGGCCCGCGCCGAACCCCAGCGCGATGAAGTGCGCCGGATGCGCGAGCAGGAACCGCGCGTCAGGACGCCGCGAAATGGTCGAAGCCGTAGCCATCGAGGGCCACGGCCTTGCCGCCGGCGTCGACGAGGCTGACACCCTTGCCGCGGGAGACCGTGCCGATGCGCGTGAGGGGCACGCCGAGGATCTCGGCGAGCTCGGCGATCGACTCGCGCGAGTTGGACGCCGCGGTGAAGCAGAGCTCGTAGTCGTCGCCTCCCGCCACGATGGCGGTGAGGCCTTCCTTCAGCCCGATGTGCTTGCGGCCGATCGCCGAGACCGGGATCAATGGCAGCTCCACCTTCGCGCCCACGTTCGAGAGGCGGCAGATGTGGTGGATGTCGGCGAGCAGGCCGTCGGAGATGTCGATGGCACTGGTGGCGAGGCCGCGCAGCGCCTGGCCCAGGGCCACGCGCGGCGTGGGTTCGTAGAGGCGCATCACGGCCTCGCGATAGTCCGCCTCGGCGAGCACCACCTTGCCGTGCCGGTGGGCGACGGCGAGCGCCGCATCGCCCACGGAGCCCGAGACCCAGATGTCGTGGCCGGCCTTGGCACCGCCGCGGCGCAGCGCCGCGCCCGCGGGCACCTCGCCCATGATCGTGACCGTCATCGCGAGCGGACCCCGCGTCGTATCGCCGCCGATCAGCGAGACGTTGAATTCCTCGGCGAGGTCGAAGAAGCCCTTCGCGAATGCCGCGAGCCAGTCGTGGTCCACCGAAGGCAGCGTGAGCGCCAGCGTGGCCCAGTACGGCATGGCGCCCATGGCGGCCATGTCCGAGAGGTTCACCGCGAGCGACTTGTGGCCGAGGTTCTCGGGATCCACGTCGGGGAAGAAGTGCGTGCCCGAGACCATCGTGTCGGTCGAGACGGCGAGGTCCATGCCGTTGGAGACGTCGATGAGCGCGGCATCGTCGCCCACGCCCAGCACGGCGTTGGCCGCCGGCCGCGTGAAGTGGCGCGCGATGAGGTCGAACTCGGAGGTGAGCTTTTCGGTCTGGGTCGTCATGCGGTCTTCGTCCGGGCCTTGATCTCGTCGGGGCGGACCTCGGCGGCGAGCTTGTCGAGGATGCCGTTCACGTACTTGTGACCATCGGTGCCGCCGAATCGTTTCGCGAGCTCGATCCCCTCGTTGATCGTGACCCGGTACGGCACTTCGGGCATGTGCACGAGCTCGAAGGCGCCGATCAGCAGGATCGCCTTCTCCACCGGCGTCACCTCCGACCACTTGCGGTCGACGAAGGGCTTCACCCTCGCCTCGAGGGACACGTGCTCTTTCAGCACGCCGCCCAGGAGCGTACGCAGGAAGTCGTTGTCGGCGCTACCGTAGTGCTCGAGCTCGGAGAGGTTCTCCAGCAGCACGGAGAGGCTCGCCGGATTGACCTGCCATTGGTAGAGGCCCTGCAGGGCCACTTCGCGGGCGCGGCGGCGCGGCGGGATCTTCATGGACCGATCGCCCGCATGAGGTTCGCCATCTCGACGGCCACCCTCGCCGCCTCGGCGCCCTTCACGGCGGCGCGCTCCTTCGCCTGCGCCTCGTCGTTCGTGGTGAGCACGGCGTTGGCGATGGGGATGCCGGTCTCGAGCTGCACCTCGACGATGCCGCGCGCGCTTTCGTTGGCGACCACCTCGAAATGATAGGTCTCGCCGCGCACCACGGCACCCAGTGCGACGAGCGCGTCATAGCGATGCGCGAAGCCGCGGCGCTCGAGTGCGAGGGCCTGGAGTGCCAGCGGCAGCTCGAGGGCGCCCGGCACCGAGACCACGTCGATGTCCTCCGCGGCGACACCCAGCTCGACCAGCTGGCGGTCGCAGGCGGTGAGGAGCTCGCGCACGATCTCCTCGTTGAAGCGGCTCCACGCGATGCCCACGCGGAGGCCCGCGCCTTTGAGTTCCGGCGTGACGACGGTCATGGCTGGCTCCTACCCGACCTTCGAGAGGCTTGCGTCTCCCGGTGCGACGTACTCGACGACCTCGAGCCCGAAGCCCGCCATGCTCGGGATCTTCTTCGGCCGCGCGAGCACGCGCATGCGGCCCACGCCGAGGTCCTTCAGGATCTGGGCTCCGATGCCGTGCAGGCGCGGGTCCCACTTGCGCGGTTGCGCGCGCGACGAGCCGGTGAGGCGATCCAGCGTCTCGGCCGTGTCCTCGGGGCGGCGCAGAAGCACGATCACGCCCTCCTTCTGGTGGGCGACGATGCGCATGGCGTCCTGCACCGAATAGGCGTGGCGCGTGGAATCGAAATCGAACGCGTCGAGCGAGACGAACGGCTCGTGCACGCGGACCAGCACTGGACGGTCGGGAGCGGGCTGGCCACGCACCAGGGCGTAGTGCATCTCGTCGGCCGCGGTGTCGTGGTACACGACGAGGCGGAACGGGCCGTAAGGCGTGTTGATGGCCTTCTCCGACACGCGCTCGACCAGCTTCTCGGTCTCGAGGCGGTGGCGGATCAGGTCGGTGATGGTGCCGAGCTTCAGGCCGTGCTCGCGCGCGAACTCGATGAGGTCGGGCAGTCGGGCCATCTCGCCATCGGCCTTCATCACCTCGCAGATCACCGAGGCGGGCGTGAGGCCGGCCATCTCGGGCAGGTCGCAGCCGGCTTCGGTGTGGCCGGCACGCACGAGCACGCCGCCCTTCTGCGCCATGATCGGGAAGATGTGGCCGGGCTGGACGATGTCCGACGGGCTCACATGCTTCGCGGTGGCGACGCGGACGGTGCGAGCACGATCGGCGGCGGAGATGCCGGTCGTCACGCCGGTAGCCGCCTCGATCGACGCGGTGAACGCCGTGCCGTAGCGGGTGCGGTTGTCGTTCACCATCAGCGAGAGGTTCAACTGCCGGCAGCGCTCCTCGGTGAGGGTAAGGCAGATCAAGCCGCGCGCGTGCGTGGCCATGAAGTTGATCGCCTCGGGCGTGACGAAGTCCGCGGCGAGGACGATATCCCCCTCGTTTTCACGGTCTTCCTCGTCCACCAGCACGACCATGCGGCCGAGCCGGAGCTCTTCGATGATTTCGGGCGTGGATGCGATGGCCATAGACCGCTATTTTGCCCGATTCCCACGCCCTCCACCCTACGGAGTGCGTCTTGCGCCCGCGATTCGTCCGTCATAGGCGCAACCGTTGCCCGCCGTACTGGTGAGGCGTGCGGAAAGTGCGGTGACCTGCGCGTTCACCTCGAAGGCCTGGAAGTTGCCCGACGTGCCGTTGGTGCAGGTGAAATTGCCCGTCACGAATCCGAAATGCCCGCCCTGGGCATAGGGGCCCGCGTACGTGCAGCTTGCCGCGGCGCCGGCGAACGTCATCTGCACGCCGTTGGCGTCGTGCTGGATGGCCCAGGTACCCGGCTCCTCGCGGTAGCCGGAATCGCCCCCGGCCGGACAGCCGCTGTACGTGCCGACCCGCCCGCCGAGGAAGTTGCCCGTCATGATGTTCGAGAGCCACGTGAGCCGCGTCACGGGCTTCACCACGGCGACATTGTCGATCGAATACGCGATCGTCCCGGTCGTGAGGTTGGTGAGCGTGAACGTGGCCGTGCCCACCGCGCGCCTGGTGACCGATGCCGGATCGAACTGCAGCGTGGTGTACGGCGTCCCGGTCGTCTGGTAGAGCGTGCCCGTGTACGTGGTCCCCGACGCGGTGACGCCGGAGAACGGCATGCTCGGGGCCACGAACCACGTCGCCTGGTTGCCCGGCCCGTAGAGATAGAGCACGGCGAACAGCGTGTCGTTCTGCTGCGCGATGGTCAGGCCCCAGCCCGATTCGTTCGGGTTGTACCAGGCGTCGCTGGTGTCGGTGGCGAACGAGGTGGCCTGCGCGGCCGTGGAAAGGATGGCGGCGACGAACGCCACCGACTGCAGGAGCTTCTTCATGCGGACCTCCGTGTGCGCCGGGACGTCCGGCGTGACGGTCAGGCCCGCTCGCCGCTTCCCGGAAGGGACAGCCGCTCGAGGTATCGCGCGACCATGTCGACCTCCACGTTGACTCGCGAGCCGCGCGCGAGGTTCCGGAAAGTGGTCACGGCGCGCGTGTGCGGAATGATGTTCACTTCGAAGCGCGAACCTTCTACCGAATTCACAGTAAGACTTACTCCGTCGATCGCGATCGAGCCCTTCTTCGCGATGTAGCGGCCCAGCGCCGCGGGCGCCTCGACCTCCAGGCGCCAGCTTCCGCCGACGTCCTCGAATGCCGTGACCGTGCCGACGCCGTCCACGTGACCTTGCATCAGGTGACCGCCGAGGCGATCGGACAGGCGCAGCGATTTCTCCAGGTTCACGTCGCGGCCGGCCTCGAGGCCGGTCGTGACCAAGAGGGTTGCGCGGGAGGTATCCACGTCAAACCCGTTCGCGTCCATCGCGACCACGGTGTGGCACACGCCCTGGATCGCGATCGAGTCGCCGAGTCCCACGTCGTCCATGCCGAGCGCCTTGGCGTCGATGCGCAGCCGCATCCCGTCGCCCTGCGGCTCCGCTTTCGAGATGCGCCCGACCGCCGTCACGATGCCGGTGAACATCAGCCCTCCATCCGGAGTGTCAGTCGAAGGTCCTCGCCCACCTGCCGAACATCGACGAGACGTGGGCGCAGCGCCTGCTCGAGCGAGGTGAACTCGGGCAAGGCGAAGAGGCTCTGTGCCGTGTCGCCGAAGAACCTGGGGGCGAGGTAGAGGACGATCTCGTCGATGACGCCCGCGGCCAGCAGCGAGCCATTCAGCTTGGCGCCCGTCTCGATCGTCACCTCGTTGAAGCCCCGCTCGCCCAGTGCTCGCGCGATCGCCGCGAGGTCGGTCTTGCCGGGCTTGGCGGGATCGGTCGGCGCGGTGACGACCTCGGCACCGAGTCCTTCGAGGAGCGCTCGCTTCGCCTTGTCCTCGCTCACCGTGAAGATGATCGGCGGCTCGCCACGCAGCAGGCGGGCCTCGAGGCCGATGTCGAGGCGGCTGTCGATGAGGATGCGCCGAGGCTGGCGCGAGCTGGGAACGTCGCGCACGGTGAGCTCCGGATCGTCACGCAGCACGGTGCCGATGCCGGTCAGCATTGCGCAGGATCGAGCCCGCAACGCATGCACGTCGCGGCGCGCGGCTTCGCCCGTGATCCATTTCGATTCGCCGTTGGCGAGCGCGATACGCCCGTCGAGCGAAGCCGCGGCCTTGATGCGCATCCACGGCCGGCCCTTCGTCATGCGCGTGAGGTAGCCGCGATGCGCGTCTCGCGCCTGCGCTTCCATCAATCCCGTCTCGTAGCCGATGCCCGCATCCCGAAGCCGGGCCCCGCCCTGCCCCTTCACCTTCGGGTTCGGATCCTCGAGCGCGGCGAGCACGCGCGCGACCCCGGCCTTCACCAGCGCATCGGCACAAGGCGGCGTGCGGCCCACGTGGCTGCAGGGCTCGAGCGTCACGTAGGCGGTGGCGCCTTCCGGGGATTCGCTCGCGGCCGCCAGCGCATTCGCCTCGGCGTGCGGCTCGCCCGCCTTCGCGTGCCAGCCCTCGCCGATGATGCGGCCGCCCTTCACGAGGACGCAGCCGACGTTGGGATTGGGCGTGGATGTGTCGCGACCCTTTGCCGTGAGGGCGATGGCGCGCGACATGAAGACGTGGTCTTCGGCGGAGAACATCATCGGTGGATCCCCGACGACTCGGGGATGCGGGCCAAATGAGCGACGGCACGAGCCGTCATTTGTCCCGCACTTCCCGAATCGCGTCGCGGAAATCCTCGACGTCCGAGAAGCTCTTGTAGACCGACGCGAAGCGGATGTACGCAACCTTGTCGAGCTTGCGCAGCTCCTCCATCACCATCTCGCCCAGGCGGCGGGAATCGATTTCGCGTTCGCCGATCGCGAGCAGCTTCTGCTCGATGCGCGTGATGGCCGCGTCCACGAGCTCCGTGGTCACGGGGCGCTTGTGCAGCGCGCGCTGGAACCCGGTGCGCAGCTTCGGCGACGAGAAGTCCTCGCGCACGCCGTCGGTCTTCACGATCTGCGGCATGCGCAGCTCCGCCACCTCGTACGTCGTGAAGCGCTTGTTGCACACCTGGCAGCGGCGCCGGCGGCGGATGGAATCGCCCTCCTCGCTCACGCGCGAGTCGATCACTTGCGTGTCCTCGGCGCCGCAGAAGGGGCACTTCATGGCTTATTTCATCCCGAACGTGGCGCGCATCGCCGGGCCGTAGACCGGAAACTTCGCGCACAACGTGTTCACGGCCTCGCCCACCTTCGCGATCGCCGCGTCGTTGCCCGCGGCCTCGAGCGCGTCGGCCACGAGGTTGGCCACCAGCTTCGCCTCCGCGTCCTTGAAGCCGCGCGTGGTCATCGCCGGCGAGCCGATGCGCACGCCGCTGGTGACGAAGGGCTTTTCCGGATCGTTGGGGATCGCGTTCTTGTTGACGGTGATGTGCGCGCGGCCGAGCAGCGCCTCCGCATCCTTGCCCGTCACCTTCTTCGCGCGCAGGTCCACGAGGAACACGTGGCTCTCGGTGCGCCCGGACACGATGCGAAGCCCGCGCTGCGTGAGCGTCTCGGCCATCAGCTTCGCGTTCACGGCGACCTGTTCCTGGTACGCCTTGAACGACGGCTGCAGCGCTTCGTGGAACGCGACCGCCTTCGCCGCGATCACGTGCATGAGCGGCCCGCCCTGGATGCCGGGGAAGATCGTCGAGTTGAGCGCCTTCTCGTGCTGCGCCGAGGCAAGGATCACGCCGCCGCGCGGCCCGCGCAGTGTCTTGTGCGTGGTGCTGGTGACGAAATCGGCGATGCCCACCGGCGAGGGATACACGCCCGCGGCCACGAGGCCCGCGTAGTGCGCCATGTCGACCATCAGCAGCGCGCCGACTTCGTCCGCGATCTCGCGGAATTTCTTCCAGTCGGTCTTCAGCGCGTAGGCCGAGGCGCCCGCCACGATCATCTTCGGCTTGTGCTCCTTGGCGAGCGAGCGCACCTGGTCGTAGTCGAGCTCTTCCTTCTCGTTCAGCCCGTAGGTGATCGCGTTGAAGATCTTGCCGGAGAGGTTGACGGAGGCACCATGCGTGAGGTGGCCGCCCGCGGCGAGCGACATGCCGAGGATCGTGTCGCCGGGCTTGAGCATCGCGAAGTAGACCGCTTGATTCGCCTGCGAGCCGGAGTGCGGTTGCACGTTGGCGTATTCGGCGCCGAAGAGCCTCTTCACGCGCTCGATGGCGAGGGCTTCCACGACGTCGACGAATTCGCAGCCGCCGTAGTAGCGCTTGCCCGGATAGCCTTCCGCGTACTTGTTGGTGAGCACGCTGCCTTGTGCGGCGAGCACCGCGGGGCTGGCGTAGTTCTCGGAGGCGATCAGCTCGATGCCCGTTTCCTGGCGCCGGCCCTCGGACTGCATGGCGCTCCAGACTTCGGGATCGATGGCGGCAACGGTGTGCGTGTCGGGAAACATGAGCGCGGGCTTGAAATCAAACGGAAATTTTAGCACGCGCCCCCTGGCCGGCCTCCCGTCCGGTCCACGACCGCGCCGTCTTCGAGCACGCACAGGTGCGGCAATCCCAGCCCGGCCAGCCATTCCTGGCCGCTGTCCGCCCCTTTCAGCATCGCGATCGTCGTCGCCGTGCCGGCCACGAGGCAGGTCGGAGCGATCGCGGTCACCGACTGGAAGCCGCGAGCCGAATGGCCGGTGCGCGGATCGAGCACGTGGCAGTGCCGCACGCCCTCCACCTCGACATACCGCTCGTAGTCGCCGCTCGTGGCGAGCGCCCCGGATGAAACATCCACCGTCGCCACCACCGTCCCCGCGCGGCGCGGATGCTGCACGCCCACGCGCCACGGCGCGCGGCCCGGTTGCGGCCCCGTAATCGCAAGATCGCCGGCCATGTTCACCATCGCGCCCTCGATGCCGTGCTCGAGCAGGACGGCCACCGCGCGATCCACGGCGTACTCCTTGCCGAAGCCGCCGAAGTCGAGCTCCATGCCGGCCTCGGGCAGTCGCACGGTGTTCTCGGATCTCTCGACACGCGACCAGCCGATGCGCACCCGCAGCGGCCCGAGCTCGCGCTCGGTCGGAACGCGAGCCTTCTTGAAATCCCAGGCGCGCCGGAGCACGCCGGACGTGGCATCGAAGAGTCCGCCGCTCATCTGGTAGCAGGAGTCGGCATAGGCGAGGAGCTGGGCCGTCTCCGCGTCGATGGCCACCGGATCGCCGCCCGCGGCGGCATTGATGCGCGAGACCACGCTCTCGGGGCGATAGCGGGAGTACTTCGCCTCGATGCGGCGCACTTCCTCGATGGCGAGCGCCGCGGCGAAGCGCGCGGCCTCCGGCGTGGCCGCGTGCACCTGGACCTCGTTCGTGGCGGCCATCGCCTGGAACGTGAACGGGTACAGCGTCATCTCGGGATCAGAACGACTTTACGATCGTGACGAGGCCATAGTACGCGCGGAGCGGCACGAAGCCTTCGGTGCCGCCGCCCGGGCGCAGGTTCGCGGCGTTGTAGTAGTAGCCCGCCGTGCCCTCGACCGTGATGGTGTCCAGGCGCCACGTGAGCCGCACCGACGGCGAGAGGCCGCCGAACGCGGCGAGGCGCTGGTCGCTCGAGAGCGTCTCGGGCGGCGGGCGCGGCACGACCTGGCCGTAGAAGTCCGCCGCGGACTGCGTGTAGTAGCGCAGCGCCGGCCGCACCGACCACGCCTCCGAGAAGTCCCACTGGTAGGCCACCTCGAGCGTGTGCGCGGAGATGCCCCAATCGTCGTGGTAGTAGCGATAGTCGGCCTGCAAGGTGCCGCGGCCGGGATCGTGGTGGCGGAAGCGCGTGAGCCACGCGAGCGTGTCGCGCTCGGAAGGCCGCGTGTCGTCGTACAGGGTGGGAAGCTCCGCGTCCGGATAGAACGTGAGCGTGCGTTTGTAGGGATCGTTGTAGTAACCCTTGCCGCGGCTCCACTGCAGCGACGATTGCACCAGCGCCGTGGACGAGATCACCTGGGTGATGCCGAGCAGGTACTCCTTCGTGTCGCGGCGCTCGTCGAGATCCGGGTTGTCGGCGGAGCCCACGCGGTCGTTCGACTTGCCGTAGCCGGCGGCGAACGTGGTGAGCTTGCCCTCCAGCTCGTAGGTGGCGTCGAGGCCGAAGGCTCGCGAGCGGTAGTCCTCCTCGTTCGACACGGCCCGAGAGGCTCCGAGCGTGAGCGGCCCGAAGCGCCGCGTCACCTTCAGGTCGCCCGCCGTTCGGCGATCGCTGATGGACGCACCGGTGACCGTCCGCATCGGCGAGCCCGACTGATTGCTCACGAGCTCCGGCGACGCCCCGGTGACGATGTCCACGAGGGCGCTCGCGCTCACCGTCCAGTTGTCGCCGATCTGCGCCTTGCCCCACATCAGCGGCTCGGAGATCTTCATGAGGCCGCGTTCCTTGTAGCCGAGGAGCGCGAAGCCGATCTCGCCCACCTCCGCCGCCTGCGCCCGGACCGGAAGTGCCAGCACGGGAAGCGCCAGGGCCGCTCGCATCAGGATGGCGAGCGTTGCCCCGTTCGTTTCGCGCTGGGCTTCCTTCTCGCTGGCCTCAGTTGCAGCCACAGCCACCTCCGCCGACCGCGCCGCCGCCGGCGGCCGCTTCCTTCGAGGCGTACGTCTTGTCGAGCGCGCGCGCCGGAGCCGCGGGATCGAGCCCCATGTCGGGACGGGCGAGATAGCCGCGCTCCCAGGGCGCGACGCTCGCACAGCCGGACAGCGCCACCAC
This sequence comes from Usitatibacter rugosus, assembly GCF_013003965.1. Lineage (NCBI taxonomy): Bacteria > Pseudomonadati > Pseudomonadota > Betaproteobacteria > Nitrosomonadales > Usitatibacteraceae > Usitatibacter > Usitatibacter rugosus. The sequence goes on along the minus strand of NZ_CP053069.1, from coordinate 1,666,657 downwards.
CGCAAGGACCGCGAGCACTGCCCTCACGGCTTCACCGCCAGGAGATCCTGGACCTGCTTCGCGAGCGCCGCCTCGGTGTCCGCGTTGAACCCGCGCAGGACCTGGCGCACCGTGCCGGTGCGGTCGATGAGGTAGCCGCTCGGCATCGTCTTCACATCGAAGGCCTTGGCGACCGAATCGCCTGCATCGGTGGCGAGCGGGAACGAGACCGGGAAGCGCCGCAGGAAGCGCTCGGCTTCCGCGAGGCTCACGTCCTTGTTCACCCCGATCACCACGAAGCCCTGGTCCTTGTGCTTGCCGTAGAGCGTGCGCAGCGCCGGCATGGACCGCAGGCAGGGCGTGCACCACGAGGCCCAGAAGTCGACGTAGACCACGCTGCCCTTCAGTGCCGCGAGCGTGGGCGGAACGGTGGAATCGGAGAGCGGCTTGAACGCCACGGCCGGAGCCGGAGCGCCGACCTCGACCGCGAAAGCGGCGCCGGCACAGGCGAAAAAGAGCGTGGACAGCAGGCTAATGAAAGGTTTGGTCATGGGCAATCCCCGTATAATCCCGCGACAACAAGACAGTCGTTCGTATTATTCCGGGGACCCGATTGCGACACTTGCTACTCCTGTCGAGAAGCATCGACTGGTTGAACGAGCGCCTGGGCTGGCTCGCCAACATCCTCGTGCTGCTCGCCTGCCTCATCAGCGCGGGCAATGCGATGTCGCGATACGCGTTCGACCTCTCGTCCAACGCCTGGCTCGAAATCCAGTGGTACCTGTTCGCCGGAATGGTGATGCTCGGTGCATCGTACACACTGAAGCAGAACGAGCACGTTCGCGTCGACATTCTTTATCTCCACTTGTCCGAGCGCGGCAAGATGTGGCTCGACATGATCGGCACCGCGGTCTTCCTCATCCCGACCATGCTGCTGATCGGCTATCACGCCTGGACGTTCTTCATGCAGAGCTGGGCCGTGCAGGAATTCTCCGGTAATCCCGGCGGCCTCATCCGCTGGCCGGTGAAGCTCGTCATCCCGGTCGGCTTCTTCCTGGTCGCGCTGCAAGGCGTGTCGGAGATCATCAAGAGAGCGGCCGCCCTCCACGGCGACGTCCGCTACGTCACGCACTACGAGAGGCCGGTTCAATGATTCCCCTGGAGTGGATGCCGCCGCTGATGTTCGGCGGCCTGATCCTCTTCATGCTGATCGGCTATCCGGTTGCGTTCACGCTCGCGGCGCTGGGCCTGGTCTTCGGCTTCGCGGCCATCGAGATGGGCTACTTCCCCGCCGGCTTCCTGCAGGCGATCCCGCAACGCATCTTCGGCAACGTGCTGTCCAACGAGCTGCTGCTCGCCATCCCGTTCTTCACGTTCATGGGAACGGTCCTGGAGAGGTGCGGCATCGCGGAGGACATGCTGGATTCCATGGGCCAGCTCTTCGGCCCGATGCGCGGCGGCCTCGGCTACTCCGTGATCCTCGTGGGCTTCATCCTCGGAGCCATCACGGGAACCGTCGCCGCGCAGGTGATCGCGATGGCGCTCATCTCGCTGCCGGTGATGATGCGGTACAAGTACAACATGCGTTATGCGACGGGCGTGCTCGCCGCGTCGGGCACGATCACCCAGCTGGTACCCCCGTCGCTCGTGCTGATCGTGCTCGCCGACCAGCTCGGCAAGTCGGTGGGCGACATGTACCTCGGCGCCTGGGGCCCTTCGCTGCTGCAGATCGCGCTCTTCATGGCCTTCACCTTCGTGATCAGCATCGTGAAGCCCGAGTGGGTCCCGGCCATCCCGAAGGAAGACCGCACGCTGCAGGGCTGGGCGCTGTGGAAGAAGTGCCTGTGGGGCATCATCCCCGCGGCCGTGCTGATCTTCCTGGTGCTGGGCACGTTGTTCCTCGGCCTCGCCACCCCCACCGAAGGCGGCGCGATGGGCGCCGTCGGCGCGATCGTGCTCGCGACACTCCGCCATCCCGCGCTCGGCAAGCAGAAGCGCATCTTCTGGGCCGGCATCGCCGCGGGCGGTGTCGCCACGATCATCGGCATCTACGCGTTCAAGTCACTGCCCTTCCAGGTTGCCATCGCCGTCCTCTACATCGCGATCGTCTTCATGACGGTGCGCGCGGCCACGATCCCGGACCTGATCGCGCTGATCCGCCAGGCCTACCAGACCACCATGCGGCTCACGGCGATGGTGATCTTCATCCTCGTGGGCTCGACCTGCTTCTCGGTCGTGTTCCAGGGCGTGAACGGCGGCCCGTGGCTGGAGCACCTGCTGTCGAACCTTCCGGGCGGCGTGTGGGGCTTCCTGCTGTTCGTGAACCTCTTCGTGTTCTTCATCGCGTTCTTCCTCGACTTCTTCGAGATCGTCTTCATCATCGTGCCGCTGCTGGCGCCGATCGCGAAGGTGCTGCTGACGCCGGTGGTCGGCGAGGACGCGGCGCTGATCTGGTTCGGCGTGATGCTGTGCGTGAACCTGCAGACCTCCTTCATGCACCCGCCGTTTGGCTTCGCGCTCATGTACCTGCGCGGCGTGGCGCCGAAGGAAGTGAAGAGCAGCGACATCTACTGGGGCGCGCTGCCCTGGGTGGGGCTGCAGCTGATCCTCGTGATCCTGGTGATCGCCTTCCCCAACCAGGTCACGATGTTCCTCGACAAGCCGATCGCCGTGGATCTCGACAAGGTGAAGATCGAGATTCCCGCCGAGACCGATTCGGGGAAGTCCCTCGAGGACTCGGATGCCGAGCTCCAAAAGGCGTTCGGTGGAAAGAGCGAAGAGAAGAAGTAGGTAGCGGGGACCTTCTTTGCTCCGATTTTTCAGGGGAGGAAGGGGAGGAAAGGCGGAGGAGGGAGAGGAAAGCGATTCGAGTGGGAAGGCGGTGCTTTCGATCGCGAGACACGTCGCTACATCATTCCTTGCTTTCCTCTCCCTCCTCCGCCTTTCCTCCCCCTCCTCCCCTCAAAAAAATCGGCGTTCGCGTCACTCAAAACAAAAGCCCCGCGAAGCGGGGCTTTTTCCGTTGCAAGACCGAACGCGTCAGGCCTTCTTCGCGGGCGCCGCGCCCGGCTTGGGGCGATTGGCCATGAAGTTGTCGTAGGTCCCTTCGCAAACGCGGAACCACGCGACCTGGTCCTCCAGGAACTTCATGTAGTGCTCGTAGACCTTCTTGAAGGCCGGATTCTTGGCCGAGGTCTCCGCATAGAGCTCCAGCGCCGCCAGGTAGCAGGCGTCCATCACGGGGCGCGGGAAGCCGCGCAACTGCGTGCCGCCGGCCACCAGCTTCTTCAGCGCCGGCGGATTGCCCGCGTCGTAGCGCGCCATCATCATCGTGTTGCCCTCGTGGCACGCCGCTTCGAAGATGGCCTGGTAGTCCTTCGGCAGCGCCGCCCACGCCTTCTGGTTCACGAAGGTGTGCAGCGCGGGACCGCCTTCCCACCAGCCCGGGTAATAGTAGAACTTGGCGATCTTGTTCAGGCCCAGCTTCTCGTCGTCGTACGGGCCGACCCATTCGGCCGCGTCGATGGTGCCCTTCTCCAGCGCGGGATAGATCTCGCCGCCGGGGATCTGCTGCGGCACGACGCCCAGCTTGGCGAGCACCTGGCCGGCGAAGCCGCCGATGCGAAGCTTCAGGCCCTTCAGGTCGGCGACGGTCTTGATCTCCTTGCGGTACCAGCCGCCCATCTGGGCTCCGGTGTTGCCGCAGAGGAACGACTGCACGCCGTACGTGTTCACGAATTCGTTGAACACCTGGTCGCCCCCGCCCACGTACCACCAGGCGTTGAACTGGCGGCAGTTCATGCCGAAGGGAATGGCGGTGCCGAGCGCGAACGTCGGATCCTTGCCCACGTAGTAGTAGGGCGCGGTGTGGCCGCACTCGACCGTGCCACCCTGCACGGCGTCGAGCACCTGGAAGCCGCCGACGATTTCACCCGCGGCGAACACCTGCACCTGGAACTTGCCGTTGGTGGCGGCGGCGATGCGCTTGGACATCACTTCCGCGGCGCCGAAGATGGTGTCCAGGCTCTTGGGGAAGCTCGACACGCAGCGCCACTTGACCTCGGGCGCACCTTGCGCGAAAGCCGGGGCGGAGCCCGTGGCGAGGATGCCGGCCATTCCTGCGCCGGCCGTATTCAGGAATTTTCTGCGGGACATCGCGAATCTCCTCCGTGGAGTTGTGGGGGAGCTGGCCGCTCCCTCTCGCGAGGAGCCTACCTCAATTGCCGGCGATGGTCATGCGATCGAGGAGGACGGAACCCGTCTGGCGCGAGCCCCGGATCAGCGTGTCGTTGCCGCACGCCGCGATGTTCTTGTACATCGTGAGCAGGTTGCCCGCGATGGTGACTTCTTCGACGGGATACTGGATCTCACCGCCTTCCACCCAGAAGCCCGCGGCGCCGCGCGAGTAGTCGCCGGTCACGGCGTTCACGCCCTGGCCCAGCAGCTCCGTCACGAGCAGGCCGCGTCCCATCAGGCGCAGCAGGCCTGGGAGGTCGTGCTCGCCGGGCTGGAGGATGAGGTTGTGGCTGCCGCCGGCGTTGCCGGTGGTCTCCATGCCGAGCTTGCGCGCCGAGTACGTGGAGAGGAACCAGCCGGTGAGCACGCCCGCATCGACCACGCGGCGCGCCGACGTGGCGACCCCTTCGGCATCGAAGTACGAGCTCGCCATCTCTCCCGGCCGAAACGGGTCCTCGAGGATCGTCACACCCGGCGCGAAGACGGGCTTGCCCAGGTGGTCGAGCAGGAACGACGAACGGCGGTAGAGCGAAGAGCCGCTCGCCGCGGAAACGAAGTGTCCGATGAGGCTGCCGGCGATGTTGGCCTCGAAGATGACCGGGGCTTCCATCGTGGAGAGCTTGCGCGAGCCGATGCGGCGCACGGCGCGCTCGCCGGCGTGGCGGCCCACGGCCTCGGCGGACTCGAGGCGCGCCGGGTCGCGATGCGAGGTGTACCAATAGTCCCTCTGCATCGCATCGTCCTCCTCGGCCACTACGCCCACGCCGATGGACGAGCGCGAGGTCGGGAAGCCGCCGAGGAAACCGAGCGTGTTGGCGAAGATGAAGTCGGCATCGTTGGCCGAGACCGTGGCGCCCTCGGAGTTCGTGATACGAGGGTCGACGGCCAGCGCGGCCGCCTCGGTGATGCGCGCGAGCTCGATGGCCTGTTCGACATCGAGCTTCCACGGATGCGCGAGCGAGAGGTCGGGCGCCTCGCCCTTGAAGAGCCGCGCGGGAGCCGGAAGGCCCGCCGCTTCGTCCGCGGCGGTGTGGCGCGCGATGGCGCACGCGGCCTCGACCGTGCGTTGGACCGCTTCCTCGGAAAGATCGGACGTGCTCGCGTTGCCGCGGCGGTTGCCGAAGTAGACCGTGATGCCCAGGCCCTTGTCGCGGTTGTATTCGACCGTCTCCACTTCACCCTGGCGCACCGTCACGGACTGGCCAACGGCCGCGGAAATCTCGGATTCCGCGTGCGTGGCGCCGCGTTCCTGCGCGAGCTCCAGGGAGCGGCGCGCGATGGCCGCCATGGCCTCGCGCGAGAGCGGCAGGGCGGACGAAGGGACGTGTGAATCGGGCATAATCGGCACCAATGGAAGACGGCGAGTTTATCAGCAAGACCCAGCGCAAGAAGCAGATGCACGACGTGCAGTCGCTCGGTGTCGCCCTCACGAAGCTCTCGCCCGAGCAGCTCGCGCGGTTCAACCTGCCGGAGCTGCTGCTCGACGCGATCCTCGAAGCGAAGCGCCACACCACGCACGAGGCCATCCGCCGCCAGTCGCAGTGGATCGGCAAGATCATGCGCGACATGGACGTCGCACCCATCGCCGCACAGCTTGCGGCGCTGAACGCGCCTACCAGCCGCGACACCGCGCTCTTCCACCGCGCCGAGAAGTGGCGCACCGAGATCCTCGCCGACCCCAGTCTGATCGCCACCTTCGTGGCGGAGTTCCCCTCCGCCGACGCGAAGGCGATCGCGATCCTTGTGGAAAAAGCGAAGGCCGAGCGTGCCGCCGAACGCGCGCCGAAGCACTACCGCGAGCTCTTCCACGCCATCAACGACGCCGTGCGCAAGGCCCAGGCGTGAGCGCAGGGCACGACCGCGTGCGCGTGGGCCTGGTGTCCACGAGCGACCGGGCCTCCCAGGGCGTCTACAAGGACGAGGGCATCCCCGCGCTCGAGCAGTGGCTCACCTCGGCGCTGTTCAATCCCCTCGAGTTCGAGCCCCGCCTCATCCCCGACGAGCGCGACGTGATCGAAGCCACGCTGAAGGGCCTCGTGGACGACGTGCATTGCCACCTCGTCATCACCACGGGCGGCACCGGCCCCGCGGCCCGCGACGTGACGCCCGAGGCCACGCTCGCGGTCGGCGATCGCGAGATGCCCGGCTTTGGCGAACAGATGCGAAGGATCAGCCTCGAGTTCGTGCCCACCGCGATCCTCTCGCGCCAGGTCGCGGTGATCCGCAAGACGGCGCTGATCCTGAATCTCCCGGGACAACCGAAATCGATCCGCGAGACGCTCGAGGGCCTGAAGGATGCCGACGGCAAGCCGATCGTCGCGGGCATCTTCGCCGCCGTGCCGTATTGCATCGACTTGATCGGCGGCCCCTACCTCGAGACGCGGCCCGAGGTCGTGAAGGCCTTCCGCCCGAAGTCCGCGCAACGCCCCCCGAAAGCTTCCGCATGATGCCGCTCGCCCAGGTCGAAGTCGTCACCGGTACCGAACCGAAGGGCTCCGTGATCTGGCTGCACGGCCTCGGCGCGGACGGCTGGGACTTCGTGCCCCTCGTGAAAGAGCTGCCGCTGCCCGAGGGGCTGGATCTGCGCTTCGTCTTCCCGCACGCGCCCACCCGCCCCGTCACGATCAACAACGGCTACGTGATGCGCGCGTGGTACGACATCTCGATGCAGGACCTCGCGCGCAAGCCCGACGAGGCCGGCATCCGCGAGTCGCAGGCTTCGATCGGCGATCTCATCGAGCGCGAGATCCAGCGCGGCATCGCCGCCGACAAGATCATCCTCGCGGGTTTCTCGCAGGGCGGCGCCATCGCGCTGCAATCCGGGCTTCGGTATCCGCAGACGCTGGGCGGCATCATCGCGCTTTCCACCTACCTCACGCTCGAAGACTCCCTCGAGCGCGAAGGCAGCGCCGCCAACAAGCGCACGCCGATCTTCATGGCGCATGGCACGCAGGATGCGATCGTCCCGTTCGCCCTCGCCGATGCGTCACGCCGCAAACTCGAAGCTCGTGGGTACGCGGTCGAGTGGCACGACTACCCGATGCCCCACTCCGTCTGCGGCGAGGAAGTCGAGGCGATCGCGCAGTGGCTCGCGGCCCGCTTCACGAGCCGCATCCTCCGCGCGTAGCTCGAACCGCCGCGCGGGGCTACGGAGCGGCCGTCGCGAGCGGCTTGCCCTTCTCCACCACGTAGGTCGCGAGCACCTTCACCGGGACGCTGCCGGTGTTCTTCGCGTCGTGCACCTTGCCCGCCGGAATCAGGTAGCTCGTGCCCGCGTTCATCGCGATGGGCGGCATGCCCTCGATCTCGAGGGTCGCTGTGCCTTCCAGCACGTAGCCGGTCTCGATGCCGGGGTGGCTGTGCTTGCCCGTGCTGCCGCCCGGGGCGATCTCCGCCATGCCGAGGATGGTTTCCTGGTTCCCGCCGACGTCCGTCTTCTGCAGGATGGTTCGCTTGATCGCAGGGGCTGGCGACTGCGCGTGCGCGATTTGCAGGGCACCCGTGAAACCGCCGATCCCCGCCAATAGAAGCACGCCGATACCCGCCGATGAAAGAAGGGGGCGAATCGTGGACAGGGTGGAATTCCTGGAGCTGCTAGTCATGACGCGTCTCCCTCTGAAGAATTATCGGCGGATATCGGCGGGCTTCCATCGGCGGGGATCGGCGGTTCCAAGCGGCGCCCGTTCCTTCGCGCTATGGCGTGCCGCTCGGTGTTCTTGCGTGCTCTGCAGTAAGTGGCGTGAGGAACTTCACGGTGCGGTTGAACGCGCCGGGAATGGGACACATCGAACCGACGAGGAAGGCTTCGACCTCCTCGCGCCGCTTCATCGTGTCGTTGTAGCCGAGCTGGATCAGCTCGCGGCAGTAGCCTTGCTCGAAGAGCAGGTAGCTCGCGAGGTTGGCCCCGCCGCGGCGCATCGCGCCGATCGAGCGCAGCAGCATGCGGATCGGATACGGCAGGTGGCGCACGTGCTTGATCGCGATCTGGTCGAGGGGCTCGGAGGGCGTCAGCACGAGCACGTCGACGTGATGCAGCGTGAGACCCATCTTTCGCAGCGCGTCCTGGGGCGTCACGCTGATGGTGCGGTTGATGCGCTCCAGGCGCTCGATGTCGACGGCGAGGCTGTCGAGGAAGATGGAGTTCATCACGTGGCCGGCCACCTGCGCGACGCTGGGGTAGATCTCGCCGCGCGTGCGCTCGGGCGAATCCGTGCGCAGCCGTGCGGTGCCGACGACGATCACGCGGTCGGCGCCGAGGTGCAGCGCCGGGCTCACGGGAGCGATCTGGCGCATGGAGCCGTCGCCGAAGTACTCGCGATTGAGCTTGTGCGCGGGGAAGAGGAACGGGATGGCGGCCGAGGCCATCAGGTGCTCGACGCCGATCTTGGCCTGGATGCCGACGCGCTGCGAGCGCTTCCAGCCCTCCAGCTCGGCCTTGCCCTGGAAGAAGCTGCAGCTCTGCCCCGATGTGTAGCCCGAGCAGGTGATGGCGAGCGCATCGAGGAAGCCGGCGTCGATATTGGGCTGGATGCGGTCGAAGAGGACGCGTCGCTCGAGGAGGGCCTGGAGCGGCCGGTTGTCCAGCAGCGAGATGGGCTCGTTCTTCACGACGTTGCCGAAGAACATGCCCATGAACCAGCGCGCGCTGTTGGCGATGACGCCCACCAGATCCGAGCGATAGACGTGGCGCGGCTCGAAATGCCGCCACACTTCGAGAAGGCGATCCACGCCCTCGCCGAAATTGTCCGCGTGGCTGGCGAGCGCGGTCGCGTTGATGGCGCCCGCGGACGTGCCGGCGATGATCGGAAACGGGTTCTGCTTCGCGTCGGGCAGCATCTCCCTCAGCGCCTGGACCACGCCGACTTGATAGGCCGCGCGCGCTCCGCCGCCTGCGAGCACCAGTCCTGCCTTGGGAATCGCCTCCATGGATCTCCCGGGTGGGCGTTGTCTACGAGGGCCGCGACAGCGCCTTGCCCTTGCCCTTCGCCGCTGGTGTACCCGTAGCGCGCGCGTTTTGCAACATTTCAGCCGCGTGCCGCCGCGTGGCCTCGGTGAGGGTGAGCCCGCCCAGCATGCGCGCGATCTCGTCGACGCGCGATTCCGCATCGAGCGCTTCGACCGCCGCGACCGTGCCGCGGGGACCCGGGCGCTTCGACACACGCAGCTGCGAGCGCGCATGCGAGGCGACCTGGGCCAGGTGCGTGACGCACAGCACCTGGTGATGCGAGGAGAGTGCCTGCAGCAGCTCGCCGACGATCTGCGCGACACCGCCGCCGATGCCGGAATCGACTTCATCGAAGACGAGCGTGGGAACGGAGGCGCGTCCGGAGAGCAGCACCTGGATCGCCAGCGACAGGCGCGAGAGCTCGCCGCCGGAGGCCGCTTTCGAGAGCGGCGCCAACGGCTGGCCCGCGTGGCCGGAGACCTGCAGCTCGATCGACTCCAGCCCGCCGGCCGACGGCTCCTCGAGCGTCTCGATCGCCACGGCGAGGCGGCCGCCGTCCATCGAGAGGCGCTGCATGGATTTCGTGACGTCGCCACCGAGCTTGCGGGCCGCCTCTTTCCGCGCCTTCGAGAGCGACGTCGCGGCTTCGCGATACGTGGCCTCCGCGGCGGCTTCCTGCTCGCGCAGCTTCTCCAGGCTTTCGCTGCCGCCCAGCTCCGCCAAACGCGTGCGCCGATCCGCGAGCGCATCCGGGATGCGCGCGGGCTCGACGCGGTACTTGCGCGCCATGTCGTGTACATCTCGCAGGCGACGGTCGAGCTGCGCGAGGCGCGCCGGATCGACCTCGAGCTTCTGCAGGTAGCGACGCAGCTGGTGCGCGGCCTCCGTGGCGTGGACGCTCGCCGCCTGCAGGTCGCGAAGCGCGTCCTCCAACTGGGGATCGAGGCGCGCGGCCTCTTCCAGCTGCGTGACGGCGTGCGAGAGCGTGGTGGTCGCCGCGCCCTCGGATTCGTCCACCGCTTCGACGCAGGCCGCGACCGTATCGATGAGCTCCTGGCCGTGCGCGAGGCGGCGGTGTGAAGCCTCTTCCTCGGCGAAGGCCACGGGATCGAACGACAGGCCTTCGAGCTCGCCGATCTCGTGGGCCAGCATCTCGCGCTCGCGGGCCGAGGTCTCCTGCGCCCGTTCCCGGGCGATGCGTTGGTCGGCGAGGCGCTTCCAGTCGCCGTAGCGCCTGGCCACATCCTTCGCGAGGGCCTCGCTGCCGCCAAACGCATCGACCAACGCGCGCTGCTGGTCGCGCTTGAGCAGGAGCTGGTGCTCGTGCTGGCCGTGGATGTCGAGGAGGTATTCGCCCAGCTCGCGAAGCTGCGCGACGGTGGCGGGACGGCCGTTCACGAAGGCGCGCGAGCGGCCGGAGAGATCGACCGTCCTGCGCAGCAGGCAGGTGCCTTCGCCCTCATCGAGATCGTTGGCCGCGAGCCACTCGCGCGCGGGCGGAGCGGCGGCAAGGTCGAACTCCGCGGAGACCTCGGCGCGTTCGGCGCCGGTGCGGACGACGCCCGCTTCGGCGCGGCCGCCCAACGCCAGCGCCAGCGCATCGATGAGGATCGACTTGCCCGCGCCGGTCTCGCCGGTGAGCGTGGTGAAGCCGGGGCCCAGCTCGATCTCGAGCCGGTCCACGATGACGTAGTCGCGGATGGAGAGGACGCGAAGCACGGACGGACCTAGGTGTTGCGCTCGTTCCAGTGCAGCTTGTTGCGCAGCATCGAGAAGTAGCGGTAGTTGGGCGGATGCAGCAGGACCGCGGGCTTGGCCGCGGCGACGACGGACACGATGTCGCCCTGCTGCAGGATCTCGTGGGATTGCACGTCGAAGTTGGCTTTGGCTCCGTCGCCCCGCAGCAGCATGATCTCGATGCGCGAGTCGCCGCGGATGGCGACCGGGCGGTTGGAGAGCGTGTGCGGCGAGATGGGAACGAGGGCCACGGCATTGAGCGCCGGATGCAGGATGGGGCCGCCGGCGGAAAGCGCGTACGCCGTGGAGCCCGTGGGCGTGGAGACGATGAGGCCGTCGCCGCGGAGCGTATAGATGAACTCTCCATCCACGTTCACCGAGAACTCGATCATGCTGTCGGCCGAGCCGCGGCCGACCACGATGTCGTTCATGGCGACGGTGGTGGAGATCTTCTTGCCGCCGCGAGTCACCGTGCCTTCGAGCAGCGTGCGGTTCTCGCGCGAATACTCGCCGTCGAAGATGGAATCGATGGAGGGGCCGATGCGGTCGGCCTGGATGTCGGTGAGGAAGCCCAGGCGCCCGAGGTTCACGCCCACGAGCGGGATGCCGTGCGGGGCCATGAGGCGCGCGCAGCCGATCAGCGTGCCGTCCCCGCCGACGACGATGGCGAGATCGACCTTGTCCGGGAGCTGTTCGGCCGGAAATACCTCGTCCGGCTTGGTTTTCGCACCCGCCGCCGTGCGAGGATCCATGAGGATGCGAACCCCGCGACGACGAAGCGTAGCCGACAGGAGCTCGAGGGCGGGGATGCTCGCCGCGTCGCTCTTGCCGACGACGGCCACGGTCTTGAAGGCGGCGGTCATGGGCGCCATTAAACCATGGGAGTTTCTTTGTAGAATGCTTCCATGCTGAGCGATCGGGCGCAAAGCCTCCTCAAGATCCTGGTCGAGCGCTATATCGCCGAGGGACAGCCGGTCGGATCCCGGTCGCTGTCGAAATTTTCGGCGATGGAGCTCTCGCCCGCGACCATCCGCAACGTGATGGCGGACCTGGAGGAGATGGGCTTCGTCGCCAGCCCCCACACCTCCGCCGGCCGCGTGCCCACGCCGAAGGGCTACCGCTTCTTCGTCGACACGCTGCTCACCGTGCAGCCCATCGAGGAGGTCGAGCGCCAGCAACTGAGCGAGCGCGTGGTGCCGGCCGATCCCCACCGCGTGGTCACGGCCGCCTCGCAGCTCCTGTCGGACCTCACCCACTTTGCCGGCGTCGTGGTCGCCCCGCGCCGCCGCGGCGCGGCGCTGCGCCACGTGGAGTTCTTCCGCCTCTCCGACAACCGGGTGCTGCTGATCATCGTGGCCTCCGACGGCGAGGTGCAGAACCGGGTGCTCGTCACCGACCGGACGTATTCGCCCTCGCAGCTGGTGCAGGCCGCCAACTACATCAACCAGCACTACGCCGGCCTCGACATCGACGTGCTGCACGGGCGCATCCGTGGCGAGCTCGTGGACCTGCACCGCGACATCCAGGGCCTCATGCAGGCCGCCGTGGAAGCGGGCAGCGACGCGCTGAAGGAAGGCCGCGAGGACATGGTGATCTCCGGCGGGCGGAACCTCCTCGACATCTCCTCCGATCTCCAGCGGCTGCGCGGGCTCTTCGACCTCTTCGAGACCAAGACGCAGCTCCTGGATCTTCTGGAGAAGAGCGAGGGGGCGGACGGCGTGAAGATCTTCATCGGCGGCGAGTCGCAATTGGTGCCGCTGGACGAGTTCTCGATCGTGACCGCGCCCTACGAGGTGGACGGCAAGGTGGTCGGCACCGTGGGCGTGATCGGCCCCACGCGCATGGCGTACGAACGGGTGATCCCGATCGTCGACGTGACCGCCAAGCTGGTTTCCTCCGCGCTCTCCCAAAGCTAGTGCCCTCCCCGCGCAACGGCGTGCTCCTGGTAAACCTGGGCACGCCCGACGAACCGACTCCCGCGGCTGTACGCCGCTACCTGCGGGAATTCCTTTCCGACCCCCGGGTGGTGGAGATCCCGCGCGCTGTGTGGCTGCCGATCCTCCACCTGCTAGTGCTGCCCTTCCGGCCCGCGAAGACCGCGAAGAAATACGCCAGCATCTGGATGAACGACGGCTCACCCCTTCGCGTTTACACGTCGCGCCAGGCGCAGCTGCTGCGCGGCTACCTGGGCGAGAAGCTCAAGGTCCAGGCGCCCGTGGTCTACGCGATGCGCTATGGCAAGCCCTCGGTTGCCGAAGGTCTCGCGGAGCTGGCCGCCAAGGGCTGCGACCGGATCACGGTGCTGCCGCTCTATCCGCAGTACGCGGGGAGCACCACGGCCAGCGTGGCCGACGCGGTGAAGTCCGGCTTGAAGCACGCGAAGCCGGCCCCCACCGTACAGTTCGTGAAGGAGTTCCACGAGCACCCGGCCTACATCAACGCGATCGCGAAGAACGTGAACGACTACTGGTTCAAGCACGGGCGGCCCGACCGGCTGGTGATGAGCTTCCACGGCATCCCCAAGGCGGTGGCCGACCGGGGCGATCCCTACCCCGTGCAATGCCGTCGCACCGCGGAGCTGGTGGCGACGGAGCTGGGCTGGAACGACGCGCGCACACAGGTCACGTTCCAGTCGCGCTTCGGTCGCGCCGAATGGCTGCAGCCGTATACATTCGATGCCCTGCGCGCCCTCGGAAGTGCGAAGACCACGCGCGTCGACGTGATCTGCCCCGGTTTCGCGGCGGATTGCCTGGAGACGCTCGAGGAGATCTCGATCGAGGGCAAGAAGGAATTCCTGCACGCCGGCGGCCGGGACTTCCACTACATTCCCACCACCAACGACACGCCCGCCTTCATCGCCGCGCTCGCGGCGGTTGCCCAGGAGAACCTCTGATGCTGATGCTGCTCGCCCGATGGATCGTGAATGCCGCCGCGCTGCTGCTGGTGGCCTACCTCTACCCCGGCGTGGCGGTGACGAGCTTCTTCGCCGCCCTGATCGCCGCCCTGGTCCTCGGCCTCGTGAATGCGGTGGTGCGGCCGATCCTCGTGCTCCTCACGCTGCCGGTGACGATCCTCACGCTCGGCCTCTTCATCTTCGTGATCAACGCGCTGCTCTTCTGGTTCGTGGCCAACGTGGTCCAGGGCTTCGCGGTATCCGGCTTCGTGGCCGCGCTGGTGGGCTCGATCCTCTACAGCGTCATCACGATGATCACGAGCTGGCTGCTCTTCACGAAGAGCAAGTAATAGGGTCAGACCCCAATTTGCAATTCATTGGGGTCAGACCCTATTTGCGGGATTAACCCCTTGAAGTGTCGGGGATCGCCCCCACCTGTGTTAGCAAATACCTGTTTCTAATGGAGATTTTACGTGGGGGTGAACGAATTTCCCGCCGGCGGGGGCACGGAGCCCATGCCCGGCGAGGGCGCCGAGGGGGCGCCGCAATCCGATAGCCGCATCGCCGAGCTCGAGGCTCGCGTGGCCGTCCTGGCCGCGGAATCCGAGAAGCACCGCGAGGAGTGGCTCCGCGCCAAGGCCGAGACGGAGAATGTCCGCCGCCGCGGCGCCGAGGACGTCTCCAAGGCCCACAAGTTCGGCATCGAATCCTTCGCCGCCGGCCTGCTCGGCGTGAAGGACAGCCTGGACATGGCGCTCGCCGTGGACGCACCCACGGTGGAGTCGATCAAGTCCGGCGTCGAGCTCACCGCCCGCCAGCTGGAGGCCGTGTTCGAGAAGTACGCGCTGAAGCCGATCGCGCCCGCCGCGGGCGACAAGTTCGACCCGCACGTGCACCAGGCGATCAGCCAGGTCGAGAGCGACCTGCCGGCGAATACCGTGGCGGCCGTCCTGCAGAAGGGCTTCACGCTGCACGACCGGGTGCTGCGCCCCGCGCTCGTCACGGTGGCCAAGCCGGTTGAAAAGAACGCTGAATAACCCTATTTCCGAATCAAGCTTAGACATTCAACGGGACTACGAAAATGGCAAAGATCATCGGCATCGACCTCGGCACCACGAACTCGTGCGTGGCCATCATGGAGGGCGGCAAGCCCAAGGTCATCGAGAACAGCGAGGGCGCGCGCACCACGCCGTCCATCGTCGCGTATGCGGATAACGACGAGATCCTCGTCGGCGCCCCGGCCAAGCGCCAGGCCGTCACCAACGCGAAGAACACCGTCTACGCGGTGAAGCGCCTCATCGGCCGCAAGTTCGAGGAGAAGGAAGTGCAAAAGGACATCGGCCTGATGCCCTACACGATCTCCAAGGCCGACAACGGCGACGCGTGGGTGGAAGTGCGCGGCAAGAAGATCGCGCCGCAGCAGGTCTCCGCCGAGATCCTCCGCAAGATGAAGAAGACGGCCGAGGACTACCTCGGAGAGCCGGTCACGGAAGCCGTGATCACGGTCCCCGCCTACTTCAACGACTCGCAGCGCCAGGCCACCAAGGACGCCGGGCGCATCGCCGGCCTCGACGTGAAGCGCATCATCAACGAGCCCACGGCGGCCGCGCTCGCGTTCGGCATGGACAAGCAGGAAGGCGACCGCAAGATCGCGGTCTATGACCTGGGCGGCGGCACGTTCGACATCTCCATCATCGAGATCGCGAACGTCGACGGCGAGCACCAGTTCGAGGTGCTTTCCACCAACGGCGACACGTTCCTGGGCGGCGAGGACTTCGACCAGCGCGTGATCGACTACATCGTCGACGAATTCAAGAAGCAGAACGGCCTCGACCTCTCGAAGGACCCGATCGCCCTGCAGCGCATCAAGAGCGCCGCGGAGCGCGCGAAGATCGAGCTCTCCTCTTCCCAGCAGACGGAAGTGCGCGAGCCGTACATCGCGATGGCCAACGGCGCCCCGGCGCACCTCGAGATGAAGTTGACGCGCGCGAAGTTCGAATCGCTCGTCGACGAGCTGATCGACCGCACCATCAAGCCGTGCGAGATCGCGCTCAAGGACTCGGGCCTGAAGCTCTCCGACATCAGCGACGTGATCCTCGTCGGCGGCATGACGCGCATGCCGAAGGTCCAGGAGAAGGTGAAGGAGTTCTTCGGCAAGGAGCCGCGCAAGGACGTGAACCCGGATGAAGCGGTCGCCGTCGGCGCCGCGGTCCAGGGCGGCGTGCTGCAGGGCGACGTGAAGGATGTGCTGCTGCTGGACGTGACGCCGCTGTCGCTCGGCATCGAGACGCTGGGTGGCGTGATGACCAAGCTCATCCAGAAGAACACCACGATCCCGACCAAGGCCCAGCAGGTCTTCTCGACGGCCGAGGACGGCCAGGCGGCGGTGACGATCCACGTGCTCCAGGGCGAGCGCGACGTCTCCCGCGGCAACAAGAGCCTGGGCCAGTTCAACCTGGAAGGCATCGCGCCGGCCCCGCGCGGCATGCCGCAGATCGAAGTGCAGTTCGACATCGACGCGAACGGCATCATGCACGTGTCGGCGAAGGACAAGGCCACCGGCAAGGAAAACAAGATCACCATCAAGTCGAACTCCGGCCTCACCGAGGAGGAGATCCAGCAGATGGTGAAGGACGCGGAGACGCACGCCGACGAGGACAAGAAAACCCTCGAGCTCGTGACGGCCCGCAACCAGGGTGACCAGCTCATCCACTCGATCAAGAAGTCGCTCACGGAATACGGCGACAAGCTCGAGGCTGTCGAGAAGGACAAGATCGAGGCCGCCATCAAGGACCTCGAGGGCGTGGTGAAGGGCGACGACCTGGCCGAGATCGAGGCCAAGACGCAGGCCCTCGCGACCGCCTCGCAGAAGCTGGGCGAGAAGGTCTACGCCGACGCGCAGGCCAAGGCGCAGGCCGATGCGGGCGGTGCCGCCGGAGCGGGTGCGCAGGGTGGCGCCCAGGCGCCCCCGGAGAAGGACGAAGGCAACGTCGTCGATGCGGAGTTCACCGAGGTGAAGGACAAGAAGTCCGCTTGAGCACCTACAACAACCGATAGCTGCACGGGGCCGCGTCGAAAGACACGGCCCCTTTGTCGTTTCAGGGGAACGAGGATTCGATGGCCAACAAGCGCGACTACTACGAAGTGCTCGGCGTGAACAAGGACGCCTCCGACGAGGAGATCAAGAAGTCCTATCGCAAGCTCGCCATGAAGCACCATCCCGACCGCAATCCCGACAGCAAGGATTCGGAGGAGAAATTCAAGGAAGCGAAGGAAGCGTACGAGATGCTCTCGGACGCGGAGAAGCGCCGCGCGTATGACGCCTATGGCCACGCGGGCGTGCACCCGCAGATGGGCGGCGAAGGCGGCCCCGGCTTCGGCGGCGGCTTCGCGGAAGCCTTCGGCGACATCTTCGGCGACATCTTCGGCGGCGGCGCGGGCCGCGGGCGTTCCAACGTCTATCGGGGAGCGGACCTCCGCTACAACCTCGAGGTCTCCCTCGAGCAGGCGGCGCGCGGCACGGAAACCAAGATCCGCATTCCCGCGATGGAGGAATGCGAGACCTGCCACGGCTCCGGCGCCAAGCCCGGCACGCAGCCCAAGACCTGCTCCACGTGCGGCGGCCAGGGCACGGTCCGGCTCTCGCAGGGCTTCTTCTCGATCCAGCAGACCTGCCCCACGTGCCACGGCACCGGCAAGCAGATCACCGATCCCTGCGCGTCGTGCCGCGGCGCCGGACGCATCAAGAAGCACAAGACGCTGCAGGTGAAGATCCCCGCCGGCATCGACGAGGGCGATCGCATCCGCCTGTCGGGCGAAGGCGAGGCCGGCATGAATGGCGGTCCGCCCGGCGACCTCTACGTGGTGATCCACCTCAAGGAGCACTCGGTCTTCCATCGCGAGGGCGATGATCTCCATTGCGAGATGCCGGTGAGCTTTACGCTCGCGGCGCTCGGCGGCGAGATCGAGATCCCGACGCTGGATGGCCACGCCAAGATCAAGGTTCCGGCCGAGACGCAGTCCGGCCAGGTTTTCCGCCTGCGCGGCAAGGGCATCAAGGGCGTGCGCTCGACCTATCCGGGCGACCTCCTCTGCCAGGTGGCGATCGAAACACCGGTGAAGCTTACGGATCGCCAGAAGGAACTGCTGCGCGAGCTGGAGGAGATCAACAAGCACGACGGGGATCGCCACAGCCCCCGGGCCAAGTCGTTCATGGCGAAGATGAAGGAGTTTTTCGCCGGGTGAAGCGGTAACGAAAAGTGTGGACCTGTCGCTTTCCCTTCCCCACGGCAGATGATAAGTTGGGGCTGATGGAACGCCAGTTCATATCTGCCCGGAGGAAGCTATGCCCCGCGCATTCGTCGCCGCAGCCGCGCTCTTCGCCGCCAGCCTTGCCCACGCGCAAGGCATCACCGATACCCAGATCCTCCTCGGCCAGTCCGTCGCGCTGAGCGGCCCTGCCGCCGAGCTGGGCAAGGACATGCAGTCCGGCGCCCTCCTCTACTTCAACAACGTGAACCGCAGCGGCGGGGTCAACGGCCGCAAGATCGTGCTCACGACGCTGGACGACGGCTACGAGCCCCCGCGCGCCGTCGAGAACACGAAGAAGCTCATCAACGACGAGAAGGTCTTCGCGCTCTTCGGCTACGTCGGCACGCCCACCAGCAATGCGTCGCTGCCGATCTTCACCGAAGCCAAGGTTCCGTTCGTGGGCGCGTTCACCGGCGCCGAGTCACTTCGCGCTCCGTTCAACCGCGCCATCTTCAACGTGCGCGCGAGCTACTTCGACGAGACCGAGGCGATCGTGCAGCACCTGACGGCGATGAGCGTCACCAGCATCGCGGTCTTCTACCAGAACGACGCGTACGGACAGGCGGGGCTTACGGGCGTGGAGCGCGCCATGAAGCGGCGCAACATGGAGATCACCTCGCGCGCCACCGTCGAGCGCAACACCGTCGACGTCGCCAAGGCCGTGGCCGAGATGAAGAAGGCCAACCCGCAGGCCATCATCATGATCTCCGCCTACAAGTCGTGCGCCGCCTTCATCAAGGACATGAAGAAGGCCGGTGTGAATCCCACCTTCTGGAACGTGTCCTTCGTCGGCAGCAAGGCGCTCGCGAAGGAGCTGGCCGAGGACGGCCGCGGCGTGCAGATCTCGCAGGTCGTGCCCTTTCCCTGGGACACGTCGATTCCCGTCGTGAAGGAATACCGCGCGTTACTGGAAGAGGCGAAGGGGGAGCCGGGCTTCGGCACGCTCGAGGGCTTCATCGCCGCCAAGGTGATGGTCGAGGGGCTGAAGCGCGCCGGCCGCGGCCTTACGCGCGAGAGCTTCACCAAGGCGATGGAATCGATGAACGCGGTGGACGTCGGGGGTTTCAAGGTGAGCTTCGGGCCCGATAACCACAACGCGTCGAAGTTCGTCGACCTCACCATCATCTCTCGCGACCAGAAGTTCGTTCGCTAGCGCCTGCGGCGCACTACGGCGAAAGGCGTCCTCCGCAGATAAACGCGGATAAACGCCGATGACCTTCGAAGGTTGAAAGGTACTTTGGAGCGACGCCCGCGCTACTTGGGGCTGCTCGAAGTATCGCAAGCGCATGCCTCAAAGCGCTTCAAGCTTCGAAGCTCATCGGCGTTTATCCGCGTCTATCTGCGGAGGGCGCCTTTTGCAGTAACCCCGCGCAGCGGACTATTTGCGGCGCCACTCGGTGAGGCCGCCGGGCTTGTCCTCGAGGACGATGCCCGCCGATTCCAGCTCCTTGCGGATGGAGTCGGCCAGCGCGAAATCCTTCGCCTTCTTCGCTGCGATCCGCTGGTCGATCCGCGCCTGCACGTCGAGCCCACCGGTCTGCGCGCCCTGGAGGAAGGCTTCGGGATCCGCCTGGAAGAATCCGATCGTGCCGCCGAGCGCCTTCAGCAGCGCCGCGAGCTCGGGCGATTTGGTGCGGTTCACCTCGCCGCGCAAGTCGTGCAGCACGGCGAACGCGACCGGGGTATCGAAGTCGTCGTTCATCGCCTCGCGGAACCGGCGGGCGTAGTCGTTGTTCCAGTCGATCGGGCCGCGCGGGCCGGGCTTCACCTCGCGAAGCGCGGTGTAGAAGCCGCGAAGCGTGTTGCCGGCGTCCTCCAGCGTGTCCCACGAGAAGTTGATCTCGCTGCGGTAGTGGCCGCGCAGCAGGAAGAAGCGCGTGGCCTCCCCACCCTGCACGCTGTCCAGCTTGCCGAGGACGTCGCGCAGCGTATGGAAGTTGCCGAGCGACTTCGACATCTTCTCGCTGTCCATGTTGAGGAAGGCGCCGTGCATCCAGCACGTCACGAACGGCGTGTGGCCGGCACCCTCGCTCTGGGCGATCTCGTTCTCGTGGTGCGGGAACTGCAGGTCGACCGCGCCCCCGTGCAGATCCACCGGCGTGCCGAGCACGGCGTCCGCCATCGCCGAGCACTCGATGTGCCAGCCCGGCCGGCCGGCCCCGTAGTTGGACGGCCACGAGGGCTCGCCCGGCTTCGCGGCCTTCCACAGCGCGAAGTCGAGAGGATCCTTCTTGGCCGCCTCGACCGCGACGCGCTCACCCGCGCGCAGGTCGTCGAGGTTCCGGCGCGAGAGCTTGCCGTAGCCCGGGAGGTCGCGCACCGAGAAGTAGACATCGTTGTTGGGCGCCTTGTAGGCCAGGCCCTTCTTCTCCAGCGTGGCGATGAGCCCGAGCATGGCGTCCACGTACTTGGTGGCGCGGGGCTCGCGGTCCGGCGGCAGGAGCTTCAGGCGGGCGCAATCCTCGCTGAAGGCCCGGGCCATCGATTCGGCCAGCTCGGCGAAGGGGATGCCGCGCTCGTTGGCGCGCTCGATGATCTTGTCGTCGATGTCGGTGACGTTGCGCACGTACGTGACGTCGTAACCCGACACCCGCAGCCACCGCGACACCATGTCGAACGTGGTGAACGTGCGAGCGTTGCCGATGTGGATGTAGTCGTAGACCGTGGGGCCGCAGACATAGAGGCCGGCCTTGCCCGGAACCCGGGGAACGAAGGGCTCCTTGCGGCGCGTGAGCGTGTTATGGATATGGAGTATCGACATGGTCAGGGCCGGGGCGTGCGAACCCGGCGAAAGATGGCGAAATCAGGGCGGCGCGAGCGCGCGGGGAACTTCGGGGGGGCGCTCAGGGACAACAACAACCGAACGCGCGGGAACCGGCGCTCGGCACGCGCCGGAAGGGCGCGCGGCGGGATTCAAAACGGAGAGGCGCAAAGGCGTGCGACATTGTGAAGCCCCACCAAGGTTGGTAGAATGCGTTTCTCATTAAATTCAACAAATTATAACACGATGCTGCAAGGCAACCTTCGCTTCTCCCGGCTCGCCGCGCTGCTCGCCGCGTCGATTGCGATGGTCGTGTTCCCGGCGCTCGCCGCACCGGCCGACGACCTCAAGGAAGCGCAGAAACTCTACGCCGCGGGCCGCCTCCAGCCGTCCCTCGACAAGATCGACGGCTACCTCAAGGCGCAGCCGCGCGATCCGCAAGGCCGCTTCCTGAAGGGCTTGATCCTCACCGAGCAGAAGCGCACCAACGACGCGATCGCCGTGTTCACGGGCCTCACCGAGGATTACCCCGAGCTCCCCGAGCCGTACAACAACCTCGCGGTGCTCTACGCCTCGCAGGGCAACTACGACAAGGCGAAAAGCGCCCTCGAGCTCGCCATCCACACGCATCCCAGCTACGCGACGGCGCACGAGAACCTCGGCGACATCTACGCGCAGCTCGCGAGCCGCGCCTACGACCGCGCGCTCTCCCTCGACAAGAGCAACACCTCCGCGCAGCTGAAGCTCTCGATGGTGAAGGATCTCTTCTCCTCGCAGAAGCTCGCCCCGCCGCCGGGAACCACGCCCGCGAAGTCCGAGCCCACGAAGGTCGCCAAGGCCGAACCGAAGGCGGAGCCGAAAGCCGAACCCTCTCCTCCCGTCACCCCCGCGAAGGCGGGGGCCGAGCCCGCGAAGGTCGCGAAGGCCGAGCCGAAATCAGAGCCCGCCAAGTCCGAACCGGCGAAAGCCACGAAGTCGGACCCCGTCACCCCCGCGAAGGCGGGGGCCGCCGCATCCGGCGAAGAAGCGCAGGTCACCGAGGCCGTGCAGGCCTGGGCCACCGCCTGGGGCTCCAAGGACGTGAAGGGCTACCTCGCCGCCTACGCGCCCGACTTCGAGACGCCCGCCGGCGAATCGCGCGACGCCTGGGCCAAGGGCCGCACGCAGCGCATCGAGGCACCCAAGCAGATCGAAGTCTCGGTGCAGATGAAGTCCGTCAAGGTGTCGGGCAACGAGGCCACGGCCACCTTCCGCCAGAACTACCGTTCCGATGCGCTGAAGAGCTCCAACACCAAGACGCTCAAGCTCGTGAAGGTCGGCGACAAATGGCTCATCAAGCAGGAGCGCGTCGGCGGGTGAGAGCGCCTCGCGCCCTGGCCCTCTTCTGCGTCCTCACGGCCGTTCCCCTGGCGTTCGCCGATGGGGACGGGGACGGTAACGGCGGAGCCTTCTCCTTTTCCAACGAAGTCGAAGGCTCGCTGGTCCGCGCGATCGTGAGCCTGCGCGAGAACGGCCTGAAGGCCGCCATCGGCGAGATCGACGGCGCCCTCGAGCGCACCCCGAACTTCAAGCTGGGCCACATGATCCGCGGCGACCTCCTCATGGCCCGCGCCGGGAAGCCGATCGCCTTCGGCAACACGGAAGCGTCCTCGGCGGCCGGCGTCTCCAACCTGCAGCAGGAAGCGCGCGTTCGCCTGCAGCGCTACCTCGACGCTCCGCCCGTGGATTTCCTCCCGGCCCCGGTGATGCAGCTCGCCCCATCGCAGCAGCACGTGATCCTCGTGGACACCGGCCGCTCGCGCCTCTACGTCTTCGGCAACCACAACGGCCAGCCGACGTACGTGACGGACTTCTACATCTCGCTCGGCAAGAACGGCGTCGAGAAGACGCGCGAGGGCGACCAGAAGACGCCCACTGGCGTCTACACGATCGTCTCGTCGAAGGAGAAGCTGCCGGATTTCTACGGCGCCATCGCCTTCCCGATCAGCTATCCCAACGACTGGGACAAGCGCAACGGCCGGAACGGCCACGGCATCTGGCTGCACGGCACGCCGTCGGATACGTACAGCCGCCCGCCCTTCGCGACCGACGGCTGCGTCGTTCTCACCAACGACGACCTCGCGCGCCTGACCCGCTTCGTGGACATCGGCCGCACGCCGGTCGTGATCGGGCCCGCCGTCGAGTGGAAGGCCCCCGGCGAATGGCAGGCCCAGCGCGACGACTTCCTCTCCGCCTTCGAGCAGTGGCGCACCGACTGGGAAAGCCTCGACACGAACAAGTACTTCGCCCACTACGGCAGCGAATTCCGCTCCGAAGGCGGCAAGGACCGCGCGGCCTGGATCGCCTACAAACGCAAGGTGAGCACGGGCAAGGCGTGGGTGAAGGTCGGCGTGTCGCAGGTGAGCCTGTTCGCCTACCCCGGGTCCGGTCCGATGATGATGGTCACCTTCGACCAGGACTACCGCTCGAACAACCTCTCGAATCGCACCAAGAAGCGCCAGTACTGGATGCGTGAAGGCAATCGCTGGCGCATCGTCCAAGAAACCGTCATTTCCTGAAAGGCCCCTCCATGCAATTCACACGCACGACCCTCGCCGCCCTATTCTCCGCCGCCGCGCTGCTGCCCGCCGCCGCCCTCGCCCAGGACGCCAAGGCGCCCGTCACCCCCGCGAAGGCGGGGGCCGCCGATGCCAAGGCCGCCGCGCCGACGACCTGCGCCGCCAAGATGAAGATGGGCAAGACCCTCAACGTGAAGCTCACGACGTCGATGGGCCCGATCGCCCTCGAGCTGGACAGCGAGAAGGCGCCGCTCACCGTGGTCAACTTCGCGACCTACGTCGACGCCGGCCACTACAACGGCACGATCTTCCACCGCGTGATCCCGACCTTCATGATCCAGGGCGGCGGCTTCAACAAGGACATGTCCGAGCGCCCGACGCGCGGCCCGCTGAAGAACGAGGCCGCCAACGGCCTGAAGAACGACATCTACACGATCTCCATGGCGCGCCGGCAGGATCCGGACTCCGCCACCGGCCAGTTCTTCATCAACGTCACCAACAACGACATGCTGAACCGCAGCGCCAGCAGCGCCGGCTACGCCGTGTTCGGCAAGGTGACCTCCGGCCAGGACGTCGTCGACAAGATCAAGGCCGTCCCCACCGGCAACTCGGGCCCGTTCCAGAACGTGCCGACCACGCCGGTCGTCATCGAGAAGGCGGAGTGCGTCTGATGGCCAAGGTCAAGCTCACCACCTCGATGGGCCCGGTCGTCATCGAGCTCGACGAGGCCAAGGCCCCGGTCTCGGCGAAGAACTTCCTCGAGTACGTCGACGCCGGCCACTACGACGGCACCATCTTCCACCGCGTGATCGACGGCTTCATGGTCCAGGGTGGCGGCTTCACCAGTGACATGAAGCAGAAGCCGGTGAAGGCGACGATCAAGAACGAATCCGCCAACGGCCTGAAGAACGTGAAGTACACGCTCGCGATGGCCCGCACCAGCGTGCGCGATTCCGCGACCTCGCAGTTCTTCATCAACGTGAAGGACAACGCGTTCCTCGACTACTCGGGCGAGAGCCCGCAGGGCTGGGGCTACGCGGTCTTCGGCAAGGTGGTCGAGGGCACGGACGTGGTCGACAAGATCAAGGGCGTGCCCACCGGCACCACGGGCGGCCACCAGGACGTGCCGCGCACGGCCGTCACGATCGAGAAGGCCGAGCGCGTCTGAAGCAGGGCCGCACCCTCTTCGTCTCCGACCTGCACCTGGACGAGTCGCGGCCCGAGGCCGTGGCTCGCTTCGAGCGGTTCGTGGAGCACGAGGTGCCGGGTGCGGACGCGCTCTACATCCTGGGTGACCTCTTCGAGGCCTGGATCGGCGACGATTCCCTCGAGCTCCCCTTCCCCGCGCGCATCGCCAAGGCGCTGCGCGCGGCCTCCTCGGCCGTACCGACTTACTTCATGCACGGCAACCGTGACTTCGTCGCGGGCGGCCGCTTCGAGCGCGAGACGGGCGTGAAGATCCTCCCCGACCCCTCGACCATCGAGCTCTACGGCACGCAGGCGGTGATCCTGCACGGCGATTCGCTGTGCACGGACGACCTCCCCTACCAGGCGTTTCGCCGGCAGGTGCGCGATCCCGAATGGCAGAAGAAGACGCTCGCCCTGCCGCTCGTGGCGCGCATGAAGATCGCGGAGACGATGCGCGCCGAAGGCGACAAGGCCAAGGCGACGAAGTCGATGAGCATCATGGATGTATCGCCCGCGAGCGTGGAGCAGGCCTTCCGCGACTCGGGCCGTGACCTGATGATCCACGGCCACACGCACCGGCCCGCACGCCACGAGCACCTCGTGGACGGCCGCAACTGTATCCGCTGGGTCCTGCCGGACTGGTACGAGACCGGCGGTTACCTCGAAGCCACGGCCTCGGGGCTGCGCGCCATCGCGCTCGACTGAGGCGCCGGCGGCAGCGTGACGCCGGCCCGCGCCAGGGCGGCACGGATCTCCGGCATCTTCGCCCGCGTCTGGCGTTCCGCGGCGGCGATCACGCGGCGCCGATACTCCTCCGTGTGACCCGCGTAGTAGCCGATGTTCGGATGGATCATCACGTCGGCCTCGGCCGCCTCGGCCCGCACCTGCTTCGCCCGGCGCGCATCCTTCTCGACCCACGCCTGCGGCACGCCCGCCGGCGTGTCCTGCTCGTAGGCCGAGACGTCCACCGCGATCACGACCTTGGCGCCCAGCTGGCGCGCGGCATGGATGGGCACGGGGCTCGCCTCGTCGCCATCGATGTACTTCTCGTTGCCGATGCGCACCGCCTCGAACTGGCCGGGGCTCGCGGCAGCGGCGCGCACCGCGAGGCCCGTGTCGCCGCGGTTGAAGATCACGAGCTGGCGGTCGCGCTCGCGTGCGGTCGCCACCGCGAACGGGATCTTCAATTGCTCCAGGGTCTCGCCGTTCACATGGCGGTTCACGTAGTCCTGCACCGCGCGGCCCGTGGCGAGGCCGCCGGAGATCGCCTTGAACTCGAAGAACTCCATCACATTCAAGTCGTAGGCCATGCGCTCGAGCGTCTTGGCATCGAGGCCCGAAGCGTAGAGCGCACCCACCATCGCGCCGACGCTGGAGCCGACGACGAGGTCGGCGTGCACGCCCGCCTCTTCCAGCACCTTGAGCACGCCGATGTGGGCGAAGCCGCGCGGGCCTCCCGAGCCGAGCACGAGCGCCACGCGCGGCGCGGAGGCCGCGGCCGGCGCCTCGTAACGCGGCAGGCGGGCGCTGCTCACGTCGCCGTCGCCGAGGCAGCCGGCGAGCAGCACCGCGGTGACCACCAGCGTGGAGAGCTTCTTCATCAGCAGTTGTCCGAGATGGCGCGCTGCTGCTCGGCCTTCACGCGGGCGCGTTCCGCGTCCTCCATGTAGACCTTCTCGCCCTTGTCGTTGCGCTGGTAGACCGGCATCTGCTCATCGAGGATGGACAGGCGCCTTCTCGCCTCGGCGCAGGCGGCGGCGCGATTCGATTCGGTTCGCCGGGCCTGCGCGCCCTCGGTGCGCTCGCGCTCGATCTTGCGGCGCTGGAACTCGAGGTCCTTCTCTTTCCAGTCAGGCTGCTTGGCGGGCGCGTCAGCCGGGGCGGGCATCACGTTGACCGGCGCTGCCTTCCTGGCGTCGGGCGGCCGGTCTCCGTACTGGACCTTGCCGTTCTCGTCGACCCACTTGTAGACCTGCGCGGAGGCGCTCGCGGCGGCGAGCGCGCAGGCGACGATGGCGAGGCGGACGCTACTTCTCATCGAGGCGCAACGTGAGGCACTTCGCCGAGCCTCCCGCTTTCATGAATTCGGAGAGCGGGGTCTGCACGACCTCGTAGCCGAGCTTGCCCAGGCCCTCGACGAAACCCTTGCCGGCGCGGTTCACCACGACGGCCTTGCCCACGTTGACCGCGTTGCAGGCGAACTGCAGGGCGTCGGATTCCGCGATCGCGAAGCGGCGGTGCGAAGGCACCAGCTTCTCGATGGTCTTCTGCGATTCCGCGTCGAACGCGGGCGGGTAGTAGATCAGCTTGCCGCCTTCCAGCGGGCAGAAGCAGGTGTCGAGGTGGTAGAAACGCTGGTCCACGAGCTTCAGCGGCACGACGTTCACGCCGTAGAGCTTCTCGATCTCCCCCACGGCGCCGATCACGGAGCGGTGGCCGTAAGCCATCCACAAGCGATCCGCACTCCGGTCGAACAGCGCGTCGCCCGCGCCCTCGAAGGGCACGTCGCGAGGCATGTAGGTCACGTCGAAGCCGCGGTCCATGAACCAGTCGGCGTAGTACGGCTCCTCGTACTGGCGCTCGGGGAAGCGGAAGCGCGAGAGCAGGAATTTCTTGCCGCGCAGCAGCCCCGCGTTCGCGGTGAACACCATGTCGGGCGAGCCCGGCTGCGGCAGCACGAGGCGTACCGTCGCCCGGTCGCACAGGATGTCGTACAGCGCCCGCCACTGCACCTTGGCCAGCGCGTTGTCGATCTTGCGCATGTTCCCGTGCATCCACGGGTTGATGATGTACGAAACGTCGAAGTACTCGGGCGGGCACATCAGGTACACGTGCGGCGTCTTCTTGATCATGCTTTCCCTTGCGTGAGGCCTCGCGAAAGATCCTCGCGGAGGTCGTCGGGATGCTCCAGTCCGACGCCGAGCCTGATGAGCCCTTCCGCGATCCCGGCCGCTTCGCGCTCCGCCGGGGTAAGGCGACCATGGGTGGTGGTCGCTGGATGACAGATCGTGGTCTTCACGTCGCCGAAGTTGGCGGTGTTCGAGATCAGCTGCACGCCGTCGATCACGCGCCAGGCGCCCTCGCGGCCGCCCTTGGCCACGAAAGACACCACCGCGCCGCCGCCCGACTGCTGGCGCATCGCGAGCGCGTGCTGCGGATGCGACTCCAGGGCGGGATAGAGCACGCGCTCCACGCCGGGATGCGCCTCCAGCCAGCGCGCCATCTCGAGCGCGTTGGAACAGTGCCCCTTCATGCGCACGCCCAGCGTCTCCATGCCCTTCAGGCACGTCCACGCGTTGTACGGCGAGATGGCGGGGCCGGCGGTGCGCACGTAGTGGAAGAGCGGGCCGGTGACGAGATCGGCGCGCCCGGCAATGGCACCCGCCAGCACGCGGCCCTGGCCCTCGATGTACTTGGTGGCCGAATGGATCACGAGGTCGGCGCCGAGCGCGATGGGCTGCTGCAGCGCGGGCGAGGCGACGGCGTTGTCCATCGCGAGGATGGCGCCGGCTTTCTTCGCGATCGCGGCCAGGCCGGCGATGTCCACGACTTCGAGCGCCGGATTCGACGGCGACTCGGCATAAAGCAGCTTCGTGTTCGGGCGGATGGCCTGGGTCCACGCGTCGAGGTTCGTCGCCTCGACCCACGTGACCTCGATGTCGAATTTCTTCGCGATCTGCTCCAGCAGCGGCACGACGGTGCCGAACACGCCGCGCGCGATGACGAGGTGGTCGCCCGACTTCATGAGGCCGAAGACCATCGTCGAGATCGCGGCCATGCCCGTAGCCGTTGCGACGCAGGCCTCGGCGCCTTCGAGCGCCGCGAGCCGGTCCTGGAACATCTTCACCGTGGGGTTGGTGAAGCGCGAGTAGATGTTGTCCTCGGGCGACGTGCTCGCGAACTTGCGCGCGGCCTCGGCGGCGCTCTTGTAGACGAAGCTCGTGGAGAGGACCAGGGCCTCGGAGTGCTCGCCGAAGTCGCTGCGGACGGTCCCGGCACGCACACCGAGGGTGTCGGGCCTCAACTTCTTCGCCATGGGATCAGTCGACGGTGGAGAGGCCGAGGTCGAGCTGGTAGCTCGAGAGCCGGGTCTGGCTCTCACCGTCGGCGCGCGAGGCCTCGATCTCCGCGAGGTACGCGGGCGAGACGTCGCCGGTGATGTAGTCGCCGTCGAAGCACGAGCAGTCGAAGCGCTCGATGGCCGGGTTGCACTCGCGCACGGCGGCGATCAACGCGTCCAGCTCCTGGTAGATCACGGCGTCGGCGCCGATGGCCGCGGCGACTTCCTCGTGGGTGCGCCCGTTGGCGATCAGCTCCGCGCGCGTGGGCATGTCGATGCCGTACACGTTGGGGTAGCGGACCGGCGGCGCGGCCGAGGCGAAGAAGACCTTCCTCGCGCCGCTCTCGCGCGCCATGTTCACGATCTCGCGGGAGGTCGTGCCGCGGACGATGGAGTCGTCCACGAGCAGGACGTTCTTGTCCTTGAACTCGACCGCCATCGCGTTCAGCTTCTGGCGGACGCTTTTGCGGCGCATTTCCTGCCCCGGCATGATGAACGTGCGGCCGATGTAGCGGTTCTTGATGAAGCCTTCGCGATACGGCTTCTTCAGCTTGGCGGCCACTTCGAGCGCGGAGGGGCGGCTGGAATCGGGGATCGGGATGATGACGTCGATTTCGTCCCGCAGGCCCATGCCCTGGATCTTGTCCGCGAGGAACTTGCCCATGTTGCGGCGGCTCTCGTAGACGGAGATGCCGTCGATCACGGAGTCGGGGCGCGCGAGGTAGACGTACTCGAAGATGCAGGGGTTGTGCGCGGTCTTGCCAGCGCACTGGCGCGCGTGGAAGTTGCCGCTCTCGTCGATCAGCACGCCTTCGCCGGGAGCGACATCGCGCATCACCTTGAAGCCGAGCGTATCGAGCGCGACGCTTTCGGACGCGACCATGAACTCCACGCCCTTCTCCGTATCCGCGCGGCCGATGATGAGCGGGCGGATGCCGAAGGGATCGCGGAAGGCGAGCAAACCGTAGCCCGCCACCATGGCGACCACGGCATAGGCGCCCTTCACGCGGCGGTGCACGCCCGCGACGGCGGTGAAGATCATGTCCGGCGTGAGGCGCGGGTTGCCCTGCGACGCATCGGAGATCTCGTGCGCGAGGACGTTCAGCAGGACTTCGGAATCGGAGTTCGTGTTGACGTGCCTGCGGTCCTCGGCGAAGAGCTCGCGGCGCAGTTGGTCCGAATTCACCAGGTTGCCGTTGTGCCCGAGCGTGATGCCGAAGGGCGAGTTCACGTAGAACGGCTGCGATTCGGCGATCGAGGAGGCGCTGCCGGCCGTGGGATAGCGGCAGTGGCCGATGCCCATGTGGCCGACCAGGTTGCGCATGTCCCGGGTGCGGAAGACGTCGCGCACCAGGCCGCCGCCCTTGTGCATGTGGAAGCTGTGGCCCTCGGCCGTGACCAGGCCCGCGGCGTCCTGGCCGCGGTGCTGCAGGACCGTCAGCCCGTCATAGAGGATCTGGTTGACGGGGCTGCGGGCGACTACGCCGATGATCGCGCACATGGGTCAGAGTGTATCCCGTGGCAAGCCCTTGAAGATGGGGCTGATTTTGGGGCTTTCCAAGGGGGTCATGGCAGGGGGACGACCTTGCCGTCGAGGCCCGCCGTCTTGATGGCCGCGGCGGCCTTGTCGGCCGCCTCGCGGGTCTTGTACGGACCGGCCCTCAGGCGCGTCAGGTCGCTGCCGGCGAGGTGCTCGGTGAAATGGGTGATCTTGGCCGCGGCGAGCTTCTCGCGGGCTTGCTTGAGCTTCTCGTCGTCCCGGAAGGCGCCGACCTGGACCGCGAAGCCTTCGAGGACGGGACCCTTGGCAGGCCCTGGCTGGGCCCCCGTCTTCACGGGGGCGACAACCGGTGCGGGCGCGGTTTCGGCCGTCTTGGCCGCGATGACCTGGGAGAGGTCGGCCTTGGGCTCGGCGGGCGGCGCGACGACCTTGGGGCCTTCCGGGGCCTTGGGCGGCGTGGAGGACTTGGTGGCGTCGGCGAGCTGGGGCCTGGGCGGGATCGTCGCGGGATCGGGCTGGGCCCCCGTCTTCACGGGGGCGACGGATGGAGCGGGGAGCGCGGGCGCGTTGTCCTTGGACGGGATCGCGACGGCGGCCGGTTCCTTGCGGTCCTGGCGCGGCTCCGGATCGAGCAGCATCGGGACGAAGACGACCAGCAGCAGGACGATGGTGATGGCACCGATGAGCCGCTGGCGGCCTCGGCGACGGATCTCGCTCGTATCGGGGGTGGAAGTCGCCATGGCGCGGGGGTGACGGTCTAGCGCAGGGTCCGGAGCGCGTCGGCCACGGCATTGAAGGTTCCGAAGACGAGAATTCTATCATCCGGACCCGACTCCCGACGCGCTTCGGCGAGTGCGGCCGCCACCGTGGCAAAGCTGCGCGTCACGTTGCCCAGTCCGCGCGCGGCGAGCTCTTCTGCAAGGCGCTCCGCGGGTGCCGCACGGTCGTTCGCGACGGTGGTGACGAACCACTGGTCGATGCGGCCCTTCAGCGCGTCGATCACGCCGCCGATGTCCTTGTCGCCCAGCATCGCGAAGACCGCGGTGGTCTTCCTCGTGAAGCCCATGTCGAGAAGTCCATCGGCGAGGCTGCGTGCGGCGTGCGGGTTGTGCGCGACGTCGAGGACGATCGTGGGACGCCCCGGCATCACCTGCAGGCGGCCCGGCAGGTTCACGAGGGTCAGGCCCATCTTCACTTCGCCGAGCGAGATCGGCAGCTTGTCGGCGACTTCGTCCAACGCGGCGAGTGCGGCCGATGCGTTCTTGAGCTGCCAGTGACCGCGCAACGCGGGAACAGGCAGCGCGCGCTTGGCGCCGCGCTTGCCGATGAAGTCCCACTGGCGCTCGCGCTGCTCGAAGCCGTATTCCTTGCCCAGCACCTGCAGGTCGGCGCCGATCGCCTTCGCGTGGTCGACGAGCGACTCGGGGGGATTCCGGTCGCCGAAGATCGCCGGACGCCCCGCGCGGAAGATGCCGGCCTTCTCGAAGCCGATCTTCTCGCGCGTGTCGCCGAGGTAGGACTGGTGGTCGAGGTCCACGGAGACGACAATCGCGACATCGGCGTCGATCAGGTTCACGGCATCGAGCCTTCCGCCGAGGCCCACCTCGAGGATGACGGCGTCGAGGTTGCTCTCGGCGAAGATCGCGAAGGCGCTCAACGTTCCGTATTCGAAGTAGGTGAGCGGCGTCGAACCGCGCGCGGCCTCGACCTTCTCGAAGGAACGCACGAGCGCTTCATCGGTGATGGACTGACCCTGGACCCGCACGCGCTCGTTGTAGGTCTCGATGTGCGGCGAGGTGTAGAGGCCGGTGCGGTAACCCGACTCGAGCAGGATGCGTTCGAGCATCGCGCAGGTGGAGCCCTTGCCGTTGGTGCCGCCGACGGTGATCGTCACCCGCGGCGTGGGCAACGCCATGCGCTGGAGGACGTCCCCGACGCGTTCGAGACCGAGGGCGATGCCCGCGGGATGCTGTGCGGAGATGTACTCGAGCCAGCCCTCGAGCGAGCGGCTCAAGCCTCGGGCGCGGGGTCGCGCTTGAGGAGCGTCACGAGGCGCGCGACCTTCTCGCGCATCTGGCGGCGGTCGACGATCATGTCGATCGCGCCCTTCTCCAGCAGGAACTCGGAGCGCTGGAAGCCTTCGGGCAGCGTCTCGCGCACCGTTTGCTCGATCACGCGCGGGCCGGCGAAGCCGATCAGCGCGCCCGGCTCGGCAATGACGACGTCGCCGATGAACGCGAACGAAGCCGACACGCCGCCCATCGTCGGATCGGTGAGGATCGAGATGAAAGGCTGCTTCGCGGCCGAGAGCTGGTGCAGCGCGGCCGTGGTCTTGGCCATCTGCATCAGCGAGAAGAGACCTTCCTGCATGCGCGCGCCGCCCGTGGCGGTGAAGCACACGAAGGGCAGTTGCTCATCGCAGCACGCCTGCACGGCGCGGACGAATCGCTCACCGACCACGGAGCCCATCGAGCCGCCGAGAAAGCCGAACTCGAACGCGACCGCGAGCATGGGCACGTTCTTCACCGAGCCCTGCATCACGACCAGCGCGTCGGTCTCGCCCGTTTCCTTCTCCGCTTCGGCCAGGCGCTCGACGTACTTGCGGCTGTCCTTGAACTTGAGCGGATCCATCGGCACGACTTCGGAGGCGAGCTCCGCACGGCCTTCGGGATCGAGGAAGAGGTCCAGGCGTTGGCGCGCGGCGAGGCGGTTGTGGAAGCCGCACTTGGGGCACACGTGGAGGTTGTTCTCGAGGTCGGTGAAGTAGAGCACCGCCTCGCACGACGGGCACTTGCTCCACAGGCCCTCGGGAACGGTCTTCTTCTCCGTGGAGACGTCCCGCTTGATCTTCGGCGGGAGGAGTTTGCGGAACCAGCTCATGCGGCCACGCTCTCCTTCGAATCGATGGCGGTGCGGAATTCGCGCACCAGCTTCTCGACACGCGCGCCGATCTCGGCGCCCGGCGCCTCGGCGATCTCCTGCACGATGCGGCTGCCGATCACGACCGCGTCCGCGCAGCCGGCCACGCGCTTCGCGGTGGCGCCATCGCGGATGCCGAAGCCCACGCCCACGGGAAGCTGGGTGCGGGAACGAATGCGCTTCATCATCGCCTCGACGTCTTTCGTATCGATGTTGGCCGCGCCCGTCACGCCCTTCAGGGACACGTAGTACACGTAGCCGGCGGCCACCTTGGCGACACGCTCGATGCTCGTGTCGGTGGAGGTGGGCGAGAGCAGGAAGATGGGGTCGATGCCCGAGCCCGCAAGGGCCTCGAGCCAGGGGCCGCTCTCTTCGGGCGGGTAGTCGACGATGAGCACGCCATCGATGCCGCACTTCTTCGCCTCGGTGACGAACGCCGCAAAGCCCATGCGCTCGACCGGATTCGCGTAGCCCATCAGCACGACGGGTGTGGAATCGTTGGTCTTGCGGAAGGCGGCCACGAAGGCCAGCACGTCACGCAGCCCGACGTTGTGCTTCAACGCGCGCTCGGAGGAACGCTGGATCGCGGGGCCGTCGGCCATCGGATCGGAGAACGGGACGCCCAGCTCGATCACATCCGCGCCGCCGGCGACAAGCGCCTTCATGATCGCGGGCATGTGCTCGGGCGCGGGATCGCCCGCGGTGACGAAGGGGATGAGCGCGGCACGCTTCTGCGCGCGCAGCTTCTCGAAGGTGGCGGCGATGCGGCTCAAAACGTCAGCCCCGAGGCCGTGGCCACCGTGTGCATGTCCTTGTCGCCGCGGCCCGAGAGGTTCACGAGCAGGATCTTGTCCTTGGCCATCATCGGCGCGATCTTCATCGCGTGGGCGACGGCGTGGCTCGATTCCAGCGCGGGGATGATGCCCTCGGTGCGGCAGAGCGTGTGGAAGGCTTTCAGCGTGTCCGCGTCGTTCACGGCCACGTACGACGCGCGGCCGGAATCCTTGAGCCACGCGTGCTCGGGACCGACGCCGGGATAGTCGAGGCCGGCCGAGATGGAATGGGTTTCGGTGATCTGGCCGTTCGCGTCTTGCAGCAGGTACGTGCGGTTGCCGTGCAGAACGCCCGGGGTGCCGGCCGAGAGCGACGCGGCATGCTTGCCCGTCTCCAGGCCCAGGCCGCCCGCCTCCACGCCGACCAGCTTCACGTTCTCGTGCGGGATGTAGTCGAAGAAGATGCCCATCGCATTGGAGCCACCGCCCACGCACGCGAGCACCATGTCCGGCTGGCGGCCCGCATAGGCCGGCATCTGCTCGACGCATTCCTTGCCGACGATGGAGTTGAAGTCGCGCACCATCATCGGGTACGGATGCGGGCCGGCGACGGTGCCGATGATGTAGAACGTGTTGTGCACGTTGGTGACCCAGTCGCGCATCGCTTCGTTGAGCGCGTCCTTCAGGGTCTTGGAGCCGCTCTCCACCGGAACCACCGTGGCCCCGAGCAACTTCATGCGATAGACGTTCTGCGCCTGGCGCGCGATGTCCTCGCTGCCCATGTAGACGACGCATTCCATGCCGTAGCGCGCGGCGACGGTCGCTGTAGCAACACCGTGCTGGCCCGCGCCCGTCTCGGCGATCACGCGCGGCTTGCCCATGCGCTTGGCGAGCAGCGCCTGGCCCACGGTGTTGTTCACCTTGTGCGCGCCCGTGTGATTGAGGTCTTCGCGCTTGAGGTAGATCTGCGCACCGCCCAGCTCGCGCGAGAGGCGCTTGCAGTGGTAGATGGGGCTCGGGCGGCCGACGTAGTGCGCGAATTCATCCGCGAGCTCGGCCTGGAATTCGGCGTCCTCGCGGTACTTCGAGTACGCGAGCGTGAGCTCGTCCAGCGCCGCGCGCAGCGTTTCCGCGACGAACGTGCCCCCGTACCGGCCGAAATGGCCGCTCGCGTCAGGCAGGTCGTACATCTTCACGTTGAACGCTCCGGATGAATGCGGTGATCTTTGCCGGGTCCTTCACGCCTCGCTGGCCTTCCACGCCACTGGAGACATCCACGGCCCAGGGCCGCGTCTCGCGAATCGCCTGGCCTACGTTCCCGGAATCGAGACCGCCGGACAGCACGATGGGTATGGGTAGCTCGCGGGGAATGCGTCCCCAGTCGAATCGGTGACCGGTCCCTCCTGGGACACCGGGCACGTGGGCATCGAGCAGCAGCGCTTTCGCGCTCGAAAATCGATGTGCGTATTCTACCAAATCGACCCCCTCTTCCATGCGTACCGCACGCAGGAAAGGTTTTCCGAAACGCTCGCACTCCCCGGGGGTTTCGTTACCGTGGAATTGCAGGAGGTCCAGGGGCACGCGCTCCAGCACGCGGCGGATCTCCGATTCGGGCGCATCCACGAAGAGACCCACCGTCATCACGAACGGCGGGACCGCGGCCGCGACGCGCATAGCGTCCTCGATCGAGATCGCGCGCGGGCTGGCGGCATGGAACACGAGGCCTATCGCATCCGCGCCCTCCTGTGCCGCGAGCTTCGCGTGCCCCGGATCCCGCAGGCCGCAGATCTTGATGCGCGTTCTCATGAGGGGAAGAGCGGGAACGGCCGGAAGGCCGGGAGGGCGAAAGCAGGATCGTACTCGATGGCCGCGAGGTAGAGCCCGTCGGGCGCGAACGTCGGCGCGGCGTTGCGGCGGTCGAGGGAGGCGAACACCTTCGCCAGCGCCTCGGCATCGAAGCGGCCCGCGCCCACGTAGACCAGCGAGCCCACGAGGTTTCGCACCATGTGGTGCAGGAAGGCGCTCGCGCGGAACGTGAACACGATCATGTTTCCGCGCCGCTCGATCCGTGCCTCGTGCATCACCTTCACCGGGGACTTGGCCTGGCATTGCGCATCGCGGAAGGCGCTGAAGTCGTGCTCGCCCAGGAACATCCCCATCGTGGCCGACATGGCCGCGACATCGAGCGGCTTGTGGAACCAGCCCATGCGCGCGTTCAGCGCGGCGGGCGCGACCGGATCGTCCAGCAACAAGTAGTAGTACGTGCGCGAGCGGGCACTGAAGCGCGCGTGGAATTCGTCCGGCACGGGACGCGCCCACAGCACGCGCACGCGAGGATCCAGGTAGCTATTGGGGCCGCGCACCCACGAGTTGTCGTCGCGCTGCGCGTCGGTGTCGAAGTGCACGACCTGCGCGGTGGCATGAACCCCGGTGTCGGTGCGGCCCGCGGCGAGGACCGAGACCGGGCGATCGGCGAACGTGGAGAGCGCCTTCTCGAGATGGTCCTGCACGCCGCAGCCGCCCGGCTGCGATTGCCATCCGCAGAAGGCGGAGCCGTCGTACTCGAGGCCGAGGGCGATGCGCATGGGAGAAGTGGAGGCCAGAAAAGCAATTGGCGGGGTTGCCCCCGCCAATCAAATCACAGCCAAGAGTTCTTTGGGATCAGAGACCGTTGATCAGCTTCTGGGCCTCGTCGCGCTGGCCGCCGGAGCCTTCCTTCACGACTTCCTGCAGGATCTCGCGGGCACCGTCCTTGTCGCCGATCTCGAGGTACGCCTTGGCGAGCTCGAGCTTCGTGCCCACCGCGTCATCCCCGCTGCCGCCGGCATCGTCGCCGCCGAGGTCGAGGCTGAGATCACCCAGGCCGCCGCCCGCGGACGCCGAAGCGGCCGAGCCAGGCTTGGAGGTCGGGAAATCAAGGCCGGAGAGGTCGAAGTCGAACGAAGGCTTGTCTTCCTTCGGCGTCTCGGCCGGCGTGGACGCGGACCCGAGGTCCATGTCCATCGAGGGCGAGGAATCCGTCGGCAGGTCGGGCTCCGGACGCTTGGAGTCGAGGTCGAGGTCGAAGCTGGGAGCTGGAGCGTGCGAGCTGGTGTCCGTGGCCGCGTGGCCGCTCGACGTGGCTTCGAGGTCGAAGTCGAGGTCGGGCTTGGCGGGGGCCGGGGCAGCCTGCGGCATCGCGGCGAACGTGGCCGTGCCCGAGGCAGCGGCGACGTACAGCGGGTTCGCGGCATCGATCTGCGCGCCCATCGCGGCGGCCTTCTGCCACAGCGGATGGCTGTCGCCGACCTGCGCGTGGAGCTCCTTGGCGACCGTCTCGAACGCCGTGGCGCTCTTGCGGGCGTGGTAGATCTCGAGGAGCTTCAGGGAGATCTCATGGCGGTTCTTGTCGCGCGCCATGGCCTCCTTGAGGATCTCCTCCGCCTGGGCGTCGCGGCCGTAGGCGATGTAGACCTCGGCCTCGGCGACCGGATCGACCTCATCCGTGTCGATGGTGCCCGGGCCGGTCTTGTCGAAGTCGGTCAGGAACGAGCTGTTGCCGGTGTCCACGAGACCACCGCCCGGCTTCCCCGATACGGAGTTGGGCGTGAGGTCGGAGGGGAAGGCGCTCGTCATCGAGCTGATCGGTCCACCTTCGGCACGTTGCCGGCGGCGGCGCATGAACATGTATGCACCCAGGCCGATGATGCCGAGGCCGCCGATGCCCGCGGCGAGGTACGCCGGGCTGTCGATGAGCTCGTCCATGAAGCTGGGCGGCGGGGGCGGCGGAGCAGCCTTCTTCGGCGTCTTCGTCGGATCTTTTGCAGGCGTGGGCTTGGACTCCACCTTCGGAGCCTCGACCTTCGGCGGTTCGGCTTTGGGCGCCTCGGCCACGACTTTCGGCGGCTCGACCGGCGGGGTCGTGGTGCTCGGGGCCGGCTTCACTTCCGCGACCTTGGGCGGCTCGACCTTCGGGGGCTCGACTTTCGGCGGCTCGGCCTTGGGCGGCTCGACCTTGGCGGTCTTGTCCGGGGTCTTGGGCGCTTCGGCGGTCTTGGTCGGGGCGCTGCCTTTGAGGTCCAGCAGGCGCTGCATGTCGCGGATCTGCTTTTCGAGATCGGCCACACGGGATTGCGATTCCTTGAGCGCCTTGTCCTTGGCGATCACTTCTTCCTGGAGCGAATTGACGCGGTCCTGGCCACCACCTTTGCCAGCGGCACCGCCCTTACCCGAATCCGACTTGGACAACTTGAGCGAATCCTTGCCCTCCGAGGGCGCGGGTGCCGGGGGAACCACGGCGGCGCTGCCGATGCGGCCACTGGAAGCGCTCGACGATTCGGTGCGCGCGGGGATGGAAGCAACGCCACCGGCGACGGAATCGCGATAGCCCTTCCAGTCGGCGACCTGCGTGCGAATTTCCTTGTTGGCGTCCTTCTGCTCGATCTTGCCGACGTCGCTCGCCGTGGGGACCTTGAGGATCTGGCCCGTCTTCAGGCGGTTCATGTTGTTGCCGGCGAAGGCAGCCTGGTTCTCGCGGTAGAGCGCGACCAGCATCTGCTCGAGGCTCACGCCGTCGGGCTTGGTCTCGGTCGCGATCTTGTTGAGCGTGTCGCCCTTCTTGACCGGGCCGTAGGTCTCACCGGCGGGCGAGCCGGAGACGGCGGGATCGGGACGGGAGCTGCCGAGCTCGGCGCGCGCGGACGGCGAGCCGGTGGTGACGGAGGCGACCGGCGGCGTGGAGCCGGCGGGTGCCGAAGGTGCAACCGCCGGCGCGGCGGCCGGCGGTGTGTTGGCGGCCTGCGGGGCCGGCGCTGGAGCTGCGCCCTGCGGTGCCACCCGGGAGGAGTTGAATCCCGGCGGATCGAGCAGGATCGGGTATTCGCGTTGGATGCGGCCGGCGGGCCAGGTGACTTCGATCAGGGCGTCGACGAACGGCTCGTTGATCGGGCCGATGCTCGTGACCTTGATGTACGGCTGTCCGTTGGGGCGCTTGTCGACCGCGAAGCGCAGCAGGCGCAGCGCTCCGGAATATTCGATGCGGGCTTCGCGATAAGCCTCTGGCGTGGCGACGCGGGCGGAGAGGACCTCGAGCTCGCCGGGCTGCAGCGAGACGAGTTCGATCTCGGCTTCCAGCGGCTGTCCCAGCGCTGAAGTAACCGTGAGCTTGCCGAGGCCGGCAGCGTGCGCCACTGCGCTCACTCCGAGGAGTAGCGCGAGTGCGACCCCCTTCTTGATTGTCCTCACCATCGTCAGGCCCATCCCCATCCAGAACTCCGGTAAAAAGATCGTAGCATCAAGTATTTATTGTTTCAACTTCACCGGGATTATCGAATTATCGCTTAAGTACGACTTTTTACAAGCGAATTTTCCGGCCCGCCCCGCGAATCCGGGCCGTTTGACCCCCTCCCTGACCCCCTCGAAACCGTCGTCACCCCCGCGAAGGCGGGGGCCCAGATGGACTCCCGCCTTCGCGGGAGTGACGGAAGCGGAGGTCAGACCAGCTTGCCGGCCAGGATCCGCAGCATGCGGCGGAGGGGTTCGGCGGCCCCCCAGAGGAGCTGGTCGCCGACCGTGAAGGCCGACAGGTACTGCCCGCCCATCTTCAGCTTCCGCAGGCGCCCGATGGGGATTTCGAGCGTTCCGGTCACGGCCACGGGCGTCAAGCGCTTGAGGGTCTCTTCCCGCTTGTTCGGGACGACCTTCACCCACTTGTTCCCGGAAGCGAGGATCGACTCGATCTCTTCCAGCGGGACGTCCTTCTTCAACTTGATGGTGAGGCCCTGCGAATGGCAGCGCATGGCCCCCACCCGTACGCATACGCCGTCGACCGCCACCCGGTTTCCGTCGGCGCGGCCGAGGATCTTGTTGGTCTCGGCATCGCCCTTCCACTCTTCGCGGCTCTGGCCGTTGCCGAGGTCGGTGTCGATCCAAGGCAGCAAGCTTCCGGCCAGGGGAACGCCGAAGTGCTCCGTGGGGAAGCTCTCGTCGCGGAGGATCCCGGCCACTTCGCGGTCGATGTCGAGGATCGGCGAGTTGGGGTCCTGGAGCATCCCCTTGGCGGCGAAGTGCACCTCGCCCATCTGCTGCAGGAGCTCCCGCATCGTTTGCGCGCCGCCGCCCGAAGCGGCCTGGTAGGTCATGGCGCTGATCCACTCGATGAGGTCGGCCTTGAAAAGGCCGTCGACCGCCATCAGCATGCAGCTCACCGTGCAGTTGCCGCCGATGAAGTCCTTCTTGCCGGCCTTGATGGCGGCGTCGATCACCGGGCGATTCACCGGGTCGAGGATGATGACCGCGTCCTTCTCCATGCGAAGGGCCGAGGCCGCGTCGATCCAGTAGCCCTTCCAGCCGGCCGCGCGCAGCTTCGGGAAGATGGCCTTGGTGTAGTCGCCGCCCTGGCACGTGATGATGCAGTCCAGCTTCGCGAGCTCCGCGACGTCGTTCGCATCTTTAAGCGTGGTGACCGGTTTGCCGACGTCGGGGCCGGGGCCGCCCACGTTCGACGTGGTGAAGAACACCGGGTCGATGAAATCGAAATCACGCTCCTCGCGCATGCGCTCCATCAAGACGGAGCCGACCATGCCGCGCCAGCCGACGAATCCAACGGTTTTCATTGTCGTTCTCTTCTTCCCGAGGCGGAGGGATCGAGGTCGAGAGGCGGGCCGCCTCTCGTCCCCGCTTCTCGTCCGGTCTTAGATCGCTTTCACCACCGCCGTGCCGATCTCGGAGGTGGTGGACGGTTTCTTCGTGGTCTTCGAGGCGATGTCCGCCGTGCGCAGGCCCGCGGCGAGCGCGGAACGGACGGCTTTCTCGATGCGATCGGAGATGTCCGTGCGGCCGAAGGTGTACTTGAACATCATCCCCATCGAGAGGATCTGGGCGAGCGGATTGGCGATGCCCTTGCCGGCGATGTCGGGCGCGGAGCCGTGGATCGGCTCGTAGAGGCCCTTGCCGTTCGCATCCAGGGACGCGGACGGCAGCATGCCGATCGAGCCCGTCAACATGGAAGCTTCATCGCTGAGGATGTCGCCGAACATGTTGCCGGTCACGACCACGTCGAACTGGCGGGGGTTGCGCACGAGCTGCATGGCGCAATTATCCACGAGCATGTGGGTTAGCTCCACATCCGGATACTGCGGCGCGATTTCCATCGCGATGTCGCGCCAGAGCTGCGTGGTCTCCAGCACGTTCATCTTGTCGACGCTGCACAGGCGCTTGCCGCGGGCCTGCGCCGTCTTGAAGCCGGCGTGGAGGATGCGCGTGATCTGCGCCTCCGTGTACCGCATGGTGTTGAAGCCTTCGCGGTTCGGGGCGTCACCCGTGATGCCGCGCGGCTGGCCGAAGTAGATGTCTCCGGTGAGCTCTCTCACGATCATGATGTCGAGGCCACTGACAATCTCGGGTTTCAGCGAGCTCGCATCCGCCAGCTCCGGGAAGACGGTCGCCGGGCGCAGGTTCGCGAAGAAATCACACTCTTTGCGAAGATCGAGGATCGCGCGCTCGGGCCGCTTGTTGCGGACCAGCGTGTCGTACTTCGGGCCGCCGACCGCACCAAAGAGGACGGCGTCGGCTTGCTTGGCGAGCTTCAGCGTGGCTTCGGGCAGCGGATCGCCATGCGCGTCGTACGCCGCGCCACCGACGAGGGCCTCTTCCGTCTCGATCTTGAGGCCTTCGCCACGCAGGACGTCCAGCACGCGAACCGCTTCGCGCAGGATCTCGGGGCCGATGCCGTCTCCGGCCAGCAGTGCGATCTTCATAGGGCTCCAATAAAGGGGTCAGACCACTTTATTCATCTCTTGAATAAAGTGGTCTGACCCCTTTATTCGTCGTTCAGGTAAAGATCCAGGGTTCCGTACGTTTGCGCGTCTCTTCGTACGCCTTGATCTCGTCCGAGTGCTTCAGCGTGATGCCGATCTCATCGAGGCCCTGGAGCAGGTTGTTCTGGCGCGTGGCATCGATGTCGAAGCGCATCGTCTTCCCGGAGGGCGTGACGACCGTCTTCGCGGCAAGGTCGATCGTGAGCTTGTAGCCGGGGTGCGCGGCCGCCTCGTTGAAGAGGTGGTCGACCTCGAGCTCCGTCAGCACGATCGGGAGGAAGCCGTTCTTGAAGCTGTTGGTGAAGAAGATGTCCGCGAAGCTGGGCGCGATCACGGCCTTGAAGCCGTATTGCTGCAATGCCCAGGGCGCGTGCTCACGGGAAGAACCACAGCCGAAGTTCTTGCGGGCGATCAGGATCGTGCCGCCCTTGTACTGCGGGTAGTTCAGCACGAAGTCCGGGTTGGGCTTGCGCGTCTTCGGGTCCATGCCCGGCTCGCCCACGTCCAGGAAGCGCCAGGCGTCGAACAGGTTCTCGCCGAAGCCGGTCTTCTTGATGGACTTGAGGAACTGCTTCGGGATGATCGCGTCCGTGTCGACATTCGCGCGGTCGAGCGGGACGACAAGGCCGGTGTGGAGGGTGAACTTTTCCATCCAGCAATTATAGCGGCTCTATCCCATGTTCAGCTCGATCCACTGCCACTTGACGGCCCACTCGGGACCACAACGAGGGCAGATGTACCACGTGCCCGGCGCCAACTCGATGGCCGTGCGAATCTCCGGCGAGAAGCGACCCCCCTCTTTTTCTCATTTTGCATTCGCCTGATCCACTGGATCTCCGAAGTGATCCACTGGATCAATTCACAGCGCCACTGGATCAGGCGAATGCAAAGTGCATTTCGGACGTACCTCACGCTCTCCGGCCGCCGGCCGCCTCGAAATTGCAGGCAGGGAACCGTGGTTCAGTGCGCGCCGGCCGCAGCCTCCGAAGCCGCCGCCGCCTTCGCTGGCTTCGTGAGCCACACCACCCCGACCAGCGCCAGGAACAGCAGCGCCGAGGCGTAGAAGATGTCCGTGGCGGAGAGCAGCGCCGCTTGCTGGTCGATCATCCGGTTGAGGGTCGCGAGCGCCTGGTCGGGCGTCATGCCGCTCGCCTGCATGTTCGCGAGCGCCTGGGTCGTGGTGGGGTCGTAGACCGTGAGCTTCTCCGCGAGCTGCGCGTGGTGGAACGTCG
The DNA here is from genome assembly GCF_013003965.1 of Usitatibacter rugosus. NCBI lineage: Bacteria > Pseudomonadati > Pseudomonadota > Betaproteobacteria > Nitrosomonadales > Usitatibacteraceae > Usitatibacter > Usitatibacter rugosus. The sequence goes on along the minus strand of NZ_CP053069.1, from coordinate 1,623,768 downwards.
CGCGATGGTCCCAGAGCGTGGTCGAGATCGACGTGCCGAACGACCCCGCGGTGATGCGCATGAAGTTGGAGAGCCCGCTCGCGGCCGGCAACTGCGCTGGAGCAATGCCCGACAGCGTGAGCGTCACCAGCGGGATGAAGAAGAACGCCATCGCCGCGCCCTGCACCACCGTGGGAATCATGATCGTGGTGAGGTCGACCTGCGTGTTGAAGTGCGAGCGCATGAACATCACCACGCCGAAGATCACGAACGCGATGGTGGCGAAGATGCGCGGATCCACTTTCGAGACGTTCTTGCCGACGACGGGGCTCAGCAACACCGCGAGCAATCCGACCGGCGCCAACGCGAATCCAGCCAGCGTCGCCGTGTAGCCCATGTATTGCTGCAGCCACAACGGCAGCAGCACGACATTGCCGAAGAACACGCCATAGCCCAACGAGAGTGCCAGCGCCCCCATCGTAAAGTTGCGGCGCTTGAACAACCGAAGATCCACCACGGGATGCTCGTCCGTGAGCTCCCACACGATGAAGAGTGCGAGTCCCAGCGCGGCCACGACGGCGAGCGCGATGATGGTGCCGGAGTGGAACCAGTCCAGGTCCTTGCCCTTGTCGAGCATGATCTGCAGCGCGCCCACGAACACGATGAGCAGGCCGAGGCCGACGGCATCGATCGGCAGCTTGCGGGTGGCCGTCTCGCGCTTGCGGTAGATCATCCACGTGACCGCGGCGGCGCCGAGTCCCACGGGGACGTTGATGTAGAAGATCCACGGCCACGAGATGTTGTCCGTGATCCAGCCGCCCAGCAGCGGGCCCGCGACCGGTGCCACGAGCGTCGTCATCGACCACATGGCGAGCGCTGTCCCCGCCTTCTCCTTGGGGTAGCTCGCTAGCAGCAGCGTTTGCGACAGCGGGATCATCGGGCCCGCGACGGCGCCCTGGACGATGCGGAAGAAGATCAGCAGCTCGATCGAGGGTGCCAAGCCGCAGGCGATGGACGCCAGCACGAAGAGCAGCACCGATGCGGTGAAGAGCCGAACCTGCCCATAGCGCTGCGTGAGCCACCCGGTGAGCGGCAGCGAAATGGCGTTGGCGACGGCGAACGACGTGATGACCCACGTGCCCTGCTCCGGCGAAACGCCCAGGTCCCCCGCGATCGCGCTCAGGGACACGTTGGCGATCGACGTGTCCAGCACGTTCATGAACGTGGCGAGCGAGAGCGCGATCGTCCCGAGGACGAGCGACTTGCCCTTCAGCGGCGCGGGGGTGTCCATCGCTTGGTAGTGACGCTTGGCGTGAGTGGGGCTTGGCGGCTAGTGGGGCTTGGCGGCTAGTGGGGCTTGGCGTTAGCGCAGCTTGGCGGCCGCGACGCGGGTCGTGGTGACGGTTGCGACGCCCGGAGCAGCGACCGACGCGGTGGCCGGCGCCGAACGCCCGTCGTTCGCGATGATCGCCTTCACGAGATCGTCGGCGACGGTATCGGGAGCGGCGAAGCCGTGCGTCACGTTCGAATTCCGGGCGACGGCCGGAAGGCGCTCGCCACCCTGGTCATGCGTATCGACCTTCGCTTCCATGGACAGGCCGACTTGCAAGGGATGCTTCGCGAGCTCGTTGCGATCGAGCGCGATGCGAACCGGCACGCGCTGCACGATCTTGATCCAGTTGCCGCTCGCGTTCTGCGCGGGCAGCAGCGCGAAGGCGCCACCCGTGCCGGCACCGAAGCCCATCACCTTGCCGTGGTACTCGAGCTTGTTGCCGTAGAGGTCGGCGGAGAGCGTGACGGGCTGGCCCACGCGCATGCTCTTCAGCTGGCCTTCCTTGAAGTTCGCGTCGACCCACACATCATCCAGCGGGACCACGGCCATCAGCGGAGCGCCGGGAGCGACACGCTGGCCGAGCTGCACGCCGCGCTTGGCGACGTAGCCCGACACGGGCGCAGCAAGCGCCGTACGCGAATACGCTAGATACGCCTCACGCACCTTCGCAGCGGCATTGCGTACGTCCGGGTGATTCTCGATCGTGGTGTTGTCGACCAGCGCCCGGTGCGCGGCCAGTTGTTGCTTCGCTGCCGTAGCCGCGGCATCGGCCGCCTGCAGCGTGGTGCGCTCGTGCTGCAGCGCTTCCTTCGAGATGAAGCCGGAGGCAGCGAGATCTTCGCGGCGCTTGAGGTCGTCCTGGGCGCGCGAGAGCTCGGCCGTGCGCTGCGAGACGTTGGCGGAGAGCTGCCCCGACGTGGCGTAGAGGTTGCGCACCTGGCGCACCGTCATCGCGAGCTGGCTCTCGGCTTCGTCCAGCGCGACTTTCGAATCCGCCGTGTCGAGCTGCACGAGGGTGGTGCCGGCCTTCACGAAGTCCGTGTCGTCGGCCGCGATCGAGACCACGGTGCCGGGGACCTGCGACGTGATCTGCACCACGTTGCCGTTCACGTAGGCGTTGTCGGTGGTTTCGGTGTTCCGCAGGTGGGTGGACCAGTAGGCGCCATACGCGCCGGCCCCGATGACGAACGCACCGATCACTGCGAGGAGGAGTTTCTTGCGGTTCATGGTGACTTCCCTTCTACCGTTGCCGGCACTTCGGAGTTCTCGTGGATGCGCTTCAGCATGCTTTCGAGCGTCTTCACCTCGGCCTTGCTGAAGCCCCGCAGGAAATCGTTGGCGACGCCCACGCCGATGGCGAGCGCCTTGGGATAGAGCTTCTTGCCTTCGGACGTGAGCTCGAGCTTGATGGCGCGGCGGTCCTGGTCGCTGCGCACGCGGCGAACGAGACCGCGGCTTTCGAGGACGTCGATCTTCCGCGTCATGGCGCCCGGGTCGTGGGCGAGGAAGGAGCACACCGTCGAGGCCGTGGCCGAGCCGCCGTTGGCGAGGATCGCCAGCACGATGTAGTCGGCCGTCTTCAGGTCCAGCGGGGCCAGGCGTTCATCCAGCGCATCGAGCATGGCCGTGCGGACACGCCCCAACATCGGGGGGACGGCGGTGCTGAAGTCGTAAGTTGCGGGGTCGTAGATGGACATGGCGGCTCCTTGATTGCCTCAACAATACTTGCTTTGGCAATCATTGTCAAGGCTGATTTAGCCTTGGCAGGGAAGTCGCGAAGAATCAGGAACTTGGCGAGAATCGGGGCATGAGCTCCCGCCCCCTGCCCCCTCGCGACAAGCTGACCCTGTGCTTTGCCCACGCCGCTTATCGCATCGGGGAGCGCTTCGCCCTTCGCGAAACTGGCATCAACTGGTTCGAGGTGCGTTCGCTCGCCGAGCTCGAGGCGCGGATCGCGGAGGCGGATGTCCTCCTGGTTTCCGGCCTGTGGAGAAACGAGCTGATCGCCCGTGCGCCGCGGCTCGCGTTCATCCAGTCGGTCAGCGCCGGGACGGATCAGTACTCACGCGATGCACTCCGCGCGGCGGGCATTCGGGGTGCCAGCGCCCAAGGTGCCAACGAGCGGGCCGTCGCCGAGCACGCGATCGCCCTGATCCTGGCGTTGGCCCGGAAGATCCCGGAGGCGCGCGACAACCAGGCCGCGAAGAAATGGCGCGGGATGATCGGCGACTTCACCCAGCGCGAGGATGAGCTCGGTGGGAAGACGCTGGCGATCGTGGGACTCGGGCGCATTGGCGCTCGGCTGGCGACACTCGCGAAAGCCTTCGACCTGCGCGTGATCGGCGTGCGGCAGGATCCTTCGCGGGGCGCTGGCGCCGCCGATACCGTGGTGGGTATCGAGGGTTTGCATGAAGCGATGGCGCAGGCCGATTTCGTCGCCCTCACCTGCCCGCTCACGCCCGCGACGACGAACCTCATCGACGCGAAGGCGCTCGCGGCGATGAAGCCTTCTTCCTATCTCGTGAACGTCGCCCGCGGGAAGGTGGTGAATGAGCCGGCGCTTGTCGAGGCACTCGCGCAAGGACGCATTGCAGGCGCGGCACTCGATTGCACGTGGGAGGAGCCGCTTCCCGCGACATCACCGCTGTGGGCCATGCCCAACGTGCTGATCACGCCGCACACCGCCGGTGAGACGCGCCGCTACGAGGACAACGTGATCGACCTGCTGATGGAGAACCTGGAACGCATCGGGCGGGGTGAAGACGCGTTGAAGAACCAGTTCGTGTGACGGCTGGATTCCCGCCTTCGCGGGAATGACGTCCTATTCAGCCGGCATCAATAACCCCGCGGGCCGCAGCAACGCGGCCACACTCCACAACATCGGGGCCTGCCCGTGGAAATCACCGACGATGCGCGGACGATCCAGGTAGTGCTGGACGTCGTTCTTCGTAGCGGTGCCCGCGCAAACCTCCCGTACGTCGCCGTCCTCATTGATGTAGTCGACAAGCGCCAGCCACGCCTTGCGCGCGACGGGGCCGTAAGACTCATCCAGCCAGCCATTCTTGACGCCCGTGATCATCGCGAAGGTGAACATCGCGGTGGATGAGGTCTCCGCCCACGACTCCGGACGATCGATCAACTGCAGCCACATGCCGGAATCGCTCTGGTAGCGCTTCAGGCTCGCCATCATCGAGCGATAGCCCTGCAGGATCTTCGGCCGCTCGGGATGGTTCGCAGGCAACGCGCGTAGCAGCTCCGTCATGCCGGCCGCCATCCAGCCGTTACCGCGTCCCCAATAGAAGGGAACGTCCGGCGCGTGGAAGAACAGTCCATTGGGTTGTTGGAGCCGCGCGAGGTACTTCACCATCTGCTTCGCGGTTCGATCGAGGTATTTTCGATCACCCGTCGCGCGCCACGCCTGCACCTGCAGCGCCGTGATCATGTACATGTCGTCGATCCAGTAGCGCGCCTGGTTGCTCAGGCCCTCCGAATCGGGGCGATCCCACTGGCCGTCCGCGAAGGCCAGTCCCATCACCCGGTACTTCACCTGGCCAGTCTGCCGATAGAGCTCGAGGGGCACCACGCCGAACACCGAGTGATCGACGTGCGTCACCGGCGGAATGAACTTCTCCTCGGCGCCGAAGAAGGGCTCGAAGCGATCGACCAGCTGCTGCTTGAGCTTGGCGTCCTTGGTGAGAGCGGCGAAATTCAGCGCGCCGTACCAGGTGGCGACTTCGGCATAGTGCAGCGTGCCGAACTCGGTCCAGAACATGTGCGGTGAAGCGACGAACCTCGCCGACAGCTTTCGGCCGACGACCTCGGGGGACGCCTTCTCCGGCAGCGCCTCGAAGTGATCCTTGGCCGGGCAGAGCGGACTCAGGAAAAGAAGTGCGAGCGCGGTAGTCGCCATGATTCGTTGCATGCCGCGATTGTAGCGGCACCCCTTCCCTCACCAGATCCGCACGCGCTCCGCAGGCGGAAGGTAAAGGCGATCACCGGGCTGCACGTCGAAGGCTTCGTACCACGCGTCGATGTTGCGGACGGTGGCGATGCGCTGCGTCTCCGGTGCGTGGCCGTCACCCGCGAGGTACGCCCGCAATCCGGCCTCGGTCATCTTCGCGCGCCAGCTTCGAGCGAAGCCGATGAAGAACTCGCGGTCCTGCGCCTTCACGTACTCCTTGTCGGCGGCTTTGCCTCCGAGCGTGCTTCGGTATGCATCGAAAGCGGCCGCAAGCCCACCGAGATCCGCGACGTTCTCGGTCGACGTGCGCTTGCCATCGATCACCGCGTCCGGGAGCGGGCGGTACGCAGCGACCTGCTTCATCAGTGACGAGGCGGCCGCGTCGTATCCCGCCTGGTCCGCAGCCGTCCACCAGCGGCGGTTGCGGCCATCGGCTTCGTACTCGGCACCGAGCGTGTCGACCATGTGGCTCACCTCGTGGCCGACGATGGCGCCGATCGCGCCGTAGTTCATGGCGTCCGAAGCGTTCGCATCGAACTTGGGCGCCTGCAGCAGCGCAGCCGGGAAGTTGTACGCGTTCTGCTGGAACACGAGGATGGCTCCGACCGTCTGCGGCGCGATCGACCATTGGGTCCGGTCCACGGGCTGGCCGAGACGGGCCACGGCCTGGCGGTAGTTCCTCACCTCGATGCGGCGCACATTCCCCGCGGCATCTGTGGGATCAACATTCAGCGAGGAATAGTCCTGCCAGTTCTCCGGATAGCCAACGCCGAAGTACAGCGTCTTCAGCTTCGCCAGCGCCACCTGCTTGCTTTCGGGCGTCATCCACGCAACGGCCTCGACACGTTTGCTGAATGCGGCGACGACGTTGTCCACGATGCCGCGCACGCGAGCCTTGTACGCAGGCGGGAAATACCGCTCGGAGTAGATGCGTCCCAACCCCTCGCTCATCGCGCGTTGCGTTGCGTCGAGCGCACGCGCCGCACGATCGCGGGGCTGCGGTGAGCCGGCTATGTTGTCCTTGAGGAGCAGCGCCTGTTCGGCAAACGCGCGAGGCAGCACGTCCGCATTCCGGTGGAGCGCGTGGAAGCGGAGATAGTCCTGCCACGCCTCGAGCGGACGCGACGCGACCAGTGCCGCCGCACCCGTCACCGCGCCGGGTTGCCACGCGACGATCGTCTTCTGCTTGCCCAAGCCGGCAGCCGCGAAGAATGCGGTCCAGTCGATGCCCGGCGCCTTGTTCGCGAAGTCCGTCCGCGTCCAAAGGTTGTCGGCATTGCGGTCATTCCCCGAGATCTCGGGCGTGGCGTGGCTTTGCGCGATGGCGGTCTCGAGCTCCATCACCGCTTGGGCACGTTGGGCGGAGCGGTCGAAACCCGCAAGCGCCATCAGACGCGCGATGTACTCCTGGTATTGGACGCGTAGCGCCTGCATCTTCGGATCAGCGCTCACATAGTTCTCGCGATCGGGAAGACCCAGCCCGCCCTGCAGCAGGAAGGCGACGTTCGTCGTCTCGCCGTTGTTGCCCTCAGTGACGGACAAGCCGAGCAGGTGCGACGAGTCGTAGGTGCCGGCATTCAGGGGATCGACATCGGCGAGCAGCATGCTCCCGAGCAATCGAGTAAGCGCCGCCTTGTCGCGCAGGCGGTCAATGCGGGCCAGCAGCGGTTTGACCGGTGTGATGCCCTTCGCCTCGATCGCTGCCTCATTCAGGTACGCGGCGCGGAAATCGGACACCTTGCGCGCGGTCGTGCCCTTGGGCGCCGTGGCCGCGTCCTCGAGCACCTTCGACACCTGCTGACGGGTGATCGCATCGATCTCGTTGCGGGCGCCCCACCGTTGCCGGCCCACGGGGATCGCCGTGGCGGCGAGCCACTCACCGTTGGCGTACGCGAAGAAGTCGTCGCCGGGTTTGACGGTGGCATCCACGCCGCTCGCCATCGCCGGTGTGAGAAGCGCCGCCGCCCAAACAGCCAGCAGGGTGTTCATGAACATGGGAGTGCCTTGCGGATTGCGGGGATCGCCCACGTTAGGCATTCCGCCCTCGCGCGTCGCGCCGCGCATCGACAGGATTCGATCAATTCCAGACATCGGCGTAGGCTTTGTGTCACTGAACCTGCCATGTCCGAAAATGATCGCCCGCGTCCAGCCGATTGACCTGCTGTTCATCGTCGCGCCGAACTCGCTACTGCTCGACGTCGCGGGGCCGGCGGAGGCCTTCCGGCTCGCCAACGTCCACCGCGAGGCGCGCGGCCTGCCGCCCCGCTTTCGCCTGCGCTTCGCCGGGCCAACAGCGGGTGTCTCCACGTCCGTCGGTCTCTCGTTGTCCGGCCTCGAGGTGTTGCCATCGCGACTGAACACGCCGACCTGGGTGGTGGTTGCGGGTCAGCCCAGCACGCACTCCGGAAAGGTCACACCCGCAATCACTGCCATCACGCAATGGCTGGACCGGATGTTGGCGAAGCCCCTGGCCTCCGAAGACACGGCGCATCGACTACTCACGATCTGCTCCGGCGCACTGCTCGCCGCACGCGCGGGCCTCCTCACCGATCGCCGCTGCACCACCCATCACGAGCTGCTGCATGCCCTGCGCAAGTTGGCACCCGACGCACAGGTGATCGACAACCGCGTGTTCGTGGTCGACGGATCGGTGGCCTCCAGCGCCGGCATCACGGCGGGCATCGATTTGGCACTCCACCTGGTGGCCGAGGAATGCGGCGAGGCGCTGGCCGCGAGCGTCGCCCACGACATGGTGGTGTACCTGCGTCGCTCGCAACGCGACCCCGAGCTCTCGCCCTTCCTGGTGAACCGCGGCCACCTGCATGCCGCCGTGCACCGCGTGCAGGACGCCATCGGCGCCGAGCCGGACCGCGACTGGGACATGGCCGCCCTCGCTACGATCGCCCACGTGACGGAGCGCCACCTGCTGCGCCTCTTCGTCGAGCACGCGGGGGTTTCGCCGCTGCGCTACCTGCAGTCCTTCCGCCTGGAACGGGCGCGGCAGTCCCTCGAACGGGGTGCCAGTGTCACGCAGGCGGCAGAGGTGGCGGGGTTTCGATCGGGGTTGCAGCTGCGACGGGCGTGGAGTCGGCAGTGGGGTGGGTCGCCGAGGGACGCGGCGCGCGCCGTGTAATCAGCCCGCGGCCGTTTAGTCAGCCCGCGATGGTCCAGCGGCCATTCGCATCGCGCTGGAGGGTGGTCGTGACGAAGCCGAGCGGCTCGTTCAGGGCGTTCGGCACCCAGAGCTCGAGGCAGTCGACATCCACTTCGAGGAAGACGGCCTCGGCGCGCTTCTCGCCGGGGAAGAACGGATCGTATTCCTCACGCCAGCGCGCATCGACCTCGGCGGGATCGAAGATGAGGTTGGCGACGCCAGCCGCGGCCACGAACGCCCCGCCGCGCGGGTGGCAGAGGAGGCTCACGCGCTGGTCGCGCCAGATCTCGTCGACCTTGCGCGTGCGTGCGTCGGTGACAAGCCGTAGCAGCCACCCTTCGGATGGATCGGTCGGCAGCAGGCTCATGGGGCGGCTGCGCGGCACGCCCTTCTCCGACCGCGTGACCAGCCAGCACGCACGCGAGCGCGCGAGCGTTTCGGCAGCTTCGGACAGCAGTTGCGATAGCTGGGTCATCGCGGAATCCCGGTCGAAGCATCGATAGGCGCCGGTTCCTTGTCCCCCGGCCCGAGCTGCGTGAGCTTCGACCACGACCAGTACGCACCATCCGGCGCAGGGATGCTCCCCGCCGAGGTGTCGCCCCACGTGAAGATCGCGCCCCGGCGCCCGGTGGAGAGATTCTTGACCCCCACCGCGAGGGAGCCGTCCTCCAGCCGCGCGAGCTTGAAGCTGCGCATCGCGGTCTTGCTGCCGTACTCCTCCGGATTCGTCGCCGGCCGCGCGGCGAACTCGAGCATGTTCGCCTTGCAGCTCACTTCGTTCTTCTGAAAGATCCTGAACGACCATTCGCGCGTGAGGGTCGTGCGGTAGTTCGGATCGCGGTTGATCGAGCGCGAGCGGATCTCGACCTCGCCGCCCTTCTCGAGAACCCAGATCTGCATCTCGCCGCCATAGATGGGAACCGGGATGCCATCTTCCCCGGGGACCTTGTTGGTCGGCCCGCGGCCTGCCCACGTGCCCGCAACCGGCGGCCACGCGTAGACGCCCTGCATCTCCGGGCATCCAAAGGTCTTCGTGCTCACCTTGCCGAACGCGGGATCCGGCAGCGGCGATCCGGCTTCGACGACCTCTTTCTTGCCGCAGGAGGCTGCGAGCGTGAGGAGCGCTGCGAGCAGGAGTCGCAGCGCTGCCGAGGGAAGCGTCAAGTGCGGCGGACGTCCACGAAGTGACCGGCGATCGCGGCCGCGGCGGCCATCGCGGGGCTGACCAGGTGCGTACGACCGCCCGCCCCTTGCCGCCCTTCGAAGTTGCGGTTCGACGTGGACGCGCAGCGTTCACCGGCCTCCAGCTTGTCGTCGTTCATCGCGAGGCACATGGAGCAGCCCGGTTCGCGCCACTCGAAGCCGGAATCGCGGAAGATGCGGTCCAGCCCTTCCTTCTCGGCCTGTGCCTTCACGAGACCGGAGCCGGGAACGACCATCGCCAGCTTCACGTTGCCGGCCACGCGCTTGCCGCGAACCACCGAGGCGGCCGCGCGAAGGTCTTCGATCCGCGAGTTGGTGCACGAGCCGATGAAGACCTTGTCGATGGCGATGTCGGTCATCGCCTTGTTGGGTTCGAGGCCCATGTAGATGAGCGCGCGTTCCATCGCCTCGCGGCGAACCGGGTCCTTCTCCTTCTCCGGATCCGGCACGCGGTCCTCGATGGAGACGACCATCTCGGGCGATGTACCCCAGGTCACCTGCGGCTTCAACGACGCGACGTCGATATCCACCGTGCGGTCGAACACCGCACCTGGATCGGAGACGAGCGTGCGCCAGTAGACCGCGGCTTTCTCGAACGCCTCACCCTTCGGCGCGAACGGACGCCCGCGAAGGTAGTTGATGGTGGTGTCGTCCACGGCAACCATGCCGGCGCGCGCGCCGCCCTCGATGGCCATGTTGCAGACCGTCATGCGGCCTTCCATGGAGAGCGACCGGATGGCCGAGCCCGCGAACTCGATCGCGTAACCCGTGCCACCCGCGGTGCCGATCTTGCCGATGACGGCGAGCACGATGTCCTTGGCCGTGACGCCGCGCGGCAGGTCGCCTTCGCAGCGCACCAGCATGGCCTTGGACTTCTTCTGGACCAGGCACTGAGTGGCCATCACATGCTCCACCTCGGAGGTGCCGATGCCGTGGGCCAGCGCCGCGAAGGCGCCGTTGGTGCTGGTGTGCGAATCTCCGCAGACCACCGTCATGCCGGGCAGCACGCCACCCTGCTCGGGCGCGATCACGTGGACGATGCCCTGGCGATGGTCCTTCATGCCGAAGTACGTCTTGACCTTGAACTTCTCGATGTTCTGGTCGAGCGTTTCCACCTGAAGGCGGGAAATCGGATCGGCGATCGGACGGTCATTCCGCCCGACGGTGGTGGAGACGTTGTGGTCCGCGGTCGCGACGATCGAGCCCTCGCGCCAGAGCGGCCGGTGCGCCACCTCCAGGCCCTCGAAGGCCTGCGGGCTGGTCACCTCATGGACGACGTGGCGGTCGATGTAGAGGAGGCCCGTGCCGTCCGCATCTTCGCGGACGAGGTGGGAATCCCAGAGTTTTTGGTAGAGGGTGCGAGCGGTCATGGTGAAATTATACGACCGCCACGGGTCAGCTACCATTTACGCCATGTGCAAGACACTCAAACTCAAGGTCCGATTCAACGCCCCGCCCGCGACCATCTACGGCCTGCTCGCGGATTCGAAGAAACGCACGGCCTTCACCGGCCGCAAAGCCAATCTCAGCAGCAAGGTTGGCGGTGCGTTCTCGGCCGACGCCGGCAAGGTGAGCGGCATCAACGTGGAGCTCGTGCCCGGCAAGCGCATCGTCCAGGCGTGGCGGCGCGACGACTTCCCGGAGGGCGTCTACTCGATGGCCGCGTTCGTTCTCACGCCCACGCCCACTGGTGGCACGGAGCTGGTCCTCACGCATCGAGGAGTGCCCAAGGCCCTCCTCGACAGCACCGAGGCCAACTGGCGCAACGACTACTGGGCCGGCATCAAGGCGTACTTGTCGCGGCACCCAGACTGACGAGAAGGTCGTCCAGCTGGTCGAACTGCTCGGGCATGATTCCGCCGCCATTCGCTTCGAGGGCTTCCTTCGAGGGATAGAGCTCGGAGAGGACCACCCGCGTCTTGCCCGCCTTCTCCTCGAAGGTCACCGTGGTGACGGCGCCGTCGGGGCTCTCGTCGTTGGACCACACGAGGCGCGAGTTCGGTACCACTTCGAGGTACTTGCCGAAGAACGCCATGGGCTCCGAGGCCCCGTGGCGCAGCATCAACCGGTAGCCGCCCCCGACGCGGACGTCCATCTCGCAGGAGACGATGGTCACGCCCATCGACTTCGGGATCCACCAGCGCTGGAAGAGCTCCGGCTTCGTCCACGCCTCGAACACCATGCGTGCCGGGCCGTTGACTGTGCGAGTCACGACCACTTCGCGCTCGGACTTCCGCTGCACCTCAAATTCGTTTCTTGCGCCCACTCGCCTTCTCCTTTCGTTTCAATTCGTCGACAACCGTGTCCAGCTCGTCGAAGCGTGCGGCCCAGAGCTGGTGGTAGCGCTCGATCCACGCGGCCTCTTCCTCCAGCCGGCAGCTGCCGAGCTTGCAGGTCCGTACTCGCCCGACCTTCTCCGTGGTGACGAGCCCCGCCTCCTCCAGGATGCCGACGTGCTTCTTCATGCCCGTGAGGGTCATGCCGAACTTGTCGGCCAGGTCCGTGATCGAGGCATCCGCACGTGCGAGCTGCTCCAGCACGCCACGGCGGGTGACGTCCGAGAGCGCGGCGAACGAGGCACTGAAGTGGGCAGGTGAATACTGAACCATATGGTTCAGTATTCCACAAGGCTTGGCCGAAAAGCAAGGGGTCAGAGTCGTTTATTCGTAGCGGTCTGACCGGACTGCTGTCCGGGTACGCTACGAATAAACGACTCTGACCCCTCGATTTTCAATTCTCACTTCACCCTCTTGAACTCCATGACCCAGTTCGTCTCCCACGGCCCCGAATCCGTAGACAACGCCTGCTCCCAGCGCGCCGTAGTCGCCGTGATCTTCGACCAGATGAACCTCGTACGAACGCTCTTCCCGCCAACGATGCTCTCGGAATAGAACGTCCCCACCCCATCGACGAAGCGCCCCTTCACCGGCGGATCGAGCACGCCATGCGGATCGCGCCCATCCACCCACCAGATCGCCCACAGATCCGTCTTCGCATCGTAGGTGCGCATCGCCATGCCGCGGGCGATGCCGCCGGGCTTGTCGAAGACGTTCTCCTCGATGCACGCCATTCCGCCCATGGCCGGGCGCGTGACGGACGTGCCGCTGAACTCCAGCCAAGTACCGTCGGCGCGCAGGGTGCGGTGCTGCACCGTCCACTCGCCGAACTCGAAATCGAAATCACGCATGCTGGCTCCCACGGAAGACACGATGAAAAGGCAAAGGGCGCAGATCAGTCGGGCCGTCATTTCACGCGACGGTGTTCGTTGACCCAGTTGGTCTCCCAGGTCTTGCCGTCGTCATACGAGAACGCCTGCTCCCAGCGTGCGCCGTCGGGGCCGACCTTCGTCCACTTGTAGACCACCTTCACGGGCCGGCCGCCGTCGGTGTCGTCGCCGTAGAAGAGACCGACGTCGCCCTCGAAGCCACCGACCTGGCCGGGGACGTCCATCTTCCCGTCGCGGCTGTTCACCCAGTAGATCGACCACTGCTTCTTCTCGAGGTTGAAGTGGCGAAAGGTGACGCCGTTCCAGCCCTTGGTCGGGAAGAGCACCTCGTCCACGTTGGCCACGCAGTTCATCAGCACGTGCGCGGTGACGGTGGCGGGGAAGACGTCCCAGTCCTTCGGGTCGGTACTGCCCAGGCCGCGCTTCATGAGGCGGCGGTTCACCATCGTCCACTTGCCGTCGAGGAAGTCGAAGTCGTGCACGTCCCCCGTGCCCTCGAGCGTGTACTTGAACGGCGTGCCCCAGCGCTGCAGCGAGTACGCGGTGGGGATGAGCTCCATCGTCTGCGCGGGGGACGCGAGGTATTTCGCAAGCTCTGCTTCCGTATCACTCCATCCTCTCAACCCCGCAATCGTTTTCTTCTGCAGCTCGTATTCATCCCGGCTGCCATACGCCGCGAACCACACGAACGCATGCTCGCCCGCCTTCGTGACCGGGATGCGCGGGAAGTTGTCGGGCGCGTATTCGGTGGAGAGCTGCGCCACCGACGGCGCACCAGCCGCCGCCATCGTAGGCGCCAGCCGTTCCTTCCAGAAGGCGTTGAAGCCGTTCTCGGCCGGCGCGTTCAGCAGGTAGATCGTGGCGACCATGAAGGCCGTCATCTTCTTCGCGAGCGTGAAGCCGGCGCTGTCCACGGGCTTCAGCAGGCGCACGTCGCCGATGTCCACGAGCGTCGCGTTCACGGGCCCGGCGCTTTCCTTCCACACCGGGGCGTTGTAGAAGGCCGGCAGTGCCTTGCCGCGCGTCTCCATGCTGTCGTAGCCGCGCAGCCAGAGGAATTTGTTGGGGTCCTTCGCGTCCCGGAACTGGCCGAGGATGCGCTGGCCCCTGGACTCGAGCTCCGGGATCAGCTTCTCGAACAGGCCGTTGAACTCGTCGCGCTTGCCGGGCTGGGTGATGTAGGGCCGGAACTCGAGGACTCTCGTGTCTTGCTGGATATCTGCCATGGGGCCTCCCTGTGTTGTGCCCCCATGCTGCGGCCCGATACATGACAGCCCATGTCATGTATTTTCGATATCCTGTACGAATGCGTGCCGGCCGACTGCTCCAGGTGTTGATGCTCCTCCAGGGCGAGGGGCGGATGAGCGCCACCCGCCTGGCGGAGAAGATGGGCGTTTCGGTACGGACGATCCACCGCGACATCGAGGAGCTCTCCGCCTCCGGCGTGCCGGTGGTGGCCGACCGCGGCGCCACCGGCGGTTTCTCGCTCATGGAGGGCTGGCGTACGCGGCTCACGGGCCTCACGCCCGTGGAGGCCACCGTGATGTCGTCGCTGCCCGATTCCTGGCAGGCGGATTCGCGGCGCGTGGCTTCGCGGTTTCACCTGGATCCTGTCGGTTGGTATCGCGCTCCCGCTCGTGCGGATCACTTGGCGGCTGTCGCCGATGCCGTGTGGAAAGAGCGGCGGCTGAAGATCCGCTATGACAGCTGGAAGGGTGTTTCAGAGCGGACGATCGAGCCCCTGGGCCTCGTGCTCAAGGGCGGCGAGTGGTACGTGGTGGCGCAGACGGGAAAGGGCCACGCGACGTACAAGGTCGCGAACATCCAGGCGGTGGAACGATTGGGCGCGACGTTCAGGAGGCCCGCGAAGTTCGACCTTGGCAGCTATTGGACCGAGTCGCTCGAGCGGTTCTCGGCGGGGCTTTATCGCGGGACTGCGGTGGTTCGTGCTTCTGCGCTGGGGCTGAAGAGGTTGAAGCTACTGAGTGATGCCGTGGCGAAGGCGGTGGAGCGGGCGCCGGAGAAGGTGGATGCACGCGGATGGCTTGAAGTGGAGATACCGATCGAGTCGGTGGAGCATGCGGCGATGGAGTTGATCAAGGTGGGTGCGGAGTGCGAGGTGGTGGCGCCGCGGGAGCTGAGGGCGATGATGGCTAGCGTAGCGTCGGAGCTTGCCGGGTTGTACGGGCCGCAAAAGCCAGCGAGAAACACTGCTTAGTGTGCCTCCTACCCCTCACGAGGCGCTCAAGTCGCTATTCCACCCAATTGGATTGAGCCAACTCCTGTGCAACGCCTAAAATCAGGCGACTTTCGTTGACCAACGACACATTCGCCGATACGATTTTAGTCACGCACTCACGCACGCTCCCAGCGCAAATGTCCAAGAAAACATCCTCCCTAGAATGCGTTGAATTATTTGCTGGTGCTGGAGGACTTGCTCTGGGATTTTCAGCATCGCGCGTCAAGCATTGCGCGATTCTTGAATGGAATAAGTACGCCTGCGACACAATCCGGGCCAATCGTCGCGCCCATGTTGCCGCCTTGGCGGGCTGGCCCGAACCGCTAGAAATCGACGTGCGCGACGTCGACTTTTCGAAGTACTCGGACGCTTCGATTGTAAGCGGTGGGGTTCCGTGCCAACCATTTAGCATGGGGGGACTTCACAGAGCTAATCTTGATCCGCGCGACATGTTTCCCAGCGCGATCCGCGCTGTGAGGGAAGTATCCCCGAAGGCGTTCGTCTTCGAGAACGTTCGGGGGCTCACGAGACCGTCGTTCGCTAACTACTTTGAGTACATCCGCCTATGCCTTGAGTTTCCTAACCTCGTACCCAAGCGAAACGAGGAATGGGAGGAGCATCTGGCTAGACTCGAGCGACACAAAACGAAGGGGGGAATGCCGGAATACCGCGTCGTAGCCCGGGTACTAGATGCGGCGGACTACGGCGTACCTCAACGGCGCCATCGAGTGTTCATAGTCGGCGTAAAAGCGTCACTAGAGAAGGAATTTACGTTCCCTGATGCAACGCATTCCCAGACCAGCTTGCTATTTGATCAGTACGTATCCGGTGAGTATTGGGAGCGACACAAGATTGCGAAGAAGCGCCGTCGCGCGCCAGGGGCCACGCTTGAACAAAAGATCAATTCGATTAGGGACGTTCTTCACGAAACAATGTTGCTTCCGTGGAGGACGGTTCGGGATGCGATTTCGGATCTTCCCGACCCAACAAAAGGAGGGGACGGTGTCCAGGCGCACGTCTATCAACCGGGCGCCAGATCGTACGCAGGACACACCGGAAGCCCATTCGACGAGCCAGCAAAGGCGCTAAAGTCGGGGGTTCACGGCGTTCCCGGTGGCGAGAACGCCCTACGAGATCTTGACGGTAATGTTCGCTACTTCACAGTAAGGGAAAGCGCACGTCTTCAGTGTTTCCCTGACGAGTTTTCGTTTTCAGGCTCGTGGAGTGAAGCGATGCGCCAGCTTGGCAATGCCGTACCCGTACGTCTCGCATCCGCCGTCTCGAGCCGAGTGGTCGCTACGATTGGCTAGAGAGTTTTGCCGAATTTGTACCGGTGAGTTTCGTTGTACAGGATCATGTGGCTTGGGAATACCGTCGCCTGCCACTTGAGCTGATCAGCAACAAGCTTGAGCAAATCGCGTGCAGACATGGCATCGCCCGAGACTTCGACAAAGACGTCGCGGTACGCAGTGTGCCCCTTGCGATAGCTGCCCTTTTTCCCGTCTGCCTCTTCAACCTCATAGCGAAGAAGGTAAGGCAGACTCTGCTTAAGCAAGACTAAGAGATCCAGCGCCGAATACCTTCCAGCTTTGACTTCGGCGACCGCCCACTCATCGACAATCGGATATTGCATGTCGAAGCCATCTGGTCTCTTGTCTGTCAGCTCGCGATGTCTACCGGGATCATGCGGCCCGAAACCATTGCCGTTCCATTCGCAGAGACCCGCGCGTCGGAAGTGGCGGATCAAACTGGTTTCTGGGGCTAGTGCGGTCCAGTTCGCGGACACATACAGGGCAGAAAACGTCATCTCGTCGAGGTGAATGTTCTTGCGCCCGCTAATCTTGCATCGGTGGTCGTCCAAGCGCGTACGCAGATTGTCCGCCTTCCCCACGTACACGAGGCTACCCGACCGGTACAGGCCGTATACGCCCTGCTCCGTTCCAAGCTGCGGCACGAATGGCGAACGCAGAGGTGCTGGAGTCAGGTTCGAAAGCGCTTGCTCCAGTTGCTCCGCGAGTGCCTTTACAAGGTCAAGGTCAAACTGCCTGTGAAATTCCCCCACAGTCGCGCGTTTCGCAACTGCGGCATGATCGTGGGGTTTGGTTTCTCTCGCTGGCATCGTTTCAGCTCTGGTCAACTCCAGATTCGCACGCATGACTACCAAGCTACGAACAACTGCCGCACGGTCCGCACAGATGGCCAAGGTCCGCAGCAGAGGCAACGCGTCGACGGAGTTACGCCTTGCTCGTATCCTTCGCGCAGCGGACGTTACTGGATGGCGTCGGCATATGCAACTCGCCGGCCGGGGCCGACCAGACTTTGTTTTCCGAGAATCTCGCTTGGCTATATTTGTGGACGGTTGCTTTTGGCATGGTTGCCCAATTTGCGCCAGACCCCTTCCTAGAAGCAACCGCAAGTTTTGGCAAGAGAAGATCTCCGGCAACCGAGCCCGAGACCGTAGGCAGTCTAAGCAACTGCGCGATCAGGGTTGGAAGGTACTACGAATCTGGGAGCACTCTTTTCGACGCCCAGAAGCTGTGGTGCTGCGCATACGCAACCAGCTGAGGGTGCCCTAGAAAAAAAGGAGAGGTCGATGCGCCACAAAGACATTCGCGTGCGTACCGTAAGTGACATCCTCAGCGCACTAAAGAAACAATCGGCCAGAGGCGCCAACACATGGTTCCGCGGACACGCGGTTGAAAAGTGGCCACTTGTGCCCTCCCTGGCGCGAAAGAAAAGCCATTTGCTCGCAGAATCGGCGCTAATCAAGCGGTTCATGCAAAACGCTGTGCCCCACATAGATCGCCCCCCCACTCAGGAGTGGGAGTGGATGTTTCTGATGCAGCATCACCGCGCACCAACCCGGCTCTTAGATTGGAGTGAAAGTCCGCTCGCATCCCTATACTTCGTGGTGAGCGACCCGAGGCACAGTCGCCGGGACGGAGCGGTGTGGTGTCTTGACCCCACCGCACTGAACAGCGAAGCGCGAATAAGTGGATTCAAGTTCGAGAGCGAAATCCCAGCCTTTGGAATCGACGACGTTCTTGATAGTTACTTACCCAGTCGGGTGGACAAGACGACGTCAACGATGCTTCCGGTGGCAATCATGGGACCGAGGAACACCCCACGAATGGCAGCGCAACTGGGCGTGTTCACTATCAATCATCGAGATCACCGGCCGCTCGAAGGAATTGGCAAGGGCGATCATGTTTGGCGATGGATTGTCCCTGCCGCATCGAAATCCGCTTTGAGGAACGAGCTCGCCTTCCTAGGGTTCACAGCGCTGACGCTGTTCCCCGAGCTTGACCGAGTCGCGGACCTCGCGAAGGAGCTACTGCAATGAGTTTCGGAATCACTGATCTGCGAAATAGCACCGTCTGGCAACTCTATCGGATGCGCGAACAGATCCAAATCGACCCTGAGTACCAACGCCTTGGGGACATCTGGGCACCAGATAATCGACAACTGCTAGTTGACACTATATTGAATGGGTTCGACGTCCCAAAGATCTATCTTCACAAATTCCCAAAGCCGATCTTGAAAGGTGGAAAGACGTACGAGTTCGCAATTGTCGACGGGCGGCAGCGGCTCGAAACCATGTGGGCGTTCATAGAAGGGAGAATTACTCTCGACGATGAGTTCAAGTACTTCAAAGAACCGAAAGTGCTCGCCGGCGGAATGACTTATGAGGAGCTCGGGCAGTCATATCCAGATCTAAAGTCTGACTACGATGGATTTGTACTCTCTGTTGTGTTGATCGAGACTGACGACCTCGAAATGATCGAGGAGATGTTCTCCCGCTTGAACGAGGCGGCGCCTCTGACGGCCGCCGAAAAGAGAAACGCACTCGGCGGCCCGATGCCCATCGCAATTAAGAAACTCTCGAAGACCTCGCTCTTCACGAAGAAGCTTCCGTTTCCGAACAAGCGATATCGCCACTTTGATCTTGCAGCCAAGTTTCTGCTCACAGAAAGAGAGAGAAAAGTCGTCGACACGAAGAAGACACAACTTGATGAATTCGTAGAGGAGTACAAGGCAAAGCCTCGAAACAAGCTGCCCACCTTCGTAAAGACAGCCTCTGAAACCGCGGCCGGGATGTCGAAGGTGTTTGGAGACAACGATCCGCTATTGCGGCAGCTTGGAATGGTGATGGTCTACTACCACCTCTTCCGAGTAGCGCGAGACAACAAGTGGAGCGCATCCGTAACAAGGAAGAAGCTCGTAGATTTCAATCGAATGCGAGACGAAAACAGGGCTGCGGTGGAACAAGGCAATAAGAAGGTGGATCTTGATCTCGTCCAATTCGAGCGGTACGCGCAATCGCCAAACGACAGCGCAGCAATCAAGTTTAGATTGCAGTTGCTAGCCAAACGCGCATTCGGTCGCACGCTCAAGCTCGGTGAACTATAGACCCACGCGAATGGACACCTGAAACGTCGACGGCGCTAGGTCAAAGTTTTTTGAAAGAGGGCCTCGCACAACGAACAGGCGTGGCGAGATCCTGAATTGAAATAGGCGATAGAGGTAATAGCGATCCACGTTGCTCTCGGACACCTCGACTTCGTTATGAGAAGCGAAGAAGGGTGTTTCCTCGCCGTACTTGGTGGTCTTGACTTCAATCAGTCGCTCTCGCCCGTCATCTTCAAACGACAGAATGTCGAAACCAATTGAATCGCCACGAGACAATGAGCAGTGCTCAACCCTTTCCGCCAAATGCCCCCTGCCCATCCGGGCCAGTCGCGCCCTCTCGAACTCAATAACAAACTTTTCTCCCGCCAAACCTAGCGACCTATTTCGAGCTTCCAGCTCGAGATAGTTCACCGAGAGGCGTGGTCTACATATCGGCTTCTCGAGAACTTGCCTGGACTGGCGAGCTCTTGGAGCGTCAGTGAGAACAGCGAGAACGTCATTGATCTCCGGCGCGATCCCGGCGAGATTCGCGTCCTCGCGGGCCGTCGCACATAGGCGCGAACTACCGAAGAGCTTATCCGCGACTACTTCCGCAAGTAGCGTTTGGTAGTTCCCTCTTGGCTTGTAGCCCACAATGTATGGAAACCCAAGCTCAATAAGAATCGCGCTAATGTTCGCGTGCTTAAACTCAACCGAACCCTCCGAACGATTTCGGAGACGCTCCACGAGCTTGCGGCGATGTTCCGTCTTGCTGTACGGGAGGCCCGAAAGCTCTGTGCCGAGCATTTCGAAGTAGTCGGCGACAATGGCTTCCACCTCTTGCTGAGACCACGGTTCGATCTCAGGGGCGCTTCCATGAGCGGAAATGAGTGTCTCGTTGCCCACGGATCCTCACCGCACTGTCGCACCTGCGAGCGTAAGAGCCCGATGTCGCAAAGCGTGGTCCATCAGCACTAGGGATAAAAATGCCTCTCCAATAGGAGTTGCTCGGATACCGACGCAGGGGTCGTGTCGGCCATGCGTTTCAATTGTTGTCGCATTTCCTTCGACGTCGATCGTCTTCCTCGGCAATCTGATTGACGATGTCGGCTTAATCGCAATTGATACCAGGATATCCTGCCCCGTCGAAATCCCGCCCAGGATCCCGCCCGCGTTGTTCGACAGAAATCCCTCCGGAGTCATCTCATCGCCATGCTCCGTCCCCATCTGCTCTATGGAATGGAATCCGGCACCGATCTCCACGCCCTTCACTGCGTTGATGCCCATCATCACCTTCGCGATGTCGGCATCGAGCCGGTCGTAGAGCGGTTCACCCCAGCCAACAGGGACACCTGAAGCCACGACATTGATCCGCGCCCCGCACGAATCGCCGGACTTGCGCAGCTTGTCCATGTACGTCTCGAGCTCGGGCACGCGCGCGAGGTCGGGTGCGAAGAATGGGTTGCCCTCGGCCTCCACGTCCTCCCAATTCTTGAACTCGATCTTGTTCGGGCCGATCTGTGAGAGGTAGCCCCGCACGACCACACCGTACTTCTCCTTCAGCCACTTCTTCGCGACCGCACCGGCAGCAACCGCAGGAGCCGTCAGGCGCGCCGAAGACCGCCCTCCCCCGCGAGGATCGCGAATCCCGTATTTCTTCAGGTAGGTGTAGTCCGCGTGCCCAGGTCGGAAGGAGTTCGCGATCTTCGCGTAGTCCTTGCTCCTCTGGTCCTCGTTGCGAATTAGCAGCGCGATCGGCGTGCCAGTCGTCTTGCCCTCATACACGCCGGAAAGGATCTCGACCTTGTCTTCCTCGCGCCGCTGCGTGACGTGGCGGGAGGTACCTGGCTTGCGGCGGTCCAGGTCGGGCTGGATGTCCGCTTCGGAGAGAAGCATTCCCGGCGGGCAGCCGTCGATAACGCTGCCGATCGCCGGGCCGTGAGACTCGCCGAAGGTGGTGACGGTAAAGAGAGTACCGAGAGTGCTGCCGGACATATGCGCTAGCTCGAGTGAGTTGAGCTAGGAGTTTAGCAGCGGCGACTACAGGTCCGAATTCTTGCGCAAATCGTCGAGCTCGTACGCCTGGCTCGCAACCGCCGGGCGATAGGCGTGCAGGTAAGTCAGGATCCACACGTCAATGGCGATGAAAACCAGCTGGAGCACCACATTGCCGACGCTAAAGCGGTCTCCCGGAAGGATGGGAAACATGGCGAGGAAGCTCAAGATGATCCCAAGGGCGTATACCCACGTAGTCAGGGGTGCACCCCACGGCTGCATCGTCCAGAGACCATAGGTCGCCGTAGCCATGAAGACGGAGTTGCAGAGCAACACGATGCCGCCGATTCCCGCTATGACGCCCGCGATTGGCATGGCGATCATCATGATCACACTGGCCAACGCGCCCAAGAGCGCGTTTAGAACCGAATAGATGCAAATTGCCACAACACCTGGGGGACGGCTCATTGGCCCTCTCTGCAATCAGACTCCAACGTGCCCCGCCCGGTCATAGCGAAAGGGCGATACAAGGCCATCGTACCTTCGCGTGTAGGTCACACGAAACGATCTGCTCACTCAGTACCAAATCTCCATGGGCAGGTTTCTTGAATCCCGAGCGCCGCCACCCAGTGGGCTCGCGGCGCTCTTCGCAACCCTTCGTGCCGTCCATAGCGCGGCAATGGCGTCGTTTAGGTCATCGCGTGCGTACGGACCACCCCGCACGACCAGCCCCGAACGAAATCCGGGCCAGCTTGAGTCAACAATCGCCTCCCTCTCAGCAGCACCCGCAGACAAAGACTTGCGGAGCTGCATGGGTGTCCCGCCGTTCCACGCTGCGAAGCAGACCTCGGGGTGTACTTCCCGGACGACGTCTAAACAATCCGGATGCGCGCGCAGATAGACGTCGACTTCCCGCATCTTGGGAAGAATCGCCACGGACTGTTGACTCAAGCCCCTACCGTCTACGCGGCGGTGCTCCTCGCAAAGTGCTCGGTAGTCGTTCACATTCATTTCAACGACGGATCGAACTGCGGGGGAAAAGACGCTGCTTCCACGCGGCCGCCCCAACATTTGCCTCGCGGCTCGATCACAATCTCGTTGTCCCTCGTTAGAAAAGCCAATCGGGATGTCGACGCAGACGACTTTGCAGCCGCTCAGTTGTCGCATCAGGGCCTCGAGATCCCCCTCCACCCCAGCGCTGACACCCGACGGCCCTTCGAGAACGTAAATCCATCCACCTTTGCACCCGTCGACGCCAGCCAATTTCATGGACTCTCCCTTAGCGACTCTACGGTGCCCCGTGGCCCTCTACCTCGTAAAGATGCTCCGCAGCCACTCCACAGTAGGAATCTCGCGGACATGAACGCGCACCAACGGTACCCGGGCGCTCCGAAGGATGGAGTCCCTCTTGGCATCTTTGTCCACCCTATGCGTCCCGTCGTCCAGTTCGATCACCGCGACGATGGTGAAGTCCGGCAGGCATACCAAAAAGTCAGCGGACTTCTGCCCAATGCGATTGAAGAGCGCCCTCCGTGCCCCAGGGTTGGCTGCTTGCGGCTCGAGGAAACGCGAGAAACCGACCTGAGACAGGACGACGCACTCGGGCATTGCTTCACGCAGGCGCCAATACAGGGTTTGCTCGGGCTCGGAGAGTGGTTTGATCCCGCGATAGGCATCGGGGGCTCCGGATACGGGCGACTTGGTGTTGAGCCACGCCGCGAGGACCACGACGATCACCAGCACGACAACAAGAATCATCCAAAGCATCGCGGCCTCCCCAGCTCGCTAGATGCAAACCCCCAACCCCTCCACCAACCTCCCCATCCCCTCCGCCACCGTCTCCTTCTTCAGCGCCCCATACGCAATCCTGAGGTAGCACCCCTCCACTCCAAAGGTGGAACCAGGCAGCACGGCGACCTTGAACTCCCGGATCAACCTCTCCGCGATCTCCATCGGGTCCTTGCCTGAATCGATCTTCACGAAGCAGTAGAACGCGCCTTCAGCCGGAGGCACGTTCACCTTAGGCGCCAGCCGTCCCAACCTCTCCAGCACCAGCTCGCGTACCTCCGCCAGGTCCTTAACAAACGGCTCCGCATACCCCCGCCCCGCCTCCAAACAAGCAGCGGCAGCGATCTGCGTGACGACAGGAGGACATATCAGCATCGTGTCCTGGATCTTCAGCATCGCGCCCTCGAGATGCTCCGGGTAGGCCATGTAGCCCGTCCTCCACCCGGCGAATCCGAACGCCTTCGAGAGGGAAAAGATCGAGAGGGTGTGCTTCTCCGCACCCGCGATCGACCCGCCCGAGAAGTGCCGGGCGCCGCCGTAGGTGAAGTACTCGTAGGGCTCGTCGCACACGTGGTAAATGCCACGCTCGCCGCACAGGGCATTAATAGCCCGCAGCGTCGCCTCCGGATACACCGCCCCCGTCGGGTTGTTCGGCGTCACGGTCACGATGGCGCGAGTCCTGTCCGTGATCGCCGCGCGCAGCGCATCGACACGAGGCTGGTAGCGCTCGTCGGTCGGCACGCACACCGGCACGCAGCCGGCGATGCGGATCGCCATCTCGTGGTTGAAGTAGTACGGCGTGTTGACGATGATCTCGTCGCCCGGCTGCGTGATCGCGTCCAGCGCGTGGCAGAACGCCATGTTCCCGCCGGCCGTGACCATCACCCGCACGTCCCGGCCAACATGGATGCCGTTCTCCGCGGCGAGCTTGGCGGTGATGCGCTCCAGCAGCCTGGGGATCCCCGCCGCGGGCTGGTACTGGCTGGTCGTGGGCTCCGTGACCGCGGCCGCAGCGGCCTCGAGCGCGGCACGAGGCGGCGGATAGTGCACCACGCCCTGGCCCAGCGAGATGCAGCCGGGCGTTGCGCGCACCATCGCGCCGATCGTCGGGATGATCGGGGTTTGCACCGCGTCCATCCGGGTGCCGAGAGTCTTGCGGTCCATGCCTAGCCCACCTGTTTGTTCAGCTTCCAAGCCATGAAGCCTAGCAGCACGACGGCGCCGATCAACACCGCCCAGAGCAACACCTTTTTCCCGCCATCGGCCGTCACCAGCCGCGAGAAGGAGAAGCCCTTGGGGATGTCATGCATGCCGATGGCCCCCACCTTCGCCGCGGGCAGCTTGTACTCCGCATCCCGCTCGTAGCCCGGGATCAGCGTCGTGAGCGGCAGGTCCGCCCGCTTCGCCAGGTCGTTGCCGAACGCGAGCAGGTACGGCCCGTCCCCGCGCGAGGCGAACACCACCTCCCGCGCCTGGTAGCCGGCCTCGAAGCGCGGCGCGTCCTTCGGAGCACCCGCCTTGGGATCGATCCGCACGCGCCAGTAGCGGCCGGTCACGGGCGCGATGGCCACCGGCTGCGAGCGCACCTCCGCCCCGCCCTTCGAAAGGCGATAGAACGTGGCGCCGACAACTGGGCGCCAGTCCTTCGAGCCCTCGCCGCGCACCGAGATCT
Organism: Usitatibacter rugosus; assembly: GCF_013003965.1. NCBI lineage: Bacteria > Pseudomonadati > Pseudomonadota > Betaproteobacteria > Nitrosomonadales > Usitatibacteraceae > Usitatibacter > Usitatibacter rugosus. The sequence goes on along the minus strand of NZ_CP053069.1, from coordinate 1,598,829 downwards.
CCACCGGGGCGACGGCGTTGGTCTCCGACAGCAGCACGTTCACGCGCGTCACGGGCAGTGCCGCCTGCAGGTCGTACGTGTATTCGCCGGGGAGGTCGCCGCGCAGGCCGCCCACCACGACCGAGAGGAGTTGCTGCTGGCCCGGGACGACTTTCACATGCTCCACGCGCAGGCCCGTCAGGACGAAGCCCGACGTCGAAGAGCTCACGCGCAGGTACTTCACCTTTCGTCCCGCCAGCTCGATGCGCGGCTGCAAGAGCTTGCGGCCGTCCTGCTCGAGGGCCAGCACCGACCCCGTCGCGGCGAACTGCCAGGTCTTGAGGTCCTCGCTCACTTCGATGGTCACGCTCGCCAGGTCGGTGCCGGGTCCCGGTGTCCACTCGATGATCGCGGCCGACACGGGCTCCGTCGTGGCGCTCGCGTCAGCAACCCAAGCCGAGGGACGCTCCAGTTTCGGTGCGGGTCCCTTGGCCGTCGAGGCGCTCCGTACCGAGATCAGCGTTCCCCTGGAATCGGCGCGCACGTCGAGGCTCACGTCGTTCGTGCCGGTAGCCTTGGTCGGGGCACGGATGGGGAAAAGTGGCAGTGCGACCGACTCCTTCACGGGCGGGGTCGCCGGCGGCGCCCCGGAGAACGCGAACGGCAGTGCCTCGCCCTTGGCGTTGAACATTCGCACGTCGGCGAGATCGGGGCGTGCAGCGCGATGCACCTCGAAGGGGACCTCCACGCGGTGCAGGCCTTCGCCACTCGTGACGGTGATGGTGGCTGACGCAGGGAAGTCCGCGAGGGATTCGGCGAATGCAGAACCGGCGAGGGCGACGAGAACAACAGCAGCAACAACCTTCATGCGGATTCCTTGGCTGGATCCCCGCCTTCGCGGGGATGACGAGGTGCGGGCGCGGGAGCCGTGGGTGCCAGGTGCTTCGGCGGGACCGGCGAGAAGTAGCCCACGACGAGCATCAGGATCCCCACGCCGATGAACGACACGATCCGCGCGAGGCCACCCAAGCCGGCGAAGTCCACGAGGGCGAGCTTCGCGACCACCACGGCCATCAGCGCCGCGCCGATCATCCACACCTCGCGCTTGGCCTTGCGCGTCGCCCACACCATGAGCCCGAGCGCCAGCACCGACCAGAAGATGGAGAACGCCGCCTGCGTCACGAACGAGCGCATCCAGGCATCGAGCTGGTACGGCACGTCCGCCCAGTGGTGCAGCGAGCGAAGCAGCACGCCGTTGGCCCAGATGAATGCCGCGATGCCGACCAGCACCTTGCCGCCGGTGCCCTGCAACGACTCGAGTTGCTCCGGACCTTCGCGAGCAAGACCGCGCCACCACGTGACGACGGCGATCGCGATGAGGCCGTGCCCCAGGTCGATGGCGTTCAGCAGCGGCAGGTACGGCAGCGGATCGCTCGGCCCGGGGCGCGTGAAGTTCGCGGCGATGATCCAGGCCAGCAGGCCCGCGAGGATCGGCAGGCCTCCCTGGAGCCGATAGGCGTGCAGGTGATCAACCCCAGGCCAGCGCCGAGCGAAGCCCGCGGAGCTCACGAGCATCACCAGCACCGAAGGCACTACGATCACCGCCGCCGCCGACCAGGCAGTGTGCGACAGCGCGGATACACGCGTGAAGTAGCGCAGCTCGATCGCGCCGATCAAAGCGGCCAGCACGAGCACCACGGCGTGGTTGAGCTCGTAGTACGTGCGAGCCGGTGCTTCGGTCTCGACCAAACGGCGCGCCCAGAGATGCGCCGCGAGCGCGAACGGCCACGCCGCCCATCCCCACCCTGCGAACAAGTGGCTGCGGTCGAAGAGGGCCAGAGCGAACGCCAGCACCATCACGACCAGGAATGCATTGGAGGGCCACGCCGCCTCCCGCCACGTGCCGCGGCGATATCGCGACGCGAACGCCAGTGCAGTAGCCGCGAGGATCGCGAGCACGCCGTTCTCTGCCTGCGCATCCGACAGGAAGTGCGAGAGGTCGTCGATGAGCCCCACGGTCCACCACGCCAACGCCCAGACGAGGTACGTCGGCCGCAACAAACTCATCCCCTTCGGCGTCTCGGCCGCCGTGCGCAGCGCGTAGTGCGAGAAGAGTCCCGCCCCCGCGATGAGCACGAACCCGAGGAATACCCCGTTCACGAAGATCGTGCCTTGCGGGATGGTTCCCGCCAGTATCGCGAGCGCGAACGAGCCGCCCCCCGCGAGCTGCACGAGGGTCCCGAACGCTTGCGGTACCCATCGCCCCTGCCGCGCACCCATCCACAGCACCGCCGCACCTTCGACAGCCCACGCGGCCGACGTCCAGCGCGGATCGAGCGCGAGCGGAATCGCCACGGTGATGAAGACCACGCCCAGCGCCAGGAACGCCCGCACGAGCAGCTTGTACGGTTCGCCGCCGCGCTTGTTGAGCACGGTCGCGAGCAGGAGGTAGAACGCCGCCAGCACCACGGCGGAGATCGCGAGCCCGTACTGCGTGTCGGCCACCAGCGCCGATTGCATGCCGAAGCCCACGAGTGGCACGCCGAAGACGAGGCTGCCGTCGACTCTGCGGCCTGTGGGCGTGGCCTCGCGCCGCGCGAAGAGGATCGCCACCGCCACGTACATCAGGCAGAAGAGGATCAGGAACGGCTCGACCGTCGCGAAGTGCTCGGGCCGGTACGCACGAGCGCCCCACAGCAGGCCGATCACGAACGTGAACGCGAAGCCCAGCAGGTTCAGCGACCGCCAGCTCTTGAACCACGCCGTTGCCAGGATGGCCACGTTCAGCACCGCGAAGTAGCTGAAGAGCGCCACGTGGCTGCCGCTGCCCGTCGACGCCAGCACCGGCGCGATGAAGCCGCCCGCCGCCCCGAAGCCCGCGAGCACCTCGGAGTCCTGCCGCACCGCGAGCCACGTCGCCAGCGCCGCGATCACCACCAGCAGCGGGAACGCCAGCTCGGGCGGAATCAGGTGATAGAGCCGCAGCGCCCCGAACACGGTGAGGTACAGCACGCCCACGCCCGCGCCCTGCAGGCTCAGCGCGTAGCCGGGCTTCTTCGCCTTCAATCGCCAGCCGAGGCCCAGCAGCACGATGCCCACGAGCCCGATGCCTGCGATCCGCAGTTCGGGCGGCACGAGGCCCGCTTCCACCGCGTACCGCAGCAGGAACGCGATGCCGATGAACAGCACCACGATGCCCACGCGCGCGATCGCATTGCCGCCCGTGAACCACGCGACGATGGGATTCGGTTTCGGAGGTTCGCGGGGCGGGGGCGGAGGACGCTTGATGGAGGCCGGTGCTGCGGTGGCGGCGGCGGCGGTGGACACAACGGGGGCTTCGACTGAGGCCGACCCAACGGGCTCTCCGACGGAAACCGGCGACGGAACACCAACAGCCGGAATGGGTGGCGGCATCTCGAACGGCTGTCCGACCGGCGTAGCAACCGGGACATCGTCCAGCGTGAACGAAGGCACCGTCTCGCCCGCCATCTTCGCGATGCGTGCCTCGAGCACGGCGACGCGGTTCTCCAAGGCTGCAATGCGTGCGTCCGAAACGCGTGGCGAACCTGGCGTACCAGCCGCGCCGCCTGACGACCCAGCGCCCACGACCGGTTTGGCGTCAGCCGCCTTCGATCCGCTTTTCGCCACGGTCACGATCAGCCCGATGAGCCAGCCCACGAAGCCGAAGACGGTGCCCACGCCAAACCCCATCGCGATGCCGTCCCCCAGCGCTCCGAGCACGAAGCCCACGCCGAAGCCGATCGCCAGTCCCTTCCACATGGTCGCCGTTCTCCTCTTGTTGTCAGCCGGCGCGGTGGATCCGCGTTGTGCGTTGCATGAACAACGTCCGCACATATTGGCAGGACCTCCTCGAGGTCCGGCAGAAACTCAATCTCACGCAACGCCAGTTCGCCGCGTACTTCGGCTTCCCGGTGGCCACGCTCCGGCACTGGGAGCGGGGCAACCGGCGTCCCACGGGGACCGCGCTCGCCCTGCTGTTCGTGATCCGCGAGCATCCGCACGCCGTCATGAAAGCCGTGAAGAAAGCTCGTCTCAACTGGCCGGGCTGCCTGCCACCCATTGAGCCGCTGCGTTCGTACCGTGCGCCGCCTGGAACCGGCGCACGTCGTGAGCGCGGCCTTGCGGCCAAGTCGATTCGCGATCGCCGGGAACGCTCCCACATGCCCCCAAAGTGGCCAAGTGCACTCGATTGATCCACTGGATCGATAAAGTGATCCCGTGGATCAGGGATCCCGATCCGGTAGGCGCGGAGCTGACCCCATGGACCACACCGCTGCGCCACTGGACCACACCGCTGCGCCACTGGATCACTTTGTCGATCCAGGGGATCAGTCGAATGCACTTCGCAGGTTTTAGGTACCACGCGCGCGCTCCGTCAGCGCCAATCGCCACGCATGGCCAACACCTTCTCCTGCAGCCCCTCGGGCGTCACGGCCTCAGGCTGGATGATCGGCGCCACGACGAGCCCGATCTTCTTGAACGGCCACGCGCGCTGCGGCTTCGACATGGCAGGACCGTCCTTGCGGCTGAAGAAGCTCCCCCACAAGCCCTGCAGCGCCATCGGCACCACCGGCACCCGCGAGCGTTCGAGGATGCGCGTGATCCCGCCGCGGAAGGGATAGAGATCGCCCGTGTCGGTGATGCGCCCCTCGGGGAAGATGGCGACCAGCTCACCTTCGGCGAGCGCCTTGGCGATGCGCTCGTACGCCTCATCCAGCAACGCCTGGTTCTCCTTGGCCGGCGCGATCGGAATCGCCTTGCTGGTGCGGAAGACGAACGAGAGCACCGGCGTCTTGAAGATCCGGTGGTCCATCACGAAGGTGATCGGCCGCGGGCTCGCCGCCATCAGCACCAGCGGGTCGACGAAGCTCACATGGTTGCAGATGATCACGGCCGGCCCCTTGGCCGGAATGTTCTCGAGACCGGTGGTGCGCAACCGGTAGACCGTATGCACGAGGATCCAGCACAGGAACCGCATCAGGAATTCCGGCACCAGGAAGTAGATGTACGCCGCCACCGCCGCGTTCATCAGGCCGACCACGCCGAAGAGCTGCGGGATCGTGAGGCCCTTGGAGAGCAGCGCGCCGGCCATCAGCGACGCCACGATCATGAAGAGCGCATTGAGGATGTTGTTCGCCGCGATGATTCGCGCGCGGTGCGACGGCTCCGCATGGCTCTGGATCAGCGCGTACAGCGGCACGGAATAGAAACCGCTGAACATCGCGACCAGGAACAGGTCGACCATGATCCGCCACGAGCCCTGCTGCGCGAGGAACAGGTAAATACCCATAGGCACGCGCTCCACTGCCACCGTCACCGTCGCCGAGGCGCCCGGGGTATAGCCACGCGACGCGAGCCACAGGTCCACCGCGAACACCGTCATGCCGATCGATCCGAACGGCACGAGGCCGATCTCCACCTTGTGGCCCGACAGGCGCTCGCACAGCAGCGAACCGATACCGATACCCACGGAGAAGACGGCGAGCAGCAAGGTCACCACGTTCTCGTCGCCGCCCAGCACCGTGCGCGAGAACGGCGTGAACGACGTCAGGAAAATGGACCCCACGAACCACAGCCACGAGATCCCCATCAGCGACAGGAAGACCGTGCGGTGGCGGGCGGCCACGCGCAGGTTGTCCCACGTCTCGGTGAACGGGTTCCAGTTGATCTTGAGGGTCGGATCCGGCGCCGGCGAGATCGGGATGAAGCCCGCGGAGACTCGGCCGAGCGCCGCGATCGCGAGGCAGCCGAACGCCACGTACTTCGCGCCCTCGCTGCCGGTGGAGAGCAGCACGCCGCCGGAGATCGTCCCGAGCAGGATCGCCACGAAGGTGCCCATCTCGACCAAGCCGTTGCCGCCGGTGAGCTCCTCCTCGAGCAGGTGCTGCGGCAGGTACGCGTACTTCACGGGACCGAAGAGCGTGGAGTGCAGGCCCATCAGGAAGACGCACGCGTAGAGCGCCATCGCATGCCGCCCCATGAAGCCGTAGGCCGCGACCACCATGATCCCGATCTCGAGGTTCTTCACGAAGCGGATGAGGGCCCCGTGCTCGTAACGGTCCGCGAGCTGGCCCGCCGTGGCCGAGAAGAAGAGATACGGCGCGATGAAGATGGCGCCGATCACGAAGCCCGCCGTGCCCGGATCAACGCCGCCCCACTCCGCCGCGTGGTACGTGGCCAGCAGCGTGAAGGCGAACTTGAACAGGTTGTCGTTCGCCGCGCCGAGGAACTGCGTCCAGAAGAGCGGCGCGAAGCGGCGCTCGCGCAGGAGCTGGAACTGGCTATGCCCGGCCATGGTCCGCCTCGAAGAAGGGTCGCGTCTCGAAGACGCTTGCGGGGAATGCCGCGCCATCGTAGCGGAGGTTTCGCTTCAGCACGAAGTCGAAGAGGAGCGCATTCACGTCTCGCAGCGACCGGATGGTGGCCACCTTCGATTCGTCCAGCAGCCCCGCCTTCACGAAGCCCGACACGGAGAAGAGCGGCATGATCCCCGGCAGCGGATAGTCGGTGCCGTTCAGCAGGCGGCTGTGCCACTCCCGGGTGGCGAGAATCGTCGGCAGCACGTCGGCGCGATTGGCCTGCGTCACGGCGGAGATGTCACCGAACAGGAACCCCTCGTAGCGCTTGTCGGCCATCAGGCGCTGGAAGAGCGAGAAGTTCGTCACCTCGGGCGCCTTGCGCGCATTCCGGTCGACGTCGAGGTCGGGGCTGGTGCCGAGGGATGCACAATGCGCGGCAATCACGCGGACGCCACGGTCCAGGGCGTGCCGGATGTGCAGCGGGTTCGCGTATTCGTGGCGCTCGGCGCCAGGCACGGCCTGCTCTTCGCCGAGGTGCACGAGAAGCGGCATCCTGTTCTTGCGGAGCTCGTCGTAGAAGGCCCGGGTCTTCGCGTGCGAGAGGTCGATGCCCATGGAAGGCGGCAGCCACTTCACGGCGCGGGCTCCATTCGCCTTCGCCTGGGCCAGCGCTTCGGCTGCGTCGTCTCGATAGGGATGCACGGAAGCGATCCATTCGAAGCGCGACGGGTCCGACTTCGCCACGCGCTCCGCATAGATGTTGGAAATCGAGAAGGTCGTGAGGTCGCGGCGCTGCTTGCCGGACTCGTCGTACGTGAAGTCGAACGCCAGCAGCATCACCTTCACGCCCGGCGGCATCTGCGCCATGAGGCTCTTCAGGCGCTCGATCATCACGAGGTCCATGCGCGCCTCGTCGGTACCCGCGCAGCCGCCGTTCGCGAACATCATGCGTCGCAACCGCGCACCGGGCATCTTGGGCTCGTCGAACTCGGGGCTCACCCAGATTCCCGTCTTCGTTCGTCCGTTGCCGAAGAGATGCGCGTGGCTATCCCATACGCGATCGGTGCGGACGCCCTCCCACGCGGCCTTCACGATCGGATCGTCGAGGAGCGCCGGGTTGGCAGGGAGACAGGAGTTGAAGAGACCCTGCTCCGCCGTGAAAGGAACCTTGCAGCCGGCGAGCGGCGCGAGCGCCGCGGCCAACCCCGCCTGCAACAAGCGGCGCCGCTTCGGATCAGGCGCGTTCACGGATATACCCCAGCACGGCGGTGATCGACTCTTCGAGGAACGCCTTGTTGACCCAAAAGTGGACCTCCTTGCCGACCTTCTCGCTCTCCAGCACGCCCGCTTCACGAAGCAGCTTCAAGTGATGCGAGACGGCGGAGCGCGAAAGCGTGGATACCTCGACGATCTGCCCGACGTTCAAGCGCTCGCCCGGCTCGAACGTGAGCAGGATGCGCTGGCGGTGCTCGTCGCCCAGCGCCGTGAAGGCCCGGGAAATCGTGCGCCATTCACGCGGGATGGCCTTGAGGTAGTTGCGGTTCATAACCACATTCTTAGTTATTTAGTTATGAACTGTCAACCGTGATAAATTAATGCTCATGCACGAAGACATTCGCAAGGCAGCCCTGGAGTACCACCGCAGCCCGGTGGCGGGAAAAATCGAGGTCGCGCCGACCAAGCCGCTGGCAACGCAAAGAGACCTCGCGCTCGCGTACACGCCCGGCGTGGCCGCCGTCTGCGAGGCCATCGCCGCCGACCCGACCCTCGCCCGCAGCTACACCGCGCGCGGCAACCTGGTCGCCGTCATCACCAACGGCACCGCCGTACTGGGCCTCGGCAACATCGGTCCCCTCGCCGCCAAGCCCGTGATGGAGGGCAAGGGCGTGCTCTTCAAGAAATTCGCCGGCATCGATGTGTTCGACATCGAGGTGAACGAGCTCGACCCGGACAAGCTGGTCGACGTCGTCGCCGCGCTCGAGCCCACGTTCGGCGGCATCAACCTCGAGGACATCAAGGCGCCCGAGTGCTTCTACGTCGAGAAGAAGCTGCGCGAGCGCATGAAGATCCCCGTCTTCCACGACGACCAGCACGGCACGGCGATCATCGTCGGCGCCGCGGTCGTGAACGGCCTTCGCGTCGTCGGCAAGGATATCGGCAAGGTGAAGCTCGTGTGCTCCGGTGCGGGTGCCGCGGCCCTCGCCTGCCTGGACATGCTGGTGGCCCTGGGCCTGAGTCCCAAGAACATCTGGGTCGCGGACATCGAAGGCGTCGTCTACCACGGCCGCAAGGAGTTGATGGACGACAACAAGGTCCGCTACGCGCAGGACACGAAGCACCGGAAGCTGGGCGACGTCATCGACGGCGCGGACGTCTTCATCGGCCTTTCCGCCGGCGGAGTTCTCAAGCCTGAGATGGTGCAGAAGATGGCGGCCAAGCCGCTCATCCTCGCCCTCGCCAATCCGGAGCCGGAGATCCTCCCCGAGCAGGTGAAGGCCGTCCGCGATGACGCGGTCATGGCGACGGGAAGGTCCGACTACCCGAACCAGGTCAACAACGTCCTCTGCTTCCCGTTCATCTTCCGCGGCGCACTGGATGTCGGCGCTACGACGATCAACGAGCCGATGAAGCTCGCGGCCGTGCGCGCCATCGCCGACCTCGCGATGGCCGAGCAGTCGGACATCGTCGCCGCGGCGTACGGCATCGAGCAGATGCGCTTCGGCCCGGACTACCTCATTCCGAAGCCGTTCGATCCGCGCCTCATCGTGAAGATCGCGCCGGCCGTCGCCAAGGCCGCGATGGAAAGCGGTGTCGCGACCACGCCGATCAAGGATTTCACGGCGTACGTCCAGAAGCTGAACGAATTCGTCTACCACTCCGGCCTCATCATGAAGCCGGTGTTCTCCGCCGCGAAGGCCGCGCCCACCAAGCGCATCGTCTACGCCGAAGGCGAGGACGAGCGCGTGCTGCGTGCCGTGCAGGTCATCGTGGACGAAGCGATCGCCCGCCCGATCCTCGTGGGCCGCCCCGCCATCCTCGAGCGCCGCATCGAGCGCTTCGGCTTGCGACTCCAGGCCGGCCGCGACTTCGACATCGTGAACCCCGAGCACGACGATCGTTACCGCGACTACTGGCAGGGCTACCACCGCCTGACGGAGCGCCGCGGTGTGTCGATCGCGTACGCCAAGATCGAGATGCGCCGCCGCCACACGCTGATCGGCGCGATGATGATCGACAAGGGCCACGCCGACGGCATGCTCTGCGGCACGTTCGGCACGCACGAGCTGCACCTGCACTACGTGGACCAGGTGATCGGCAAGCGCCCCGGCGTCGGCAGCTACTACGCGATGAACCTGCTGATGCTTCCGCAGCGCACCGTGTTCATCTGCGACACGTACGTAAACCACGATCCGTCGCCCGAGCAACTCACCGAAATGATGGGCCTCGCGTGCGAGGAGATCCGCCGCTTCGGCCTCGTGCCCAAGGTCGCGCTGGTCTCGCACTCCAGCTTCGGGACGAGCGACTATCCCACCGCCAAGAAGATGCGCGAAGCGCTCCAGCTCATGTGGAAGCGCTTCCCCGACATCGAGGTGGATGGCGAGATGCATGGCGACGCGGCATTGAACGCGGAGATCCGCCACGGCTCGATCGGCAGCTCCAAGCTGAAGGGCGACGCGAACCTCCTCATCATGCCGACGCTGGATGCGGCCAACATCTCCTTCAACCTGCTGAAGACGGTCGCGGGCGACGGCATCACCATCGGCCCGATCCTCCTCGGTGCGTCGAAGGCGGTCCACATCCTCACGCCCACGGCCACCGTGCGTCGCATCGTCAACATGACGGCCCTCGCGGTCGTGGACGCGCTGGAACGCAAATGAGCGACCGGTCCCGTCCGAGCGTCGACCGCTTCGACCACCTCTTCATCGCGGCGACGGACTACGAGAAGTCCCTTGCGTTCTATCGCGACGTGCTGAGCTGGGGCGTGCTCACGACGTGGGGCGACGAGAAGACGGGCCGCGGTGCCGTGCTCTCCGGCGGCGGCATCAAGGTCGTGATCGCCGAGAAGCACCGCGTCGAGGGCGACGGCAAGCCGCATCCCAACCTGCACCTCGACATCCACAGCGTGGATCTCCGCTACAAGCTCATGCCCAAGGGCGACCACGTCGTCGTGGCGCCCGAGCCCACGCACTGGGGCACCAAGTGGTTCGTGGTGCGCGACCCCGATGGCAACCTCATCGCGTTCGAAGAGCACCCGCGGGGTGGCTGAGAGGGTCCTGCGGCTGCCGCGGCGTCTGCCCGAGCCCGCGACGATCGGCGTCTTTGCTCTCTCCGGGCGGGTCGATCCCGCGCAGCTCGCGCGCGGCGTGGCTCACATGCGCGACTTGGGCCACCGAGTCATCGTCGCCCCCGAGACCGGCCTGGAATGGCGCTACTTCGCGGGCACGGATGAAGAGCGCGTCGAGGGGTTCCATCGCCTGCTGGACGATCCCGGCATCGACCTCATGATCTGCGCCCGCGGCGGCTACGGCATCTCGCGCGTGCTGAACCGCATCGACTGGAACCGTGTGGCGGAAAGCGCCAAGGCCTTCATAGGCTTCAGCGACTTCACGGCCTTCAACATGGCCGCCTACGCCAACGCGAATCTCCTCACGTACCACGGGCCGATGATCGGCATCGACTTCGGCGACGGCGCGCCCGACTCGTTCATGGAGCAGCACTTCTGGCTCACCTTGTCGCGCGACACGCACCTCGTCGAAGACATGGCGAGCGATCACGGCTACGACCCGCGCAGGATCGAGGGCCGCATCTGGGGCGGCAACCTTTCGCTCATCGCGCACCTGGTGGGCACGCCGTACTTCCCGGTGATCGACGACGGCATCCTCTTCGTGGAAGAGATCGGCGAGGAGCCGTATGCCGTAGAGCGCATGTTCCTGCAGCTCCACCATGCCGGCGTGCTGCAGCGCCAGCGCGCCGTCATCCTCGCGGACTTCGCCGACTGCGAGCCCAAGAACACCGCGCGCTATCCCTACGCGATGGACGAGGTGGTGGAGACACTGCGGCGCCTCCTCCCCATCCCCGTGCTGACGGGCCTTCCCTTCGGCCACGTCGCCCGCAAGCTCACCATCCCCTTCGGTGCGCCCACCACGCTGCTCGTCAACGAAGGCAGCTACTCCCTCCGCTTCACCGGCTACTCAAATTAATCGGGGTCAATAAAGGGGTCAGACCACTTTATTCGCGAGAATAAAGTGGTCTGACCCCTTTATTGACCCCAACTAATTCTTACGTGACCTAGAACCCCAGCCGCGAAATCGCCTTCGTCTGCGTCAGGCCGTCGACCGTGTACGTCATCGTTCCGGCACCCGTCCCACTGAACGTGAGGACGAGGTTCCCGACCTCCGTGAGTCCGAACGCCGCCTGGTTGTAGTTGGCACCGAACACCTGCGAGCCGCGGGTCCGGTAGAGCTTGCCCGTGTACGTTGTCGGGCTCGTCCACACGCCATCCGACATGATGAACCAGGTGTTCTGGCCAGCGTTGTCGTACGTGTACCAGGCCGCGAAGATGTTGCGGTACTGCTGGCTCAGCACCAGCCCCCAGCCGTCCTCCTGCGTGCCGGCCCACCAGGCGTCCGAGTAGTCGGTGACCGGCGTGGCGTCCACGACACCGAACGGCAGGCGCTCGATGGCTTTGGTGCCGGAGACGCCGTTCAACGTGTACGTGATCGTCGCGCTGTTCAAGCTGTTGAAGCGGAACGCCGCGGTACCGGCCGGAGCGCCGACCACGAAGCGGGCCTTGTCGTACGCACCGAACCACGAGCCGGCCGGGATGTAGAGGGCACCCGTGTACGTGGTGTGCGCGCTATCCCAGGTGCCCGAAGTCAACACGACCCAGAGCGGCTTGCCGGTGGCATCGTAGACGAACATCGCGATGAACAGCGCCTCGCCGTGCTGCGTGATCGTGAGGCCCCAGCCGTTCTGGCCCGGCGACCACCAGAGGTCCTGGTAGTTGGCACCGGGGCCGCCGGTCGTCGTACCCGTGGTCCGCGCCGTGGCCGACGGCGACATCGGCGAGCAATTGCCGGACACGTCGCACGCCTGGACGTTGAAGGTGTACGTGGTCGAACCCGCGAGGCCCGTCACCGATGCGTTGGCCGTGATGCCCTGCGAGACGAACGCGCCGTCGCGATAGAGGCGGTACGTGACGTTGCCCGGACCGTTGTCGACGGACCCCAGCCACGTGAGGACCACCGTGCTGGAATTCACGGCCGTCGCGACGAGGTTGGTGGGCACCGTGGGCGGCTCCGTGTCGCCCGTGCCCCCGGTTGCCGCGAGGGTCGTCGCGGACGACGCGGTCGATTGCCCCGAGCAGTTACCCGCCGCATCGCACGCCTGGACCGTGAAGCTGTACAGCGACGACGGCAGGAGGCCCGAGGCCGTGGTGTTCGTTGCCGAAGAGCTTCCGATCAGCGAGCCGTTGCGCAAGACGCGATAGCTCGTGACGCCTACGTTATCCGACGAAGCGGACCACGACAGGTTGATCGACGACGAGCTCACCGCCATCGCGAAGAGGCCCGTGGGGATGGTGGGCGCCTGCGTGTCGGAAGACGCCGTGAATGTCGATGCGGAGGCTTGTGTCGATTGCGCCGAGCAGTTGCCCGCCGCGTCGCACGCCGACACCGTGAAGCTGTAGCCCGTGCCCGGCTGCAGGCCTGTCGCCGTCATCGAGGTCGACGCGGGCGTCCCGATCTGCGTGCCGCCCCGGAACACCTTGTAGCTCGTCACCCCGACGTTGTCGGAGGACGCGCCCCAGGAGAGGCTGATCTGGGTCGTGCCCGCCCCCGCCGCATTGAGGCCCGTGGGTACCGAGGGCGCCTGCGTGTCGGCAACCGCACCCTGCGTCGTTGCGGAGGCCACAGCCGTTTGCGCAGAGCAATTGCCCGCCGCATCGCACGCGGAGACGGTGAAGCCGTACGTCGTCCCCGGCGTGAGGTTGGTGACGTTCGCACCCGGGCTCGTGACGGTGCCCAGTTGCGAGCCATTGCTGGCGCGGAAGATCTTGTAGTTGGCGACACCGACGGCGTCCGACGAGGCGTTCCAGGTCAGGCTCATCGTGGTCTGGCCCGTGGCCGTCGCGGCGAGTCCCGTCGGCACCGTGGGCGCCGTCGTGTCGGGCCCGGGAGCGGGGCCACCTGGCGCGCCGTAGAGGAATACGCATCCGGCAACGTCGTCCGCACCCAGCGAGGACATGCCGTTGTACGACGTGAGCGGCGGGCCGGACATGACCGCGCCGTTCACATCGGAGTGTTGCAAGCCGAGCGCGTGGCCGACTTCGTGCACGAGCGTGGAGTCGAAGCCCGGCGTGTAGTTGGCGTTCAGGCGGATCTCGGAGTCGGTCATCAGACCCGTGCCGGGGTTCCAGGCAACGTAGGTGATGCCGGTCGTGGGCGCGACGATCGTCGTGTCCCAGCCGACGACGTTGTTGCCATCGCTCGTGTTGAAACCAACGGCGGTCTCGCCGTCGTAGACGAACGAGATCTTGCACACGGCCGTCCATTTCGCCATGGCCGCCTGGGTCTTGGTAATGGCGTCGTTCTTCGTAACCGAGACGGGACGGTTCGCGTCGTTGTAGCGCCAGTGCATTACGCCGCCAGGATGCTTGATGCCGGTCGGCGGACTGAAGAGCTGGTACTTCTCGTTCGAATCGGGGTGATAGTGATAGACACTGCCGCCATCGTTGAGCGGCGACACGACGGGCTCTCCCGCGGCCCGAGCATTGCCCGAGCTGAAGAGCGCGATCGCGGAGAAAACCACCGCGGTAGCGATGAAGGAAACGGGCTTGGCCAAGAGCTTGGTCATTGATTGCACCTGCAGGGTCGAAGACGGGGAAGGATTTGCAAGAACTATGCCCCGGAACCCCCGGATTTAATGTGGGTTCCCGCACATTCCTGAGGGTGGAAATTGCGGCTCTACGGGCCGTCACAAGGCCCGCCCAAGCTGCAAATGAAAGGGGAATCAAGGACCTCCGTCGCCCGAGGGCGACGGAGTTGACGCAATTGGGCGCTTAGGCCGCGACCTTGATGGGGATCGTCACCGGACGCTCCTTGAGCGCGCCCGGGTTGCGGAACTGGGCCAGGTATTCCGCTTCGCGCGCCTTGGCATCCTTCAGGTGGCGCTCCTTCACCGGCCCGTAGCCGCGGATGTGCTCGGGAATCGTGGCCAGGTGGACGCCCATTCCGAGGTTCGTGGCGTCGAGCTTCTCGATCACTTCCGACATCACGCTTTCGTAGTCGGCGATGAGCTGCCGCTCCGTTTTGCGCTCGTGCGTGTAGCCGAAGATATCGAGCGCCGTGCCACGCAGGCCCTTCAGCTTCGCCAGCACGCGGAAGGCGCTCATCATCCACGGCCCGAACGTGCGCTTGGCAGGCTCGCCTGTGGCGGGGTCGATCTTCGAGAGCATCGGCGGGGCCAGGTGCACGTTCACCTTGAAGTCGCCTTCGAACGTCTCCGACACGCGCTTCAGGAAATCCGTGTCGGTGTAGAGGCGCGCCACTTCGTATTCGTCCTTGTACGCCATCAGCTTGAAGAGATAGCGCGCCACGGCCTCGCCCAGCGCCGTGGAGCCCGGGACCTTCTCGTTCTCCAGCGTGCGGATGCGCTCGACGAAATCCACGTAGCGCTTGGCGTACGCCTCGTTCTGGTAGCCCACGAGGAACGTGCGGCGGCGCTGGATCATCTCGTCCAGGGACTCCGACAGGCGCTGCGATTCCGGCGTCGCTTCCGGCGGCGTGGCGATCAGCTTCACCGATGCGAGGTCGTGCGCGGCGCGGCGTCCCCAATCGAAGGCCTTCAGGTTGGATTCGACCGCGGCGCCGTTCAGCTCCACGGCCTGGCGAATCGCCGTGCTGGTGAGCGGAATGAGGCCCTTCTGGAACGCGTAGCCCACCATGAACAGGTTGGTGGCGATGGAGTCACCGAGCAGTGCCGTGGCGATGGTGCTGGCATCGACGAAATCGGCCGCGCCCTCACCCGTTGCTTCACGAATGGATTCCGCCATCTCGCGCGCTGGCACCTGCAGGTCCGGGTTCGTGGTGAACCCTCCCGTGGGCGCCACGTCGCCGTTGATCACGGCGCGCGTGTGGCCGCGCTGCATCTTGGCGATGGCTTCGTCCGAGGCCGACACGATCATGTCCGCGCCGATCACGAGGTTCGCTTCGCCCGCGGCGATGCGCACGGCGTGGATGTCTTCCGGCTTCGCGGCGAGGCGGATGTGCGTGTAGACCGATCCGCCCTTCTGTGCGAGGCCGGCCATGTCGAGCACCGCGGCGCCCTTGCCTTCGATGTGCGCGGCCATGCCGAGCAGCGCTCCGATAGTCACGACGCCCGTGCCGCCGACGCCGGTGACGAGGATGCCGTACGGGCTCTCGAGCGACGGCTGCGTGGGCTCCGGCAGCATCTGCTCCACGGATTGCGCCACGCCCTTCTTCTTGCGCAGCGTCCCGCCTTCGATGGTCACGAAGCTCGGGCAGAAGCCCTTCACGCACGAGTAGTCCTTGTTGCAGGACGACTGGTCGATGGCGCGCTTGCGGCCGAACTCGGTTTCCACCGGCACGACCGAGAGGCAGTTGGATTTCTTGGAGCAATCGCCGCAGCCTTCGCAGACGAGCTCGTTGATCATCACGCGCTTCTGCGGATCCGGGAACGTGCCGCGTTTACGACGACGGCGCTTCTCGGCCGCACACGTCTGGTCGTACACGATGACGGTGGTGCCCTTCACCTCGCGCATCTCGCGCTGCACGGCGTCGAGATCGTCGCGGTGGTGGATGGTGACGCCGGGCGAGAACTCCGCATTGGCCGGGTACTTCTCGGGCTCGTCGGAAACGACGATGACCTTCTTCACTCCCTCGGCATGAACCTGCTCGGTGATCATCGGCACGGTGAGCGGGCCGTCGTGCGTCTGGCCGCCGGTCATCGCGACCGCGTCGTTGTAGAGGATCTTGTAGGTGATGTTCGAGTTGGCCGCGACCGACTGGCGGATCGCGAGCAGGCCCGAGTGGTAGTACGTGCCATCGCCCAGGTTCGCGAACACGTGCTTGGTCTCGGTGAACGGCTGGATGCCGACCCACGGCACCCCTTCGCCGCCCATCTGGGTGAAGGTCATGGTCTGCTCGGGGCGGATCCAGATCGCCATGTAGTGGCAGCCGATGCCCGCGAGCGCCTTGCTGCCCTCGGGGACCTTCGTCGACGTGTTGTGCGGGCAGCCCGAGCAGAAGTACGGGATGCGCGCGATCTTGTTCCTCGGGCGCGCGAGCTCCGCTTCCTTCGACTCGATGAACTTGAGGCGCGCCTCGACGATCTTCGA
The DNA here is from genome assembly GCF_013003965.1 of Usitatibacter rugosus. Classification (NCBI taxonomy): domain Bacteria; kingdom Pseudomonadati; phylum Pseudomonadota; class Betaproteobacteria; order Nitrosomonadales; family Usitatibacteraceae; genus Usitatibacter; species Usitatibacter rugosus. The sequence continues at coordinate 1,582,173 of NZ_CP053069.1, read as the reverse complement.
CGTATAGAACTTGCCGATGCGCTGCGCGATCACGCGCGCGATCATCGCCGGGGTCAGCTCACCCGCGGCCGGCAGCAGCCATTCGGAACGATGCACTTCCCACTCGCCGTGCTCGTCGTACTTGCCGACGACGCGCGGACGGACATCGTCGCGCCAGTTGTAGAGCTGTTCCTTCATCTGGTACTCGATGACCTGGCGCTTTTCTTCCACCACCAGCACTTCATCCAGGCCTTCGGCGAACTCGCGCACGCCGTTGGATTCGAGCGGCCAGGGCATGCCGACCTTGTAGAGGCGGATGCCGATCTCGGCGGCGTGCTTCTCGTCGATGCCCAGGTCCTCGAGGGCCTGCAGGACATCCAGGTAGCTCTTGCCCGACGCGATGATGCCCAGGCGTGGGTTCGGCGAATCGATGGTGATGCGGTTCAGCTTGTTCGCGCGCGCATAGGCGAGAGCCGCGTAGATCTTGTCGTGCTGGAGGCGAAGCTCCTGGTCCATCGGAGCGTCGGGCCAGCGGATGTTGAGGCCGCCGGCGGGGAGATCCGTGAGCTCGGGCAGGATGATCCTCGGGTTCTCGGGATCGAGCGTGATGGACGCCGAGGAATCCACGGTCTCCGAGATCACCTTGAACGCCACGTAGCAGCCCGAGTAGCGCGACATCGCGATGCCGTGCAGGCCCATCTCGATGATCTCCTGCACGCCCGTCGGATAGAGCACCGGAATCATCGCTGCGTCGAACGCGTGCTCGCTCTGGTGCGGGAGTGTCGAGGACTTGCACGCGTGGTCGTCGCCCGCGAGGAGCAGCACGCCGCCGTGCTTGGAGGAGCCGGCCGCGTTGGCGTGCTTGAACACGTCCCCGCTACGGTCCACGCCGGGACCCTTGCCGTACCAGATCGCGAAGACGCCGTCGTATTTGGGACCGGGGAAGAGGCCGACCTGCTGCGAGCCCCACACGGCCGTGGCCGCGAGCTCCTCGTTCACGCCGGGCGTGAAGTGGATGTGGTGGTCCTTGAGGTGCTTCTTCGCCTTCCAGAGCGCCTGGTCGAAGCCGCCGAGGGGGGAGCCGCGATAGCCCGAGATGAAGCCACCGGTGTTGAGGCCGGCCAGCACATCGCGCTCGCGCTGGATCATCGCGAGGCGGACGAGGGCCTGGGTTCCGGTGAGGTAAATGCGTCCCGAGGGCTGGGTGTACTTGTCCTCGAGCGTGACGGTCAGGGCTTGCGGCATATCGGTCCTCAAAAGTTGTGCTTTGGGGTCGTACGCTTCGCGGCTGAAGGATTGTGTCCCGCGCCGGAAAAAGCATCAAATTATACTGGGGTTGGACCCCGCGAAGCCAGCCTCGTTGCACCCCAAAACCGGGGTCAGAGTCGATTTTCCGGTAACGTGCCGCGATGCCAACGACCCGTACCGCAAGCCTCGAAGCCGCCGTTGACGCGATCCTCGCCGTGACCGGCGGGCAGGTCGCCTGCGGGACGCCCCTGGGCCTCGGCAAGCCCGTGACGCTCCTGAACGCCCTCTACGGACGCGTGAAGGCCAACGGCATTCTGCGGCTCGACATCCTCACCGCCCTCTCGCTCGACATCCCGAGATCGAAGGGCGGGCTCGAGGGGCGTTTCCTCGATCCTTTCGTGCGCCGCGTCTTCGAAGGCGTGCCGCGGCTCGACTACATCCGTGATCTCGCCGCCGGCCGGATGCCGCCCAACGTCGGCCTCTACGAGTTCTATTTCCGGCCCGGCTCGATGCTCGCGTTTCCGGCCGCCCAGCAGAACTACCTCTCGAGCAACTACACCCACGCGGGGCGCGACATGGTGGCCCGCGGCGCCAACGTGGTCGCGGCGATGATCGCCGAGCGCGACGGCCGCTTCAGCCTTTCGTGCAATCCCGATCTCACCGCGGATGTCGCGCAGGGAATGCGCGCCTCGGGCCGGCCCTGCATCGTGGTGGGCGTGGTGAACCGCAAGCTTCCCTTCATGCTGGGCGACGCCGAGGTGCCCGAGTCGTTCTTCGACGTGATCGTGGATTCGCCCGAGCACGAGCACGCGCTCTTCGGCGTGCCCAATCCTTCCCTCGACACGGCGGACCATGCCATCGGCCTCTACGCCTCGTCGCTGGTGAAGGACGGCGGCACGCTCCAACTCGGCATCGGCTCCATCGGCGACGGCGTGGCGCACTGGCTGCGCGAGCGCCACGTGCAACCCGATACGTATCGCGAGATGGCCTTGGCGCTGGGCATAGACCGCTATGAGGCCCTCGTGGCGGCGGAAGGCGGGTTCGGGCCGTTCGCCGAGGGCCTGTTTGCGTCCAGCGAGATGTTCACGTGGGGAATGATGTGCCTCATGCAGGCGGGCGTGATCCGCCGCCGCGCCGAAGGGGATTCGGGCCCCGCGCTGCAGGCCGGGTTCTTCATGGGGCCGCGGGAGTTCTACCGCGTGCTGCGCGAGCTCCCTGAAGCCGAGCGCGAGAAGATCCTCATGACGTCGGTCACGCGCGTGAACGACCTCTTCGGCGAGGAGGCGACGGCCCGGCGCCAGCGCCACGACGCGCGCTTCATCAACGTGTGCATGATGATGACGCTCTTCGGCGCGGCGGTTTCCGATGCCCTCGCCGACGGACGCGTGGTGAGCGGCGTGGGTGGCCAGTACAACTTCGTCGCAATGGCGCACGCACTCGAGCGCGCTCGCTCGGTGCTGCTGCTCCGTTCCACTCGCGAGGCTGCTGGGCGCGTCGAGTCGAACATCGTCTTCAACTACGGGCACACGACGATCCCGCGGCACCTGCGCGACATCGCCGTCACCGAGTACGGCATCGCGGATTTGCGCGGGCGTACCGATGGAGAAGTTGCTGCGGCCCTGATCGGGATTGCCGACGCTCGCTTCCAGGATGGGCTCGCGAATGCTGCGAAGGCCGCGGGCAAGCTTCCGGCCGACTGGAAGGTACCTTTCGCCACACGGTCGAATACACCGGAGCAGCTTGCGGCGAAGCTGGCCCCGCTGGTGGCACGTGGTGCGCTCCCGTCCTTCCCGCTCGGTACCGACTTCGACGAGGTCGAGCAGCGGCTGCTTCCTGCGCTCGCCTGGCTCAAGGCCAACGCGCATCGCAAGGTGGCGCTCGCGATGCAGGCGCTGTCGGCAACCGCGACGGCCGGCGACGCCCCGGCACTGGAACGAATGGCGCTCGTTCATCCGGAAAGCTTCGGCGAGCACTTCCAGCGAAAGCTGCTTCTCCTGGCATTGCGCCGGACCGCGCCTGCCGCACCGTAGAATTCAGGTCATGACAACGAAACCGCTTCCCTTCGAATCCATCGCGTACACCGGCCTCGAGCCCGGCGTGCGCCTCATCGTCACCGGCGCCGTCCACGGCAATGAGACTTGCGGCACACAGGGCATTCGCCGCGTCGTCTCGGAGATCCAGTCCGGCGCGCTGCCCATCGTGCGCGGCCACGTGACGTTCGTGCCCGTCTGCAATCCGCTCGCCTACGCGAAGCGCGACCGCATGGGCGACCGGAACCTGAACCGCAACCTGTCGCCCACGAAGACGCCGAAAGACTTCGAGGACCACGTCGCCAACTGGCTCTGCCCACTCATGGCGAGCCACGAGGCGCTGCTGGACCTGCACTCCACCCGCGGCCAGACCGAGGCGTTCTGCCTGGTCGGCCCGAACGACAACGACGGCATCATCGAGCCCTTCAAGCACTCGAAGGCCGAGCGCGATCTCGCACGACGCCTCGGCGTGCGGCGCTTCGTGGAAGGCTGGCTCGATACCTATGCGCGCGGCGTCGCCCGCCGGCGTGCGAACGTGGCTGCCAATCCGCTGGCTGCCGATGCGATCTACGGCGTGGGCACCACGGAGTACATGCGCTCGCAGGGTGGCTACTCGATGACGCTCGAGTGCGGGCAGCACGACGATCCCACGTCGCCCGAGGTGGCCTATCGCGCCATCCGCAATACGCTCGCCTTCCTCGGCCACACGGGGGAACCTGCACCGCCGCCTGTCGAGAAATACGAGTCGCTCCGCCTGCACGAAGTGGTGGACAAGGATCACGCCGACGACAAGTTCAGCCGCGCGTGGGCGAGCTTCGATCCGCTCGAGCCCGGCGACGTGATCGCCACGCGCCACGACGGCACGGTGATCAAGGCCACGAAGCGCGGCCGCATCGTCTTCCCCGACGTCAGCGCCCAGCCCGGCCACGAGTGGTTCTACCTCGCGGAAACCACCGACTCGATTTAAGAATCAAGGCAAAAGGCGCCCTCCGCAGATAAACACAGATAAACGCCGATGAAGTCAAAACCTTGCCGGGCTAAAGCTCGAAGGTTTTATCTGCGTTTATCTGTGTTTATCTGCGGAGGACGCCTTTCGCCTTAGTGAAAGAACAAATAGGCCACGCCAATGGCAGCGGCGACAGCCGCAAAGTCCGCCAGGAGGCCATACGTCACCGCATATCGGGTCTTCGTGATCCCCACCGACCCGAAGTACAGCGCGATGATGTAGAACGTGGTGTCCGATGAGCCCTGCAGGATGCACACCAGGCGCCCGACGAAAGAATCCGGCCCGTAGACCTTCATCGCCTCGATCATCATCGCGCGCGCCCCGCTGCCGGAGACCGATTTCATCAGCGCCGTGGGCAGCGCAGGGATGAAGTCCGTGTTGAAGCCCATCGCCGAGATGCACCACGCGATCAGGCCGACCACGAAGTCCAGCACGCCGGAATTGCGCAGCACGCCGATCGCCACGAGCATCCCGACCAGGAACGGGATGATCATGATCGAGGTCTGGATCCCCTCCTTCGCGCCCTCGATGAAGACGTCGTAGACGTTTACCTTCCGCCGCATCGCGCCCAGCAGGAAGCCCACGATCACGACCAGGATCACGAGGTTGCCCGCGATCTTCGAGACCAGCTGCACCTGCTCGCGCGTGAGCTGCGTGCTGAAGAACCAGACGATGCCGCCGACGAACGAGGTAAGGCCGATGAGCCACGACAGCACGACCGGATCGAGCAGCCGGATGCGCTGCTTGAGCGCCACCGCGAGGAAAGCGACGAGCGTCCCGGCGTAGGTCGCGATCAGGGTGGGAATGAAGATGTCCGTCGGATCCTTCGCGCCGAGGATCGCGCGCTGCGCCATCACCGTGACCGGAATCAGCGTCAGCCCCGCCGTCAGCAGCACGAGGTACATGAGCTGCGCGTCCGAGGCCTCGTCCTTCCTGGGGTTCAACGTGTGAAGGCTCGCCATGGCCTTGAGCCCGATCGGCGTGGCGGCGTTGTCCAGCCCGAGGAAGTTGGCCGAGAAGTTCATCACGATGAGGCCGTTGGCCGGATGATCCTTCGGCACGCCCGGAAAGATTCGCGAGAAGAACGGGCCGATGATCCGCGACACCGCCTCGATCGCGCCCGCCTTCTCACCGACCGCGAGAATGCCCAGCCACAGCGTCATCACTCCGGCCAAGGGCAACGCGATCTCCATCACGCCCACGCGCGCGGACTCGAACGTGCCGTCCACGATGCGCTTGAACACCTCCGTGTCGCCCAGGAACAGCCATTGCCCGAGCGCGGCGAGGAAGCCGACGATGAAGAAGCCGGCCCAGAGGTAACTCAAAGCCATTTTGTCGTCCCCGCGCAGGCGGGGACCCAGGCTGGATTCCCGCCTACGCGGGAATGACGGTTGCTCAAGCGAAGGCGCTCAATCGACCTTCACCCAGAGCGGCGCAAATTTGTTGTCCGAACGGTGGACAAGCGTCACGTTGGAGCGCGACACCCAGGGAATGACCTGGCGATGCAGCGGGATCACGAGCACCTCTCGCTGCAGGACCTCGATCGCCTTGTTCAGCTGCTCCTGGCGCTTGGCGGGATCCATCTCCACGTCCGCGGCGTCGATCAGCGCGTCCAGCTCGGCGTTGCTGAAGTTGCCGTAGTTGGTGTCGCCCGCGCCCTTGTCGTTCAGCGTGTGGTACAGCGGCTTCAGCGTGAACATGGCGTCGCGGTTGTTGTCGCCCCAGCCCTGCATGCACGCGCTGAATTCCTTCTTCGGCGTGCGCTGGAAGTATTGGGCCTTGGGCATCGCTTCCACCTTCACGTTGAGGCCGATGCGCGCCCACATGCCCGCCAGCGCCGTGCAGATGCGCTCGTCGTTCACGTAGCGGTCGTTGGGGCAGTGCAGCGTGAAGCCGAAGCCGTTGGGATAGCCCGCGTCGGCCAGCAGTTTCTTGGCACCGGCGACGTCATAGGGCAAACGCTTGTCGTACGAGACCGGGATGCCCTCGCCTTTCGGGTTCGGCGTGCCGATCGCGGTCGGCGTCGACAGACCGCGCATCACCTGCGTGCGGATCGCCATGATGTCGATGCCCTGGTAGAGGGCTTGGCGCACGCGCTTGTCCTTGAACGGGTTCTTGCCCTTCACGTCCGAGAAAAGCAGCTCGTCCCTCGCTTGGTCGAGCGTGATGGTGATGACGCGCGTCTCGTCGCCTTCCCACACCTTGAATGCCGGATCTTCCTTCAGGCGCGGCACGTCTTGCACGGGAGGATCAAGCACGAAATCGAGCTCGCCGGACTTGAGCGCGGCAAGGCGCGTGGCGGCCGCCGCGATCGGGCGGTATTCGATCACCTCGAGGTTGGTCTCGGCGCCGCGGCCGTCTTTCAAGCCCCACCACGCCGCGTTCTTCTCGAGAACCGTCTTGATGCCGGGCTCGTAGGCGACGAGCTTGAACGGCCCCGTGCCCATGGCGTTGCGCGATGCGTAGGTGATGTCCTTGCTGGAGAAGTCCTGCGGATCGACCGCCTTGTTCTTCTCGCACCAGGCCTTGCTCATGATCGGGATCTCGCCGATGGAGACGAGCCCGATCGGATTCGGCTTCTCGGTGGTGAACTCGACCGTGTAGTCGTCGATCTTGCGCGCGGTGCCGGCGGGGATGGAATACGTGCGGAACTGCTTCGACTTCGCCGCGCGTTGGAAGGAGAACACGACGTCGTCGGCCGTCATCGGCGTGCCGTCGTGGAACTTCACGTCCTTGCGGAGGTAGAGCACGCGTTGCGTCGGCGAGACCACTTTCCACGACGTCGCCAGCCACGGCGTGGGCGACATGTCCTTGCCCGGCATGATCAGGCGCTCGTAGATCATGGCGTTGATGGACTTGGTGAAGGTCTCGTCCTGCCCGTGGGGGTCCTGCGTCGTGATGTCGCCCGACGAAGACCACTTGAACACCTTCGCGGCAAGGGACACGTTCGCGACGCCCAGGGCGACGCAGAAAACAAGGAACCGAACCAGCATGCTTTTCATCTCCCGGATCAATGATCGAACGGCGTTCGTGTCGTATTGTATAGCCATGAAACGATCGCTCTTCGCGGTCGCGGCCCTGGTCCTCGCGGGCTGCGCCGCCGGCCCGCCGCGCCTCGATACCACCTACACCTCCGCCAACCAGGACAGCCGGGCCCAGTACCTGGTGATCCACTTCACCTCGGAGGGCTTCGAGTCGTCGCTCGAAACACTCACGCGAGGCGACGGCAAGGTGAGCAGCCATTACCTCGTGCGCGACAACCCGCCCACGGTCTACCAGCTCGTGGACGAGAACCGCCGCGCCTGGCACGCGGGCGCGAGCTCGTGGCTCGGCCAGACGCAGCTCAACGCCGCCTCCATCGGCATCGAGATCGTGAACCTGGGCCTCAAGGGGCCGCCGGGCGCGCAGACGTGGGCCGAGTATCCCGAGGCGCAAATGGAAGTCGTGATGGCCCTGGTGCGAGACATCATCAAACGCCACCAGATCCGCCCCGACCGCGTCGTGGGCCACAGCGACATCGCGCCGCAGCGCAAGGTCGACCCGGGCCCGCGCTTTCCGTGGAAGCGCCTCGCGGACGAAGGGCTCATCGTGTGGCCGGATGCGGCGGACGTCGCACGCAGGCTGCCGGCGTTCGAAGTCGCGATGCCCGACATCGTGTGGTTCCAGGACCGCCTCCAGAAGCACGGCTTTTCCGTCCCGCAAAACGGCGCGCTCGACGAGGCCACGGTCCGCGTCCTCGCCGCCTTCCAGATGAAGTACCGTCCCTCGCGCTACGACGGCATGCCCGACGCCGAGACCGCCGCGATGCTCGACGTGCTCACCGGCCCATGAGCCGCCGGCGTGCGCTCACCACCCTCTCCGCGCTCGGCCTCCTTGCCATGACCCTTCCCGGAACGGCCAACGCCGCGCGGCGCCGCGAGCCCTTTGCCGACGCGCTCGACGCCGAGCTGGGCGCCATCGTCCGTGACGCGGGGCAGCCGCTGGCGAGCCTTGCAACACTGGCCGTGCGCGACGGGAACGTCGTCTACGAGGGCCATTTCGGCCGCCGCTTCATCGATCCCACCAGCCGCGTGCGCGACCGCCCCGCGCAGCCGACGACGCTCTACCGCATCGCCTCGATCTCCAAGCTCGTGACCACGCTCGGCGTGTTGCGCCTCGTCGAGCAGGGCCGCCTCGACCTCGATGCCGATGCGGGCTCCTATCTCGGCTACGCGCTGCGCAACCCTCACTTCCCGGGCGCGCCCGTCACGCTGCGCATGATGCTGTGCCACACCTCCTCGCTGCGCGACGACGGCGGCTACTACTGGGACGAGCGCGTGGATCTTCGCGATGTGCTCCTGCCCGGCGGCACCAAGCATGGGCAGGGCGCCATGTGGTCGAGCAAGGCCGCGCCCGGTGCCTATTTCGAGTACACCAACCTGAGCTGGGGCGTGATCGGCACGGTGCTCGAGAAGGTCACCGGCGAGCGCTTCGACCGATTGATGCAGCGCCTCGTCCTCGAGCCGCTCGGCATGCAGGGCGGCTTCAGCCCGGCGGACCTTCCCAAGGAGCGCCAGGGCCGCATCGCGACGCTCTACCGCAAGCGCTCGAACGCCGACGACAACGCGCCCTGGTATTTCGACGGCCCGTGGATCCCGCAGGTAGACGACTACAGCACGAGCGATCCGGTGCCGCGCGCGAGTCCGGGCTACGTCCCCGGCAGCAACGGCACGCTCTTCGGGCCGCAGGGCAACCTGCGCGCCACCGCCGCGGATCTCGGCCGCGTGATGCGCATGCTGATGGCCGGCGGCGAGCTGGACGGAAAGCGCTTCCTGTCGGCCGCGCGCGTGGACGAAATGGTCTCCGTGCAATGGCGCTACGCCGGGCCGGAGAACGGCCTCGCGGACTACGGGAGCGCCGCTCGCCGCTTCAACGCGTGGGGATTGGGCTGCCAGCACTTCATGGACGTGCAAGGCGGGGACAGGCTCGTGGACGGCGGCGGCTTCACGGCGGTGGGCCACCTGGGCGATGCGTGGGGGCTCATCGGCACCTTCGCCTTCAATCGCGAAACGAAGAACGGCCTGCTCTTCCTCTGCGGCGGCACGGGGTTCGATCCGCGCACCAATCCCGGCATCTACTCGTCGTATTTCCGCTTCGAGGAGCGCATCCTCACCGCGCTGTACCAGCGGGCGCTGGGCGGCAAGCCCGCCTGATCAGGCGACGGCGGGCTCGAGCAGCGTGAGCGTGCGCTCGGCCGCATCCATCCGCGCGCGAATCCCCAGCGGCAGCGTCATCTGGTGCGCGATGTGGCCGAAGGAAAATCCGTAGGCCGCGGGCACCTTCGAATCGCGGAACTGCGCTTCCAGTACCTCGGCCAATGTCAGCGACGGGTCCGAATCCGGCGGATCGCATTTCTGGAACACGCCGAGCGCTACGCCGGAGGCCGCCGTCAGCACGCCCGACTGGCGGAGCTGCTCGAGCAGGCGATCCACGCGATACGGCGCCTCGCTGATCTCCTCGAGGAAGAGCACGCATCCTTTCGTACGCGGCGCGAACGGCGTGCCGATGAGCGACGAGAGCACGGCCAGGTTGCCGCCCACGAGCGGCCCCTCGGCGGTGCCCGTGCGAAACGTGAGCGGCGCGAACTGCTTCTGCTGGAGCGCCTTCTCCGCGTTCTCCTTCGCGCCCTCGAAGGCCCGCGTCGCGCGCGGCTCCATCAACACGGCGCGCAGGTTGCCCGCGGAGTACTCGGAGAACGTGGACGACGCCACGGGGCCATGGAACGTCACCAGCCCCGCGCCGCGAAGCAAGCCCAAGTGCAGCGACGTCGTGTCCGAGTAGCCGACGAAGGCCTTGGGATGGCTGCGAATCAGCTCGTAATCGAGATGCGGCAAAAGGTGCCCGCCCCCCGAGCCGCCCCTGAGCACCCAGAGGCCTTCCACCTCGCGGTCGAGGAACATGCCGTGCAGGTCGGCCAGGCGCTGGTTGACCGTGCCCGCGTAGCCGCCGAGCACGGCACGAATATTGGGAGCGAGCTTCACGCGCAGGCCGAAGCTCTCGAGGTTGCGCACGCCCTTCTCGATCAGGGCGTCATCGACGATGCCGCTGGGTTCCACCAAGCCGACGAGGCTGCCGGGCTTGAGGCGCGGAGGCTTGATGAGTCCGGATTGCGGCGCAGAACGGACAACGCCCGCGGCCGAAGCCGCGAGCGTCGCAAGTGCTACTGCAAATTGCCGTCGGTTCAGAACTTGAACGTCACCCGCGCGTAGTACGCACGGCCCCTCGGGTCTGCCACGCGCGGATCCCAGCCTGCGCCCGCGGCGAAGTCCAGGTTATGCGCGGTGAAGGGCGGATCCTCGTCGAACAGGTTGCGGACACCCGCGGTCAGCACCCAGTTCTTGAAGCCCGAGTACGTGCCGCTCACGCCGTAGATGAGGTACGAGTCGACGGACGGGAACCCGGCGGCCGCAATGCCCGGCGGGTTCTGGTCGCCGTAGCTGGACGTGTACTGCTGGTACAGCGTGCCGCTCCACGGGCCCTGCGTGTACGTGAACTGCGCGAAGTGCTTCCAGCGCGGGTAGAGATCACGATTGCTCCACGCTCCGGCCAGCGAGTCGTAGTCCAGGTTGATGTACACGCGCGACTTGTAGAGCTCGATGTACGTGCCGTCGATCGAGGCGTTCCAGCTGCCGGCGAACATCTTGCCCTGGAAGCGCAGGCTGAGATCCACGCCGCGCGTGATGTCATCCGCGGCGTTCACGAAGCCCGCCTGGATGTAGCCGCCGGGACCGTCGAGGCGGCCGTTGGTGCCGCGCACGAGCGCTTCGGGGAACGTGTTGTACTGCGCCAGCACCTGCTGGGCGTTGAGCTCGTAGATCCGGTCATCGCGGCGGACTTGCCAGAGGTCGACGCTGCCGTTCATCCAGGGCGTGGGCGCGGCGACGAAGCCGACCGACCACTGCTTCGACGTTTCCGGCTTGAGGTCGGGGTTGCCGCCCTGGCGCGAGTCCGGACGAATGGCGCACACCGAGAGGTCGTTCGGGCTCAGCGGGCACAGCACCGGATCGGCCACGTTGCCCGGGACCGGCGATACCGTCGTCGTCGTGTAGAGCTGGAAGAAGCTCGGAGCCCGGAAGCCCTCGCCATACGAGCCGCGGAACACGAGCGGCTCGATCGGGTTCCAGCGGAACGACACTTTCGGGTTCGTGGTGCCGCCGAAGTCGCTGTAGTCGTCGTGGCGGATGGCGCCCGTGATCTCGAAGCCCTTCAGGACCGGCACCGCGACTTCCGCGTAGAAGGCCTTTACCGTGCGCTCGGCCTTGGCGAACTGCGGATCGAACGGCGCCTGGTACACCGGCTGCGTGGTGCGCGAGCCGTCGTCGAACTTGTACGTCTCCTTGCGGTAGTCGAAGCCCGCGGCGCCGTACATCGGGCCGGCGGGAAGCTGCCAGAGCTCGCCCGAGATCGCGCCGTCGAACTGGATCAACGAGGATTCGCCCGCGAAGAGCTTGGTGCCGTTGGCGCGCGCTGCTTCCAGCAGCGCATTGCCGGCGGCGGTCTGCGTCTGGCCAGGCATCAGCCAGGGGTTCACCAGGCCGCTCGCCAGTGCCGCGGTGAGCGGCGCCGTGAACATGTAGCCGTTGCCGAGGACCGATTCGGCTTCGCTGCCCGCGGTGGAGACGCCGAACTTGTAGTCCCACTTGTTGAACAGCGTGCCGTCCACGCCCGCGAGGAAGCGGTACGTATCCGTCGTCGTCTCGATGGTGCGCAGGCCGCACTCCATGCAACGCCAGCGATAGGCGATGGGCAGCTGGTTGTTGAAGAGCGGGATGTACGCCGAGAGGTCCTGGTAGAACGGGCCGCCGACCGGGTAGCGCATGCCGAGGAAATCACCGGTCGTGGTGATCTGGTACTCCTCGAACATCTTCGTGGCCTCGGTGCGCGAGGCGACGAATTCGGCGAACGCCGTGAGCTCGTTGCTCACCTTGAAGGTGCCGCGCGCGACGACCTGCGTGCGGTCGACCGGCTGGATGAGGACTTCCCGCCCGCCGTAGTCGTACGAGCATGCGTAACGGAAGCCCGGGGCGTTCCAGATGCCCGTCTCGTACTGGCTCTGCCCGTCGACCGCTCCGCAGTTGCCCTGGAACGACAGCAGGTTGGCGCGGTTGAAGGTCTGCGTCGCGCCGCCCGCGGGCGTGCGGAACGAGGCGCCGATGGCGGTGCCGGCGAGGCCCGTCTGTGTGGCGAACGGCGTGCCCGCCGTATCCGGCGAGAGGCCACGGCTCGGCTGGTAGCCGTTGGAGAACGCGCGGTCGACCCCGTTCAGGATCTCCTGGCGGTCCCACGTGAGGACGCCCATCACGTTCCAGCGGTCCTTGTCGAGGTTGCCCCACCCCGCCGTGATGCTGGCGTTGTAGCGGTCCCCGCCGCCTTGCTCCGTGACGTCGCCGTAGCCGGTGATCTCGACGCCGGTGAAGTCCTTGCGCAGGATGAAGTTGATCACGCCCGCGATCGCGTCCGTGCCGTAGATGGCCGAGGCGCCGTCCTTGAGGATCTCGACGCGCTCGATGGCGGACATCGGGATCGAGTTCAAATCGACCGCGTTGCCCTTGGCGCCGTGCGTGGCCAGGCGGCGGCCGTTCAGCAGCACGAGGGTGTTCGAGGCGCCCAGGCCGCGCAGGTTGGCGCTGGAGTTGCCGTTGTTGTTGCGGTCGGTGGTGCCGAGCTGGATGCCGACGTTGGAGGAGAGGTTGTCCGCGCCCGTGCCGTTGGCCGAGATCTGCATCAGCAGCTGTTCGGCGTTGGTGATGCCGCGGCGCTGGATGTCCTCGCGCGTGATGACCTGGACCGGGAGCGAGCCTTCTTCCTGGATGCGTTTGATGCTGGAGCCCGTGATCTCGAGCCGCTCGACCTTCTGCGCGTCCTGCGCGTGCGCGGCCCCTGCCACGAACGTCAACGCCACTGCGTGTGCCAGCAGTCGGAATTTCACCGGTGATCCCCCTTGGAAAATGAATGGAAATGGCTGCGGCCTTGGTGGCCGTCGTAATCGCTTGTTTCCCTCGCCGATCGATTCTGCTGAAAGTCCGGCAATATTACAAATGCCTAATGAATCGAGAGTTCATACCGCCGTGTCCTTGCGCGCCTTCCTGCTCTGCCTCTTCCTCTGCGCCCCCTTCGAAAAGTGCCTCGCCCAGTCCAGCTTGCCGGACACCTTGCGCGCGCAGGTCGAGGCCGCGGGCCTGCCCCCCGATGCCCTCTCCTACACGGTGCAGCGGCTCCCGGATGGCGCCACCTGGGCCGCGGCGGGGGCCGATCGCAGCGTCCAGCCCGCCTCCACGCTGAAGCTCCTCACGTCCCTGGTCGCCCTCGATACGCTGGGCCCAATCTATCGCGGACGCTCCGAGCTGCTCCTGTCCGGGGTCAAGACCGCGGGCGTGTTCGAGGGCGACGTGATCCTGCGCGGGCTCGGGGACGTGGACCTGGACGCCGTGGCCTTCGAGCGGCTGCTGGGGGCGCTTCGCCTCGAGGGCATCCAGGAGATCCGCGGCGACCTCGTGCTCGACCGCACCTTCTTCGACCCGGCCCGCACCGACGTGGGCGTGCCGCCCTTCGACGAGGCCCCGGAGTTCCGCTACAACCTCATCCCCGACGCGCTGATGGCGGGCTCGAACCTGATGCATCTCGACCTCGCCTCGGACCAGGACACCGTGCGGGTGCTCGTGGCCACGCCGCTCTCCGGCGTGACCGTCGAGACGAAGATGGAGCTCGTCGATCGTTCCTGCGAGGACTGGGAGGACGGCTGGAAGTATCCGGCCGTGCGAACCGGGCGTGACGGCTTCGTGGTCGTGACGCTGCTCGGGGAATATCCGCGCGATTGCCGCGCCTCGACGGCGATCAACGTCATCGATCGCGTCGCCTACACGGAGCGGCTCTTCCGGGCCACGTGGCAGCGGCTGGGCGGGAAATTCCGCGGCAGGGTTCGTGATGGCGTGGCGCCCTCCACCGCGCGGCTCGTTGCATCGCACGGATCGCGACCGCTCTCGCAGGTGCTGATCGACATCAACAAGCGCTCGGACAATCCCGTGACCCGCGTGATGTTCCTCACGCTGGGCGTGGCCTCGGGCGCGGGCCGGCCGACGGCGCAGTCCGCGGATGCCGTGATTCGCGCGTGGATGGAGACACACGGCATCGATAGTGCGGGGCTCGTCCTCGAGAACGGATCGGGATTGTCGCGGACGGAGCGCGTCACGCCGAACCAATTGGCGGCGGTGCTACGCCTCGCGGCGGCCGGCCCGTGGGCGCCCGAGTACATGGCCAGCCTGCCGGTGGTGGCGGTGGATGGCGGGATGCGCAATCGCCTGCGCACGAGCCCGGCGGCGGCGACGGCTCGCATCAAGACCGGGACGCTGCGTGACGTCACCGCGATTGCCGGCTACGTGCGCGATTCGGGTGGTGGAACCAACGTCGTGGTGGCGATGCTCAATCACGAGCGGGCGACGCGCTACGTGGCGCGGCCGATCCTCGACGCGATCATCGACTGGGTAGCTCGATCGACGGGCCCTGCGCTCTAGCGCGGTAGCGCGCTTAGAGAACGCGGGCGAACTCGGCGCGGATCCGCTCGCGGTCCCCGCCGTCGAAGTGCCACCACTCGGTGGAGATGCCCTGCCATCCGGCACGGCTCATCACATCGCGAAGAAGCATGCGGTTGTCGAGCTGCGCCCGTGTGAGTGCGCCGCTGGCGAGCCACGCCGCTTCGCGCTGCGGGTGCGAGAGCTCGGTGAGGTCGTCGAAGGGCGTGCCCATGTCGAGCTCGGTGTTGCTCCGGTCCGCGAGCGTGATGTCCACCGCCATGCCGAACGAATGGATGGAGCCGCGCGCGGGGTCGGCGAAGTACATGCGCAGGTCCGTCCCCTCCAGCCGATCCCACAGGCGCTGCTGTACGCGCTGCGGCCTCACGGCATCGAGGACCACGAGCTTGAGATCGGGACGCTGGTTCGCGAGGTGGGCGACGGCCTGCTCGAGGCGCTCCGCGCCCTCGCGATGCAGCCACGAGCAATCGAAGGGCGCATAGAGATCGGAGCCGACCAGGTTGTTGGCGCTCGCGTAACGCAGGTCGATGCCAATGCCGCCGATCGACGAGAGCGCGCGGAAGTCCGGATGGCCGGGGACGTGTTCGATGGAAAGCGTCTTCACGCCTCAAATGTAGCAGGCGAGCGCACGGCTAGAAAAGCGAGGCCTGGCCGTTGCGCGAGGGAGGGACGAACTTCGTGGTATCGAGCGGCTCGTACGCCGTGTCCTCGAAACCGAGGCGCGCGTACGCCTTGTCGAAGCGCTGCTTCAGGAGCTCCGCGAACAGGCCCTCGCCCTTCATGCGCGAGCCGAAGCGCGGGTCGTTGTCCTTGCCGTTCCGCATCTGATGCACGCGGGACATCACGTGATCGGCCTTCAATGGGAAATGCACCTGCAGCCACTCGCGGAAGATGTCCTTCACCTCCCAGGGAAGCCGCATGAGGATGTAGCCGGCGCTCTTGGCTCCCGCGTTCTTCGCGGCCTCCAGAATGGATTCGAGTTCCGAGTCGGTGAGGAAGGGAATGACGGGGGCGACATTGACACCGACGGGGATCCCGGCTTTCGAGAGGCGCTCGATGGCGAGGATCCTGCGAGCTGGCGCGCTTGCTCGAGGTTCCATGTAACGCGCGATTCCGTGATCGAGTGTCGTAACCGAAAGCGTGGCGTGGACGAGATTATTCCTGGCCATCGGCGCAAGCAGATCGAGGTCCCGCTCGATCATCGCGCACTTCGTGATGAGGGAGACGGGGTGATTCGTTTCATAGCAGACCTCGAGGACTGAGCGCGTGATGCGGTACTCGCGCTCGATCGTCTGGTACGCGTCGGTGTTGACGCCGATTGCGAGCGGCTCACAGCGATATCCCGGCTTCGAGATCTCCTCGCGGAAAATCTCGGCTGCATTCGTCTTGGCGAAGAGGCGCGTCTCGAAATCGAGCCCCGGAGACAATCCGAGATACGCGTGGCTCGGACGAGCGAAGCAATAAGGGCACCCGTTGCTGCATCCACGGTAAGGGTTCAAAGATTGGGTCAGGCCAACGTCGGGTGAATCGTTGCGCGAGATCACACTCTTCGCACGCTCGATCGTGACGATCGTCTTCGGCTTTACGGGCTCCTCTTCGGGATCCTGAACCCAACCGTCGTCGACCGAACCGCGCTCCCAGTTCTCGAAACGCCCCTCGGGATTCGACGCGGCACCTCGGCCCTTCGCAGGCGCGCCGTGGTTTCCAGCAGTGGACTTCAATGGCATTCGAACAGTCTACGGACGCGCAGCGCGAGTGCACGGCTCGAAGCGAATTGTGGATAACTCGGAGTACGATGGTCGCGCAGGTCCCTCTCGAGTGACGAACCCCCAAAAGGAGCGACACATGCCTCTCTCCATCCATCCCCAGGTCGACCGCGGCGCGAAGGCCGCGGCGGCGAATTTCACCGGCGGCAACCTCTCCTGCCATTGCGCGGATCGCAAGGTCACGGTCGCGATCAAGGGACAGGCCCAGTTCAACCACGTGTGCGGCTGCACGAAGTGCTGGAAGCCGGCCGGGTCGTTGTTCTCCCAGGTCGCGGCGACGGCGAGCACCAACGTCTCGGTCACGGCGAATGCGGACAAGCTGAAGGTCGTGGACGACAAGGCGCTCATCCAGCGCTACGCGTGCGCGCAGTGCGGCGTCCACATGCATGGCCGGGTCAACAGGCCGGGCCATCCGCTCCACGGATTCGACTTCTTCCACACCGAGCTGTCGACCGACGCCGGCTGGGCGCCACCGGGCTTCGCGGCGTTCGTCTCGTCGATCATCGAATCGGGCGCCGATCCGGAACGGATGGGCGACGTCCGGGCGCGCCTGCGCGAGCTGGGGCTCGAGCCCTACGACTGCCTGTCGCCGGGCCTCATGGACTTCATCGCGACGGCCGTCGCAAAGTCTTCGAACGTGCCGAAGCGGAAGATGGCCGAGGTTTCCGGCTGAGCTTCGCGCGCTCGGCGAGGAACGCCCGCGCCTGGCGCTCGCCGTCCGCGATCAGCGGCTTCAGGTTCTCCGCGCTGCGGTCGAGCTTGCTCTCGATGCCGAGCTTGCCCGTCAGCGCGCCGGACATCTCGATGCAGGGGATGTGGTATTCGAGGTCCGGATCGTCCGCGTACGACTTCGGGATGCGCACGGGCCCCGGGATGTTGTTCTTCGCCATGAACGCCTTGTCGATCGCGCCCTTGAGATAAAGGTTGTTCAGCCACGCGATCGTGTCGAGCTGGTGGAAGAGCGAGATGTTGCCCGTGAGCTGGTTGCGGCGATCGACGATTTCCTCGGGCCCCACCGGCGTTTGCGCGCACGTCGTCGGGTTGATCTTCACGACCCAGATCTCTTCCGGCAGGTTGCCCGCGCCGACGTGGACGGGCTGCACGAGCTCGTTCACCGGCGGATTGTCCGAGAACACGCCGTCCCAATAAACGCCCTTCCCGATCTCGACCGCGGGAAAGAGCATCGGCACGGTGCTGGAGGCCATGATGTGCTCCACGCGGATCGCCTCGTTGGCCGAGGAGAACGTCGCCAGCCGGCCGCTCAGCACTTCGATCGCGCCGATGAGGAGCACGGGGCCCTTCGGTTGCTTGCCCCAGCGCTTCAACTCGTCGAAGTCGATATGCGCGCGAAGCAACCCCTCCATGTCGGTGAAGCGCGGGCGCATGTGGCGGGACCACCCCTGCATGAACGCCGCGGTGATCGGCGACTTGGGGCCGCGCGCGACCTGCGCCAGCAGGCCGCGGTTGGTCATGCGCAGCGTATCCACGAGATAGCGGTTGAAGGCGATCTCGATCGGCGACTTCGCGGTGTTCTCCTCCCAGAACGCATCCAGCCGTTTCCACGGCTCCTTGTCGCCCTTGCGCAGCGCATACCAGGCGAGCGCCGTGCACATCGCGCCTCCCGAAGTGCCGGAGAGGCCGACGATATCGAACTCCTCGTGGACGCCCTCCTGGAAGAGGGCTTTCAGGGCGCCTGCGGTGAAGGCGGTCTGTGCACCGCCGCCCTGGCAGGCGATCGCGATGCGGGTCTTTCTTGCGCCGGGCATGGACTCTTCGCCGTGGGGAAGGAATCCGCGATCGTACGCACTTCACGGCGCGACGGGTATCAACTCACTTGCCGCCGCTCTTCACCTTGTCGATGGCGTCCTTGCGAACGGCCTGGCTCTCCTGGATCAGGCGGTACGCGATGTAGTACTTATAGATGTTGCTGACGTAGGTCACGGTCTCCTGGCCGATCTTCTCGGCCACGACGTACTCCACGTTCTGGAACCAGACGTTCGGATCGAGCCCGCGCTTGGCGGCCTCCTTGCGAAGCTGCGAGATCTTGCCCGCGCCGGCGTTGTACGAGGCGAACGCGAAGAGGGCCTTGTCGAGGTCCGTCATCGGCTCCTTCCCGTAGTAGTTGTCGATCATCCAGCGCATGTACTTGATGCCCGCGTGGATGTTCGCCTCGGTCTCGCGGATGTCGCCGACGTTCATGTCCTTGCCGGTGGCGGGCATGACCTGCATCACGCCGATCGCACCGACCGCGCTCTTCGCCTGCTGGTTCAGCTGCGACTCCTGGTAGCCCTGAGCGCCCATCAGCACCCAGTCCACGTCGTACTTCGTGCCGTACTTCTGGAAGTACTGGACCAGGTCGAAGAACTTCTTGCGCTCGGTCTCGGAGGCCGCGTTCTTCACGTAGCCCGCGTTCTTGAGGTACTTCGTCAGCAGCTGGTTGCCGGTGGAGGTCCCGACCTTGTGCTTCGCCACGAAATCGTTCAACGACGCCTGGAGCTGGGGGCTGCCCTTGCGGAATGCCCACGCGACCTCGCCACCGGTGCGAACGGCGACCGTGTCGTGCACGACAATCTTCGGGAAGACCTGCTTCCAGAAATCCGCCTTGTGCTTGTCGACGATGACGATCGCGACCAGGCCGGCGTTCAGCATCTCGAGCAGGTCCTCGTCCTCGAGAGTCTCGGGCGCCTCACGGAAAGTGACGGGAGCCTTCTTCTCGGCCACGAACCTCTTGTTGAGGACGACGAGGCTCTCGTAGTAGCTCGACGACTTGCGCACGAAGACTTCCTTGCCGGCAAGGTCGTCCAGCGTCGCGAGCTTCGGCGACGCCGGGCCGGTGACGGCGACCTCGCTCACATTGCCCATGCCCGCGTCGCTGAAGTCCACCAGCTTCCGGCGCTCCGGCGTGATCGTGATGTTGCCCGCGGCGACGTCGCCTTTTCCCGCGGCCAGGGCCGGCAGCAGCTGGTCCCTGCGCATCGGGATGAACACCACCCGGACCTTCAGGTTCTTGTCCTTGAGCTTCTTCTCCGCGGCGAGCTTCTTGTTGAGGTCCTCTTCGTACTGCCGGAAGAAGTCGACGACGCTGCCGCGCAGCGTCCCCTTGTCGTTGAAGTAGAACGTCTTGCTGTTCGGGGTGAGCACGCGGACGGTCCGCCGCTCGACCATGCCGTCCAGGTCACCGGTCCACGGCTTCTGCATCTCCGCGGGATCGATGGTCAGCTTTCCGGCGGAACCCTTTGCGGGCGGCTCCTGCGCGAGCGCTGCGGCGGCCAGCTGGCAGCAGGCCCATGCGAAGACGAAGGCCGCATGCTTGAAGGAGAGGATTCTTTGCATCGGGTCAGGGTACGCCCCGCCCGGGCTCTGGGTACCTGTCCGATGGTGCCGGTCGGCACCCTGCACCATCAGGCAATAGGCCCCGGCCGCCGGCAGGGGCAACATGGGTGCGATCGGGCATCCGGGAAGGCGGACGTTGGAAAGACACGTTTCATGAGGCGCCACGCCTGGGGCTGGTGTTGCCTGCTGGCGTCGTTCGTCCTCGCGCTCCCGCAGGCGGAAGCGAAGTCCGTGCTCGTGCTCCATGGGCTCGAATGGCGCGCGAATACCATCCGCGTCTTCGACCAGGTGCTGCGCGAGGAGCTGGGCGTCCTGAAGCCCGGCAGCGATCTCCACTACTACACGGAATTCATCGAGGGCACGCGCTTTCCCGGGGAGGTGCAGGAACAGCGCTTCGCGGATTTCCTGCGCCAACGCTACTCGGACGTGAAGGTCGACGCGATCGTCGCCATGGATCCCACGTCGCTGCGCTTCATGGCGCGCCATCGCGACCGGATCTTTCCCGGCACGCCGCTCGCCTATGCGGGCCTGCGCGACGCGACCCTTTCGCGATTCAAGCTTCCCGCGGACTTCGTCGGCTCCTCCTATCCCACGAACGCGCGCGGCACCGTGGAGCTGGCGCTCCGCCTGCGCCCCCAGGCGCGCGAGCTGGTGATCATTACCGGGACCGCCGAACTGGATCTCTCCATCGAGGAACAGCTGCGGCAAGCCGCCACGGAGCTGGCTCCCAACCTGAAGCTGCGCGTGCTGACCGGGCTCCCGTTCGAGTCGATCGTGGAGGAGATTCCCAAGCTGCCCCGCGACGCGCTCGTGATTACCGGGCCTTTCCTGCGGGATGGAACCGGCCAGGCTTTCACGAGCCTCACGGTTCTGCTCGATCGCATCCGCGACATCACGCCCGTGCCCATCGTGCACACGTTCGAGAATGCGGTCGGGCGCGGAGCGCTCGCGAGCTATTCGCTTCCCATCGAAGCCGTCCCGCGCCAGGCCGCGGCGGTCGCCCGCCAGCTCCTCGCCGGCGTCGCGCCCTCCTCCGTGGTGCTGCCGCCGCCGGTGCAGCTGGTTGCCTTCGTGGACTGGAGGCAACTCAAGCGCTGGGACATTCCGGAAAGCCTCCTTCCGCCGGACACGGTCGTACGCTTCCGCGAGCTCACGTTCTGGGACCAGTATCGCTACGAGGCGATCGGAATCGCATCCGCCGTGCTGCTGCAGTCGATGCTGATCGCGCTCCTGCTGGTGCAGCGCAGGCGCCGGACGCGGGCCGAATCGACGCTGCTCGAGAACGAGCAGTCGATGAAGCTCGCGGCCGACGCGGCCAACCTCTCGATGTGGAGCTGGGACATCGTGCGCGACAGGATCTCGCGGGTGTCCTCGCCGGGGCATTTCCCGCGGGAGACGGACATCGGCATCAGTCTCGGAACATTCCTGGCCGCCATCCACCCCGAAGATCGCGAAGCCGTGAGGCTGGCCGTGCGGCGGGCCCTCGACGGCGACGGCCGCTACGAGAGCGAATACCGCGTCGTGGATTCCGCCGGCAACGTCCATTGGTACGCGGGGCGCGGCCGCGTGGAGCGCGATCCGCTCAAGCCCCTTCGCCTGCTGGGCGTGACGCTCGACATCACCCAGCGAAAGCTCGCGGAGCTCGAAGCACAGCTCCGGCGCAACGAGCTCGCCCACCTGTCGCGGGTCACGATGGTCGGGGAGCTCTCGGGCTCCATCGCCCACGAGCTGAACCAGCCCCTCACCGCCATCCTGGCCAACGCGCAGGCGGCCCAGATGTTCATTCGCCGCGAGACGGTCGATTTGGTCGAGATCGAGTCCATCCTCGACGACATCGTGCTCAACGACAAGCGTGCCGGCGGCATCATCAAGTCGCTTCGAAAGATGCTGAAGAAGGAGGATTCCGCGCAAGAGGTGCTGGCTGTCGATGAGCTGGTCCATGACGTGCTTCGCCTCATCCACAACGACCTCGTCAACCGCCACGTGACGGTCGAGACGCATCTCGGGGCGCAACGCGCCGCGGTGTTCGGCGATCGAACGCAGCTGCAGCAAGTCGTGATCAACCTGCTG
Organism: Usitatibacter rugosus; assembly: GCF_013003965.1. Classification (NCBI taxonomy): domain Bacteria; kingdom Pseudomonadati; phylum Pseudomonadota; class Betaproteobacteria; order Nitrosomonadales; family Usitatibacteraceae; genus Usitatibacter; species Usitatibacter rugosus. The sequence continues at coordinate 1,560,173 of NZ_CP053069.1, read as the reverse complement.
CTGAACGGGTGCGATTCGATGTCGGATCTCCCACGCGCCGAGCGCATCCTCGTGGTGAGCAGCGAGGTGGTCGACTCCCGGGTGCGCGTGACGGTTTCGGACTGCGGCAGCGGCATCGCGCAGGACAAGCACGAGGAGATCTTCGCGCCGTTCTTCACCACGAAGCCGCAGGGCCTGGGCCTCGGCCTGGCGATCTGCAGGACCATCATGACGTCCCACGGGGGCCAGCTGACCGGACGCAACAACCGCGACCGGGGCGCCTCCTTCACGCTCGTGCTCGCGGAACACTCCGCCGCCGCGAAGGCCGGGGGCGAATCGTGCTGACCGGGCCTACCTGCATCAAAGGTCCATTTGAAACCCACGGGCAAGGTGCTACTTTCCAGCCATGTTGAAACCCAGACGCCTCCAGGTCGCCGTCGTCGACGACGAAGCCCACGTCCGCAAGGCGCTCGATCGCCTCATGCGCGGCGCCGGATTCGAGGTGCAGACGTGGAAGAGCGGCAGCGACTTCCTCGGCGCGCTCCCCGGGCACCACCTCGACTGCGTGATCCTCGACCTTCACATGCCGGGGCTCAGCGGCTTCGACGTGCTCGCGTCCCTCAATACGCCGGAGACCCACCTTCCGGCCATCATGATCACGGGCCACGACACGCCGGGCGCCGAAGAGCGGGCGCGCGCGGCGGGCGCCTCCGCCTACTTGCGCAAGCCCGTCGATGCCACCGAGCTGATCGAGGCCATCAAGCGCGCGGTCGAGCCGGCCCCATGATTCCCCAGGGCAGCGACATCGCGGGCCTGGTCCACGTGCTGGACGACGACGAGCACGTGCGCATTGCCCTGGCACGGTTGCTTCGCGCTGCCGGATTCGAGGTCCGTACCCACGCTTCGCCGGCCAGCTACCTGGCCGAGCCCGCGACCGTTTCCCCCTGCTGCCTCGTCCTCGACGAGCGGATGCCCGAAGTGAGCGGGCTGGAGATGCAGGAAGCACTGGTACGCGAGGGAAGCGCGGTGCCGATCATCTTCCTCACGGGGCACGGCGACATCCCGATGAGCGTGCGCGCGATGCGGGCCGGCGCCATCGATGTTCTCACCAAGCCCGTCGATCGCGACCTGCTGCTCGGGGCCGTCACCGCGGCTTTCGCCCGCCATGCCACGGCCGTGAGCGGCCAGCAGCAGCTCGACGAAGTGAAGGGGCGCTACGGAAAGCTCACGGCACGCGAGCGCGAGGTCTTCGAAGGTGTTTCGGCCGGCAAGCTGAACAAGCAGGTCGCCGCCGACCTCGACATCTCGGAGCGGACGGTCAAGGCCCACCGGTCGCAGGTGATGGAAAAGATGCAGGCACGATCGGTCGCCGACCTGGTGAGGGCCTGGGAGCTGCTCCAGCGGTAGCCGGATCAGTCCGGCTTCGTGGCCATCGTGCGGATGAGCGTCTCCAGCTGCGGGCTCATCGGCAGGTCGATGCTGGCGCCCGAGGGGAGCTTGCGGAGGAACCAGCGCTTGTACTGGCGCTCGATCTCGCCGTCCTCGGCGAGCGCGTGGAAGGTCTCGTTCACGAGCCGTTCCATCTGCGCGTCGCCCTTCCGGTACATCACGCCGTAGGGATCGTACGAGAGGAACTCGCCGATCACTTCGAAGTCCTTCTGCGCCACGTTGAGCGCGATGAGGCCGTAGAGCAGCACGTCGTCCGTGGCGAACGCATCGGCCTTGCCCTCGACCACCTGCATGAACGAATGCGCATGGTCGGGCGAGACGACGAGGCGAAAGGCGATCTTGAAGCGCTTCGTGATCTCCTGCATCGCCTTCTCGTTGGTCGTTCCCGCGGTGACCACGACGGTCTTGCCGGCCAAGTCGCGGAAGGACTTGATCGGCGAGCCGCGCTTCACCATGAGCTTGGTGCCGGAGACGAAGATCGTCGGCGAGAAGGACACGAGCTTCCTGCGCTCGATGTCGTTGGTCGTGGAGCCGCACTCGATATCGGCCTTGCCTGACGTGATCGCCTCGATGCGCGTGGCCGATGTCACCGGCAGCCACTTGACCTCCAGCTCCTTGCCGACCGACGCGCCCATGGCCTCGACCAGCAGCTTGCAGAGCTCGATCGAGTAGCCGATGGGCTCCTTGCGCGCGTTGAGGTACGAGAACGGGATGGACGATTCGCGATGGGCGATCGTGACGGCGCCGCTCGCGCGGGCCTTGGCGAGCGTGCCGGTGAGCTCCACCGGCGGCTCGGATTGCGCGCGCGCGCTGGCCGCCCCGAGGGCGAGCCCGGCGACGAAGAGGACTGCGAAAGTGGCCTTCACGCGGGACGCCCGTCAGGCAGGAGCGACACGGCCCGCGTCCAGGTCGGCCGCGAACCGCTCGGCTTCGGCCGGGGGCTTCAGCTCGCCTTCCCACTTGGCGACCGCCGCCGTGGCGATCGAGTTGCCGATCGCGTTGGTGGCCGAGCGCCCCATGTCGAGGAACGCATCGACGCCGAGGATCAGCAGCAGCCCCGCCTCGGGGATGTTGAACTGGTTCAGCGTGGCGGCGATCACGACCAGGGAGGCCCTGGGCACGCCCGCCATGCCCTTGGACGTGAGCATGAGGATCAGCAGCATGGTGACCTGCGTGCCGATCGAGAGCTCGATGCCGTAAGCCTGCGCGATGAAGAGCGTGGCGAACGTGCAGTACATCATCGAGCCGTCGAGGTTGAACGAGTAGCCCATCGGCATCACGAAGCTGGAGATCTTGCGGTTCACGCCGAAGCGGTCGAGCGCGTCGAGGATCTTCGGATACGCCGCCTCCGAGCTCGCCGTCGCGAAGGACAGCATGAAGGCTTCCTTGATCAGCACCAGCAGCTTGAAGATCCGCGGGCCCAGGACCACGAAGCCGGCGAAGATGAGGACGCCCCACAGCACGAAGAGCCCGAGGTAGAAGTCGCCCATGAACACGGCGAACTTGAGCAGGATGCCCAGGCCGTTGACGGCGACGGTGGCGGCCATCGCGGCCATCACGGCGAGGGGTGCCAGCTTCATCACGTAGCCCGTGATCTTGAGCATGGCTTCGGCCAGTTCCTCGATCGCGTGCACGAGCGTCTTCGCCTTCTCGCCGAGCGAGGCGAGCGCCACGCCGAAGAACATCGAGAACACCACGATCTGCAGGATCTCGTTGTTGGCCATGGCCTCGGCGAAGGACTTGGGCACCAGGTGGCTCACGAAGTCCTTCAGCGTGAACTTCGAGGTCGCCAGGTTGGCCGAGGCTCCGATGTCCGGTAGCGGCAGGCCGAGGTTATGGCCCGGCTGCAGGATGTTGGCGAGGATCAGGCCGAGGAGCAGCGAGATCAGCGAGGCCGTGATGAACCAGCCCAGCGCCTTGGCGAAGACCCGGCCCACCGAGGCGGCGTCGCCCATGTGCGCGACACCCACCACCAGCGTGGAGAAGACCAGCGGGCCGATCAGCATCTTGATCAGCCGCAGGAACACGTCGGAGATGATCGAGACGTAGCCCGCGATCTGCGAGGCGGATTTCTTGTCCGGGAAGTTCTCGAAGATCATCCAGCCGATCAGGATGCCGATGATCATGGACGCCAGGATGGTGACGGCCGGCGGAAACTTCTTCTTCATGGAATCCCCTCCCCAGTGTCCACGGAATCGGGCCGCCCCACGGCCCGAGTTCAGGGCATTGTAGACCCGCGCCCATTCCGGAGTTCACGCCGACTCGGGCTGCGCGTCCATAGCACCAAGGGGCGATTGTTGCGAAGCGCCCGGCAACGTACGGTCGGGCACGGGTAACGATCCGGGGGACATGATGGAACGCACGGCGTCGATGGCACGAGGTTCACGGCTTTCGCTTGCGACGCGGTGGGCGGCTTGCGCTGTCCTCACCTGGGTCGCCGGGTGCGAGCGCCCCGCGGCCCCCGTGCCGAATGCCGCGGCCACGGGCGAGTGGCGCACTTTCGAGGGCAGCTGGTCCGCGACAGGAACGCGCCAATTCGTCGACCTGGGCCCCGATCGCCGGGTTTCCACCTTCCGCCTCACCGGATCGCTGCTGCTGTCGGGCGAGAAGCGGCTGGGCGTCGGGTTCCGCGCCCAGGTGATGGGCCTGTCCGACCCGCGGACCGGCATGGTCGGGCGCTGCGTCTGGACCGACGAGCGCGGCGACCAGATCTACAGCGAGTTGAAAGGGGACGCGGTCGGATCCGGCACGCGCATCGAGGGCACGATCGTGGGAGGCTCGGGCCGCTACACCGGCGTGACGGGCGACTACACCTTCCGGTGGCAGAGCGTCGTCGACTCGGAGAACGACGAGGTGAGCGGCCGCGTCGTCGACCTCAAGGGCCGCGTGCGGACCGGTCTCGTGGCGCAAGCCGGAAAGGTCAACCCGTGAGCGCACTCGCCTTCCTTCGGCAGCCCCTCGTGAAGCAGGGCATCTCCTTCGCCCTGGCCCTCGGCATCTGGTTCGCGCCGGTGCCGGAAGGGCTGACCGTCCAGGCGTGGCATGTCTTCGCCATCTTCGCCTCGGCCATCTTCTCCGTCATCGTGAATGCCTTTCCCCTCCTCACCGCTTCGACGCTGGCGGTGGCGGCAGCGGTCCTCACGCGCACCGTCGAGCCCGCGAAGGCCTTCTCCGGCTTCGCCAACGCGAGTGTCCTCCTGGTGGTCGTTGCGTTCCTCGTCGCCAATGCCGTCGTGCAATCGGGGCTCGGGCGGCGCATCAGCTATCTCGTCGTGAGCGTGTTCGGCCGCTCGACGCTCGGCCTGGGCTACAGCATCTTCGTCACCGATGCGCTGATGGCGCCGGCCTTTCCCAGCAACACCGCGCGGGGCGGCGTGCTCTTCCCGATCGTGCTGTCCCTCGCCCAGAGCGGCGGCAAGCCGGAGCAGGAGCCCGAGCGGCGCCTCGGCGGCTACCTGATGTTCTGCGGGATGGCGAGCCTCAGTGCTTCATCGGCCCTCTGGCTCACCGCCACTTCGTCGAACGCGCTTGGGATCTCGCTCGCCGCTCAGCACGGCATGGAGATCGGCTTCGGTTCGTGGCTCGTGGCCTCGTCGGTTCCGGCATTGACGGCGATCTTCCTCCTTCCCCTCATGATCTACCGCTGGTTCCCGCCCGGCGTCACCGCGACGCCCAATGCGCCGGCGGCCGCGCGCGAGGCCCTGCGCGCCATGGGCCCGCTCTCGCGCGACGAGCGGATCGTGGCGGTCGTGTTCGCCGTCATGGTCACGGGCTGGGTGATGGCGGGCGCGTGGAACATCAACCTCACTGCCGTGGCCTTCGCGGGTCTCGGGACGCTGCTCGCAACGCGCGTCCTCACGCTCGAGCACATGGAGGTGCAGGGAGGAACGCTGGTCACCTTCCTCTGGCTCGCGGTGCTGTTCGCGTTGAGCGGCCAGCTGAACGAGCTCGGCTTCATGGGATACGTCGGCGGGCAGCTCACGTCGTTCCTCGGCGGCATGGACTGGCGGCTGGTGTACGTGGTGCTCCTCGTGCTCTACGTATTGATGCACTACATGTTCGTCAGCCAGTCGACGCACATCCTCGCGCTCTTCGCCGTGTTCCTCGACGTGGCCGTGCGCGCCGGCGTTCCCGTGGAGCTCATGGCCTTCGGGCTCTTGTTCGCCAGCAGCTATTTCTCCACGATCACGCCGCAGGGCGGCAGCCAGAACGTGATCTTCGTGGGCAGCCGCTACCTCACGCAGGGCGAGCTCTACCGGCTCGGAATCCTCACGACCGGGTTCTGCCTCCTGGTTTTCCTCGTGGTCGGCACGCCGTGGTTGTTGTTCGTCGCAAGGTGACCGGCGGCGTCAAGGGCAAGAATCGCAGATGCTCGGATAGGACGCGGCGCGGGCCGGTCGCGAATACTGGGCGGCCATTGAAACCACGCGGAACACGTAAATGAACTCGCATGAATTCGTCGCACTCCAGGCTCCCCTCAAGCGGCTCTACCGCACGAACGAGCGCGCAGCGCTGCTCACCCTGAAAGCGCAGGGCACGCTCGATGAGCCCAACCTCACCTGCAAGGTCGACACCGGCCGCGGCCTCGCGGTCGCCGGACTGCACGAGGCCACCGGCGGCACGGGGCTCGAGCTCTGCTCCGGCGACATGCTGCTGGAGGCGCTCGTCGCCTGCGCGGGCGTCTCGCTGCGCGCGGCCGCCACGCTGCTCGACATCCAGATCCACTCGGGGCGCGTGTGGGCGGAGGGTGACGTGGACCTGCGGGGCTGCCTCGGGATGGAGCGCGAGGTGCCGGTCGGCTTCAAGGAGATCCGGCTGCGCTTCGATGTCCAGTCGAACGCATCTCCCGAGCAGTTGGACGAGCTGTTGCGCGTGACGGAGCAATACTGCGTCGTGAACAACACGCTGCGCGCGGGCGCCAAGGTGGCCTTCGACCTGGACCTCTCGAGGGGGTACTAGCCGAGGCTGGTGCCCGGAGCTACCGGCGCTTCCCGCGCCCGCCCGCGGCGAGCTCGCGCTCCCGCTGGCGCAACACGTCGATCATCGTGTTGAAGACCCGCATGAATTGCCCGATCTCGTCGCTGGAAGTCACCGGCACGTTGGCCTTGTCGTAGTCCGCGCTCTTGAGCGCATGGGCGGCCGCCGTCAGCGACTCGATCGGGCGCACGATCTTCCGCGCGAACCACACGGCGAGCACCAGGAACACGAGCCCCACCAGCAGCACGCTGGTGATGACGTTCACCAGGACCCGCCGCAGCGGCTTCTCGAACACCTCGCGAGATTCGGTCATCACGACCGTCCACTCGTTGCCGGGCACGGGCGCGAAGCCGGCGATCTCTTCCTTGCCGGAGATCGTGGAACGATAGTCCACGTAGCCGCGCGCCTTGGCGCCGGTCACGGCCGCCGCCAGGTCCGGCATGTTGACCGTGTCGATCTTCTCGCGGCGGAAGCGCTGGTCGTAGACGATCTCGCCCGCCTTGTCCGCGGGCAGTGTCACGAGGCTCTTGTAGAGCTGCGACTTGTCGGTGTGATGGACGATGATGCCGTCGGCATCGACGAGCATCGCGCTGCGATCCGATTCCTCGCGCGCGGCCTCGAGGATCGACGAGATCGACGAGCCCTTCACGCGCAGCGTCACGACCCCGATCACCTTCCCGGCCGAATCCTTGACCGGGTTGGCGAAGAACACGCCCGGTTCGCCCGCCGTGGCGCCGACGATGATGCTGGTGGCGTACCGGCGGCCGCGGATGCCCTCGAGGAAATACTGCCGGTAGCCGAAGTTGCCGCCGGCGACACCGGGGTAGCTCGACACCAGCGCCTTGCCGTCGGCGTTCAGGATCGTCGCGACTTGCACGTCCGGATTCGCGGTGACGACATCCTTCAATGTGGCGAGCACTTTGGCCTTGCTCGCTTCGGTCGGCTTCTGCAGCAACGCGGCGAACTCGGGATCGCGGCTGAGGAAGAGTGCCAGCCCGCTGCTGTCCGCCATCAGCTGGCCCAGGCGGCCGGACACGCTGCTGGAGAGTTGCTCGAGATTGCGAAGCTCCGCAGCGCTCACCCGCGCCACGCTCGACGTGTAGTTGTAGTACGCGACGATCAGCATGGGTGTGAGCGCCGTGAGCACCAGCGCGATCGTCATCTTGACCGCGAGCGGCCAAGTGCCCGGATGCAGGAGCATCTGGCCGATCCGCCCGCCGCCCTTTTCACCGGCGCGCAGCGCCTCCTGCAGGTTGCCGATCGACGGATGCGCCGCGAAGAGCGCCTCGCGGAATTCGGCGATGTCGCGCGGCCGGTCCTGTGTCTCGGGCTTCAACGCCCAGTCGATGGCGGCGAGGAACTCGAGGCTGTACCGGCCCTTGCCCATTTCGAGAGCGGGCACCATGGGGTCCGGAAAAACCATGCGGTCGGGCGCCTGCTGCGGGCGCTTGCCGCAGATCATCCAGTAGAGCGTCGCCCCGAGCGCGTAGACGTCCGTCCACGGCCCCTGCTCGGCCAGCACGTATTGCTCGATCGGCCCGTAGCCGGGCGTGACGAAGTTGTCCTCTTCGCTTCGCGCCTTGGTAACCTGGCGCGCGGCTCCGAAATCCAGGAGCACGAGCGAGCCATCCGCATCGCGAACGTAGATGTTGTCGGGCTTGATGTCGCGATGCAGGAAGCCGGCCTCGTGCACGACGGCCAGCCCATCCAGCAGCGGTGCCAGCAAGCCGAGGAGGTCGATCTCGGACATCGCCTTGTGCCGGGGCCACCACTTCTTCAGCGACTCGCCATGCTCGTACTCGAGCACCATGTACGCGGTGTTGTGCGCCTCGAAGAAGCGCGCGACCTTCACGATGTTCGGATGGCGGAACGTCGCGAGCGTGCGGGCCTCGACGAGGTAGCTCTCCAGCCCGCGCTCGAAGAAGTCTCCGTCGGTCACCGTCCGGGGCGCCACCGAGATGTCCTCGGTGCGGCAGGCGAACTGCTCGGGGAGGTACTCCTTGATGGCGACGCGTGAATTCAGGTTCACGTCGCTCGCGAGGTAGGTGATGCCGAAGCCGCCCTGGCCCAGCACCTTGTCGACGCGATACTCGAAGAGGCGGAAGCCCGCGGGAAGGGCGAGCGGCGTGGTGTCTTCCGGCTTGGGCTCGGGCTCCGGCGGGCGTGCCAGGACTACCGTGGGATCGCTGTCGGCCGCTGCGGACGGGGGCATCACGACCGTCGCATCGGGATCCGCGCGCCGTCCATCGCGGGCGAGCCGGGTAATGTCCGGCAGCGAGGATTCGTCGGTCTTGTTGCTGTCGTTAGCCATCGATTAACGTTCCCTTGCGCCCGTGCTGCGGGCAATGATGCTACCTTAAAGTCCGAATCACGCCCCCCGTTTCCATAGGCTATCAGGGAGAAAGACGTGGACATCAAACCCGTGACACTGACCGGCAAGCACCTTCGCCTCGAGCCCCTCACCGCGGCTCACACGCCGGACCTCGAATACGCATGCAAGGACTCTCCGGATGGGCGCCGCACCATCTGGCGCTACCTCCTCGATGCCCGAATCTATCGCGAGCAGGGCATGGCCGGCATGGTGAAGACGCTACTTGACAGGCAGGCCACCGGATCCGACCTGCCCTTCGCGATGATCGATCTCAAGAGCGGCAACGCCGTCGGCACCACGCGCTTCATGGAGATCCAGCTCGCGGACCGCGTGGTCGAGATCGGCACGTGGCTCGGCCTCGGCTTCCAGCGCGAGGGGCTCAATCTCGAGAGCAAGCACCTGATGCTGAAACACGCGTTCGATACGCTCGGTGCCGTGCGCGTCCAGTTCAAGATTGACCACCGCAACTTCGCCTCGCTCGACGCGATCGAGCGGCTGCGCGCCTACCGCGAGGGCGTGATGCGCAACCACATCATCCTCGCCGACGGCACGCCGCGATCCTCGGTCTACTACAGCATCCTGGACAGCGAGTGGCCCGCGATCGAGCTGCACCTGGAAGCCCTGTTGGCGCGCGCCGGAAGTTGAGCCCGGCAAGCACGCCGCCCGTGCAGGCCCTCACGCGAAAGCTGTTCTGGCTCGCGTTCTGGGTGATCGGCTTCGCCGTGTCGATGAGCGGCCTGCTGCTCTACTTCAAGTACCAGGCCGTCTTCACCGGGCTGCAGCGCGACCGCGTGCTGATGGTGGCCACCGAGATCGACGGCATCGCCGAGAAGAACCTCTCCCTCGGCCAGGATTTCTGGGAGATCGCCACGCTGCAGGACGTGATCGAGCGCCGCCGCAAGGCCGACCAGCTCTTCACGGGCATCGACGTCGCCGGCAAGGATGGGAAGATCGCGTATGCCACGGACATGGCGAAGATCGGCTCGCCGCTGCCGCCCGAATGGATCGAGGCGTTCTCGCGCAACCCGAAGCTGAACAGCCTGTCGCTCTCGCCGGAGGAAGCGCTCGTCGTCTCCGGCATCCGCAACAGCTTCGGCCAGCCGGCGGGCTACGCCGTCATCCGTTACAGCCGCGGCCCCGAGCGCGAGGCGATGACGGCTTTCACGCGCAAGCTCGTGGCCAACTGCCTCATCGTCTTCACGGTCTTCGGGCTCGGCCTGTTCGCGATCCTCGTCTGGATCGAGCGCGGCTTCGAGCGCGCGCTCTCGACGGCGGCCGCGGCGCTGGACCCTGCCGCCACCCCCGCCGGCACGCACGCGTTATCCGGCGAGCTCGCGTTGATCCAGAAGCGGCTGGATGAAGCGGACCGCGGCATCGGCGCCATCGAGGGCAGCCTGGGGAACGCCCGATGAAGGGCCGCACCTTCTTCCAGCGGCAGCTCTGGCTGGTGATGGTGGCCGTGATGGTCATGGTGATGGGCTCGATCGCCGCGACCGTGGGCCTGATGTACCGCGCGTTCGACGCGAGCATCGCGCCCCAGATGCTCGAGAAAGCGAAGACCGCCGGCCGCTCGCTGAACAGCCTCCTCTCGCAAGCCGCGGCGTACGACCTCCCGCTGGAAAAGCTCGTGGGCGTGCCCGAGCTCTTCGCCGGCACCGCCCGCGACCATCCGGAGATCGCACGCATCGAGCTCCTGCGCGACGGCAAGGCACTCCACACGCAGGGGCCGCAGATGCCCGCGGATCTCACGACGCGGATCCCGGTGCCCGGCTACGAGGCCGAGCGTGCGGAGCTCGCCGTATCGATCGACCCGCAATACGTGCGCCGCATCTTCGAGGAGATGTCGCTGGACCTCCTCGTCGTCGCCGTCGTGAGCCTCTTCATCTCCCTCGAGCTCCTCTACTTCCTCGCCGGCGGCTTGCTCGCCGACCTGGGGCGCATCCGCACGCAGGTGGCCGCGCTCTCGAAGGGCGCCATCTTCGCGCTGCCGCGTTCAACCTGGTTGGGCCGCGATCTCAGCGCGGCACTCGGCGCTCGCTCGGAGGCCGTGGCCCGGCGCTACGAGCAGGTCCTCGAATCCTTGCGGGCGAAGTATCGCGCTCGCCACGAAGGCAGCCGCACGGGAATCCATCGCGCGATCGCTGAGCTGCGCACGTTACGCTCGACGTTCAGCTTCTCCGACACGCGCCGCTCGTACGGCTCGCATGGCGCCGCGCTGATCCTCGGCGCCATGCGCGCGCCCTTTTTCCTGCTGCTGCTCGCCGACGATCTCTCGCGGTCCTTCATGCCGCTCTTCGCCGCGGGGCTGGAAGTCGGCCCGTTGCCGATGTCGCCCAGCGTCGTCGCGAGCCTGCCGATCTTCGCCTTCATGCTGGTCGTGGCGCTCTCGCAGCCCGTGCTGGGCGGTTGGAGCGAGCGCATCGGGCGGCGCCGTTCCTTCCTCGCCGGCGCGGGGCTCGCGTGTGTCGCGCACATGCTCTCGGCGCAGTCGAGCACGCTGCTGGAGCTGCTGGTGTGGCGCTCGGCCGGCGGTGCTGCGTGGGCCATCGCGTTCGTCGCCGCACAGGGCTACGTGCTCGACCACACCGACTCGCGCACGCGCACGGTGGGCCTGGCCGCCTTCGTCGGCATCATCATGGTCTCGATGATCTGCGGGCCGTCGATCGGCGGGATCCTCGCCGACGGCATCGGCTACCGCGGCACGCTGGCCCTGGGGGGCGTGCTCACGTTCGGCTCGCTGGCGCTTGCGTATCGCCGGCTTCCCATCGATGGCGCGGGCGAGCGCCTCCTGCCGGCGTCCTCGGCTGCCGCACCCAAGAGGGCGAGCCTCTCGCTCGCCTTCTCGAATCGCCGCTTCCTCGGGCTGCTACTGCTCGCCGCCGTTCCCGCGAAGCTGATCCTCATCGCCTACTGCTTCTACCTCATCCCGCTCTACATCATCGACGTCGGCAGCAGCTCCGCGATGGCGGGCCGCATGATCATGCTGTACTCGGTGATGATGGTGCTGCTGGTGCCGTGGATGGCCAACTGGGTCGTGGCACTCCGAGCCCGCCGCAAGAACGACCCCGAGGCGCTGTTCGTCGCGGCCGGCCTCGCGCTCTCGGGGCTCGCGGGCCTCGCGATGGCCCTGCCGCTGGGCCTCCTCTCGCCGCTGATCCTGGTCTTCCTGCTCGGCGTGGGCCAGTCGCTGTCGATTTCCCCACAGGCCGCGATGGTCGCGGAGGTCTGCAAGGACGAGATCCGCACGCTCGGCCAAAGCGCGGTGTACGGCGTCTATCGCATGGTCGAGCGCATGGGCAACGCGAGCGGGCCGCTCGTGGCCGCGGCACTGCTCGAGCTGGGCGGCTTCAAGACGGCCTTCATCGCGATCGGGGTGCTGGTGCTCGTGTGCGCGGCGATCTTCGCCGCGATCTTCCTGCCGCGGCGCGCTGCCGCGAGCGATCCCGCGAAGGCGACCGTGTAATGCGCCGGACCTTCCTCAAGCAGGCCGGAGCGCTTTCCGCGGCGGCGCTCGCGCAGCGCGCCTGGGGGCAGGCCGCCGCGCCGATGCGCATCTACGCGGTGACCTGGCGCGGCAAGACGCAGGTCGAGATCGGCATGGAGGACTTCTTCGGCAAGCAGGGCGTGCCGGTGGAGTTCATCTGGCGCGATGCGGCGCAGACCCCGGCGCGCCTCGAGGGCTTCGCGAAGGAGATCAAGGAGCTGCGCCCCGACCTCGTCTTCACCTGGGGCACCACGGCCACGCTCGGCATCGCGGGTGCGTACGATGCGGCCGATCCGCAGCGCTTCGTGACCGACATCCCGCTGCTCTTCGCGATGGTGGCCGATCCCGTCGGGGCGAAGGTGGTGCCCGCGCTCCGGGTCCAGGGCCGCGACATCACGGGCGTGTTCCACGTCGCGCCGCTCGCCGCGCAAGTCGAGTCGATGCGCACGTACCGCAAGTTCGAGAAGCTCGGCGTGATCTACAACGCGGCCGAGGCGAACTCGGTGGCGATCGTCGCGTCGCTGAAGCGCCTCGGAAACGCGCAGCGCTTCGGCGTGGTGGATGTCGCGTTCGATCGCGATGCCAGCGGCAAACCGCTTTCCACCGGCATCGCCGACAAGATCGCCACACTCAAGCAGGCCGGGGCCGAATGGCTCTACCTGGGGCCCGACACCTACCTGCTCACGCAGATGAAGGAAGTCGCCGCCGCCGCGCTCGAGCACCGCATCGCCACGTTCTCCGCGACCGAGGCCGTCCTCAACTCCCCCTTCCCCGTCCTGACCGGGTTGGTTTCCAGCTATTACCTGGTCGGGCAGTTCGCCGGCTTCAAGGCCGTCCAGGTGCTGCAAAAGCGCCTCCGGGCGCGCGACATCCCCATCGAGACGCTCTCGCGCTACTCGTTCATCGTGCGCATGGAAGTCGCCAAGCAGCTCGACATCCTGCCGCCCGTGGCGCTGTTCAACTACGCCATCGTGAAGTAGCCCCCCGGGGGGTACGGAACCTGCCGCGAAGAGAGTGGGAATATTCCCACTGGCGCCGGACGACTCCCCCGTTTGACGGGGGGTACCCCAGGGCCCAGCATCGAACCACATAAAACAGCTCCGCCCGCGCCGGTTTAGAGACCTTCCATGCCCCCGACGGCACCCGCCAAACGCCAGCCGAGGCCCAAGCTCGATCCCCGCCTTGCCATGCTCCTCGAGCTGGACGCGGAAGAACGGCGCGAGCTGGTGTCCCGGGAGCTTTCGCGCATCGAGGACATCGGCGCCGAGCTGAAGGCGGTCAACGAGGACCTCGCGTCCTTCCCCGCGAGGGCGCAGGAGCCGATGATCCACAAGCTCCGGGAGATCTACGGTCGCCTGTTCGCCCCGATGTCGGCCGGGCTGCTCGCCGAGGGCGCGCTGCCGGATTCGGTGCGCAAGACCGGCGACCCCGTTTTTTCCGCGTTCATCCTCGCCGACGCAACGCCGGACCGCCTCGCGGCGCTCGGCGTGACGGTGCGCAGCCAGGCGGGCGACGTCTTCACGGCGTTCGTCCCGCAGTCGGCGATCGCGCGCCTCGAGGAGGCGCCCGAAGTCCGGTATGTCGAGCTCGCCCGCAGCGTGGTTCCGACCGGCTCCTCCACGGACACGACCCAGGTCCTGGCGCCGAGGACCGCCGCGCGTGCCTCGCCGGACTTCAACGGAACGGGTGCCATCGTCGGGGTGATCGACTCCACGCTCGACCTCTACCATCCCGATTTCCGCAAGCAGCCGGGGTTTGCCACGCGCGTGCTCGGCCTGTGGGACCAGACGCTCGCGCCGGTGCGCAATGAGATCAGCCCCTCCTTCGGATATGGCGTCGAATACACCCGGAAGGACATCGACGACCAGCTTTCCGCGTTCCCCGGGACCCCCGCCTACCAGCAGGTGCGTCACAACACCGGGGGAGAAGTCGGGTCGCACGGCACGGCCGTCGCCGGCATCGCCACGGGGAACGGACGGGCGGATCCCACCTGCGTGGGAAGCGCGCCGGGTGCCGACATCATCTTCGTCGCGCAGGCCGATCCCCATTCCGCCAACGCGCTCGCCGACAACGTGCAGGTGATGGATGCCTTCAGCTACATCTTCGCGCGAGCCGAAGCGCTGGGCCTGCCGTGCGTCGTGAACCTGAGCAACGGCGACAACCTCGGGTCGCATGACGGGACCTCGATGGGAGAGCGTTTCCTCGACGCGTTGCTGGAGAAGCCGGGCCGGGCCATCACGCTCTCGGCGGGCAATTCCACGGGGACCGCATGCCACGCCACCAGCACGCTCGCGCAGGGCACCTCGACGACGTTGCACATGAGTTGCGATGCCCAGGCCGTGCTGAGCGACGCGGTGGAGATCTGGTACGACGACGACGATCGCTTCGACGTGACGATCACCGTGCCCGGCCCCCCGCCACTGACGCTCACGGTTTCCCCGGGCGACGCGGTGACGGCGATCACCCCGAGCGGAGTCCAGGTCGTCGTCGACTCGACCGAGACCGGAATCTCCGGTGCCAACCGCGTGAGCGTCCTCTTTCTCGTGCCCGCGGGTGCGGCCATGCCGCAGGGCGTGACGCTCATCGAGGTCCATGCCACCCAGGTGAACGGATCGGGGACCTTCCACGCCTGGATCGATCGCAACAACCGGCTTTACGATCCGGTGACCATGAAGGAGATCGCGCACGTCTTCTTCACGACGTGGGTCGACGACAAGTCGCTCACGCTCGGGACGCCGGGGACGGCGCGCCATGCGATCACCGTCGGGAACCACGACGGCAAGGTTCCGCCGCAGCTCGCGAGCACCAGCGGACTGGGCCCCACGCGCGACGGCCGCGTGAAGCCGGAGGTCGCGGCCTGCGGCGAAAACGTGCGCGTGCCCTGGTCCTGCAACCGCGGAATCGACTCGCCTCAATCCCTGTACGGCGAGAAATCGGGGACCAGCTTCTCCGCCCCGTACGTGGCGGGAATCTGTGCGTGCCTGTTCCAGCGCCATGGGCTCAGCCTCACCTGGGCCCACTTGAAGCAGCTGCTGGCCGACACGGCGGGCAACCAGCAGTTGACGATCCCCGACCGCGGCTTCGGGTTCGGATACCTGCAGGTCGGTCCGCTCATCGGCAACTCACCGCGCGCGGTCGACGTGTGGATCCAGGATGACCCGTCCGATACCGGACTCGAACCGAATGTCGCGACGGTCATCTGGGCTTCACCCGATATCGAGATCCTCGACATGGCGCGCGTCCCGGTCGCCAATCCTTCGAGAGGCCCCGGCGGCGCGGCAACGAACATCGTGCGCGTCCGCGTGCGCAACCGGGGCACGCAGGTGGCTGCCAACACGCAGGTCCACCTGGCGTGGGCCGAAGGTGCGACCTATGTGCCGATGGACGCATGGCAGACGGCCGGCCTTTTCGTCGCGGCGACGGGCGGTGCGTTCACGCAACCCGGTAGCACCCAGCAGATTGCCTCCCTGCCTCCCGGACAATTCGCGGAGCTCGAGTTCGGCTTCGCGCCCCCCGCGGGGCCCGCCGATCGGCCGCTCACGCTCATCGTGCAGCTCCAGAATGCGCAGGATCCGTGGCTCGGTGCTTCGCAACCCTGGGCGTTGCTGGGCACGCGCAACAACCTGGCGATGAGGACGGTGCAGGTCGTCGCCGCGTCCCATCCGTCGCCGTGGACGATGCAGTTCACCGTCGCGGGCGCTGCTGCCAGCGAATCGACCGGCCTCGAGGTCTCGTCCGAGCTCGGGGGCGGGCAGGTCGTGCTTCGCCTGCCGCAATCGGCGCTGCCGCTCGCACGTCGCGGGCAGGTGACCGGCGAGGCCAGGATCGTCGATGTGGCGGGCGGCGAGGTCGAGCTCACCCTGGGACAAGGCCCGCTCTACGTTCCCCGCCTGGTCCTGGGCCCCGGGCAACCTGTGGGGGCGTCGATCTCCGTGACCGGCGCTCCCGCCGCCGCCGTCCCCCGGCGCGTGCATGTCGCACAGCGCTCCGGGGGCCAGATCGTCGGCGGGGCCAGCCTGGAGGTACGTCCTTGAATCAGCTCCCGGCGGCCAGCTCCTGCGCGGCCTCGACCGTCAATTGCGTGAAGGCATCATCGTGATCGTGATTCTGTCCCATGATGTTGCGCCGGGCGGGTGCCCACCGCGCCTCGCTCCGGCCCGGATCCTTGAGCCAGAAGCTCCGCAGCTCCTTGACCATGTTCCTCACGTTGCCGCTGGTGAGGTTGGCCCAAAGGTCGAGCATCGTCTGCAATTCCTTGTAGGCCCAGATCGTGCGGAAGTACGGCGTTCCGCCTTCGTGCAGCATGTAGGTTCCGAGGTATTGCGCCTGGGCATCGAGCGTCGAGATTCCCTGGCGCAGCAGCACCTCGTTGTTGTCGAGGAAGGTCCGGAAGGCCGGGAGGTCCTCGAACTGGACCTCGAACTCCCAGATGATCACGATGCCGCCCAGCACACCGGGCGTGCCCATCGGAATCGGCTCGGGTTTGCCCATCACGCCGCACGACCGGATCTCGGTCGCGCTCACCGCGACTTGCGGTGACTGATCCCGGCCCCGTCTCTTGAGAATCTGCTCGACATCTTTCTTGTCACTCTTCATGGCCATCGCCTTTTCTCCTTTATTTGCGCTTCGTCACCTTCGCGGTGCGTGGCACCGCGTGCACCTTCTCGATGATTCCCATCCCCAGCAGGCTCTCCAGGCCGCCGCGCACTTCGCGGCGGCAGTCCTCGAGGCTCAGCACGGGCTCCAGCGCCCCGTGGTAGGCCTGCGCCAACTCCGGCTCGGTGAGCCCATCGCACATCCTCAGCACGAACCACGCCGACGGATTGAGGCGGTAGAGCTCGGCCCGCGCCGGAACATAGGCGAGGCAGAATTCCATTTCCGGAACTTCGCGGACGCGGACGTCAGGCGTCCTGCGGTAGCAATCGTATCGGGAGGACACGCAAATCGATCCCATCGTTGAGATGCGAGCAGAAAGGGTCCGGGGCGTCCCAGGAGCCGCGGAAGGCGTAGGCCGTCGAGCGGCAGCCGCCCTGGGTCCCGTCGTTCTCGTTGCACGAGGAGCACGAGCTCTTCACGTTGCCCTTGCGCAGCTGCTGGTAGAGCGGATGCGTGCTCCACGTCTCGAGCAGCGGCGTCTCGAGGACGTTGCCGAAGTTCACGTATTCCCGCAGGTACATGCAGCCGATGGAATCGCCCGTCGCGTTCACGGCGGCCGCCTGCCAGCAGCAGTTGCGGTCGCGCGGATGCCAGGACTGCATGATCTCGAAGCCCTCGCCGGGACGAACGGCGGTCACCGCGGCCTGCTGCTCCTCGATGGACAGGGAAAGCTCCGTCCACGCGCGCTTGGCGCGGCCGAGGGGATAGAGCCGCAGGATGCCCAGGCGCTTGGCGCCCATCTCGCGCGCGAGGTCGGCCAGCGCCTGGAGCTCGCCGGCGTTCCGGCGGTTGAGGATCACGAGTACGTCGGTCTTTATGCCCTCGCCCGCGAGGCGCCGGACCGCGGCGCAAGCCTTGTCGAAGCTGCCGGGGCTGCCGGTGAGCCCATCGTGGGTGCCAGCGTTGGCGCCCTGGATGTCGACCAGCATCCGGCCCACGCCGAGCTTTGCGAGGCGCGATGCGAGGCGCGGAGTGACCAGCGTTCCGTTGGTCCTCACGAAGGTCATCATCCTGGGCGTGGCGTGCGCGAGGATGCGCATGAAGCCGCGCAGATGGAACGGCTCGCCGCCTTCGAAGTACACCTGGATGAAGCCGTTCTCGGCCAGGTAGTCGATGAAGGAAAGCCACTCCCCGGTCTCGAGCGGACGGCGCTCCCGCTTGCTGCCGCAATCGGCATAGCACCACTTGCAAGCCAGGTTGCAGGTGTCCGTGATGGAGATGGTGAGGTGCGGCGGGGTCTCGTAGCGAGGCCTCATCGTCCGGTCGCCTCCCTGCGCCGGTGGGGTACGCAAGCGTGGCGGACGCACGCCCGCGCCGTCAAGCCGTCATGACCGATATTCCTGCCAACGGCGGCGGTATCCGTTGCCCGGGCTGCGGCAGCTTCGAGCGGCTCCCGCGCCGCTTCTGCGGCGAGTGCGGCTTCGATTTCCACAAGAGCATGGCCCATGCGGCCGAGCGCCGCTCGCTCACGGTCATGTTCTGCGACCTCGTGGGCTCCACGGCCCTCTCGGAGCGCCTCGATCCCGAAGAGCTGGGCGAGGTGATCCTCGCGTACCGGGACGTGGTGTCCAACGCGACGACGAGCTTCGGAGGCTTCGTGGCGCGCTACGTCGGCGATGGCATCGTCGCCTACTTCGGCTACCCGCGAGCCCACGACGACGACCCGGTGCGGGCACTGCATGCGGCCCTGGAGACCGTCGAACGCGTGCGCCGCATCTCCGAACGCGGCACGCACATCCAGGTGCGGGTTGGCGTGCACACCGGACTCGTGGTCGTGGGCGATCTTGCCCGCGGCACGGCTCGCGAGGAAGCGGGCGTGCTGGGAGAGACGCCGAACGTCTCGGCGCGCCTCATGAGCCTTGCCCCGCCCGATGGGGTTCTCGTGAGCGGCGTGACCCAGGCGCTGGCCTCAGCCTCTTTCAACTTCAGGGATGTGGGCGACACGCCCATCCGCGGCCTGTCGCGGCCCGTGCGGATCTTCGAGCTGCTGTCCGCGGCGCGGGTTGCACCGGGCTCGCTGGGAGCCACTCCTCATGTGACGCCGCTCGCCAACCGCACCGAGGAGCTGGCGCTCCTGGAAGCGCGCTGGCACGACGCGCTGGAAGGCAAAGGTCAGGCCGTCGCCATCAGCGGCGAGCCGGGCATCGGCAAGTCGCGCCTCGTGCGTGCGTTCGCCGACAACCTCGCGGGCAGCGATCACCTGAAGATGTCCTTCCAGTGCTCGCCGTTCTTCACCAACAGCGCGTTCCATCCGGTCGTCGATTTCCTCACGCGCTGGCTCGACAAGTCGGACGAGAATCCGCTCGAGCAGCTGGCCTACATCGTGGACTCCATCGGCATGGATCCCGCGGAGGTCGTGCCGGCGATGGCGGCGCTGCTGTCGCTGCCGCACTCGCCGCGCTACCCCGCGCCGCAAGTCACGGGCCGCGTGCAGCGCGACCTCACGATGGCGTTCCTCAGCGAATGGTTGATGCGCCTGGCTGCCGATCGCGCGACCGTCATCGTGATCGAGGACCTGCACTGGGCCGATGCTTCGACGCTCGAGCTCGTGACGTCGCTCCTCGACAAGCTCGGAGATGCCCGCATCCTGCTGCTCGCGGCCTTCCGGCCGCAGTTCCAGCATCCGTGGGGCGCACACAAGCTCGTCGCCAACCTGCGCCTCGATCGCCTCACCGCACCGCACGTGCACGAGATGATCGCGCTCGTGACGGCCGGCGATCCGCTCTCGGCGGCGCTTCGCGAGCAGGTGGCGCTGAGGACGGACGGCGTGCCCCTCTTCATCGAGGAGCTCACGCGCGCGGTGCTGGAGTCGCCGACGTTGCGCGACGCTGCCGCACCGGCACCGGGACAGGGCGAGCTGGAGATTCCGATCTCGCTGCACGCCACGCTCATGGCGAGGCTCGACAGCATGAATGCCGCCAAGCGCGTCGCGCAGCGCGCGTCGGTGCTGGGCCGCGAGTTCTCCCACGGCTTGCTCGTGGCCACCATCGATCTCCCGGAAGCGGAGCTCGAGCAGGGCCTCACGCAGCTCGTGGACGCGGAGCTGCTCTTCCGCTTCGGCACGCCGCCGGCCGCCACGTATCTCTTCAAGCATTCGATGATCCAGGAGACGGCGTACCGCTCGCTCCTGCGCACGCAGCGCCGCGACTACCACGCGATGATCGCCGATGGATTGGTGAAGGGCTTCCCGGGGATCTGCGAGGGACAGCCCGAGCTCGTCGCGCATCACCTCACGGAGGCGCGCCGCCCGCAGGAGGCGGCGGGGTACTGGCGCAGCGCCGGCGAACGGGCTCTCTCGAGGTCGGCGAACGTCGAAGCGAGTGCGCATCTGCGCAAGGGCCTGGACGAGCTCGCGGCCTGCCCGCCGTCCTCCGAAAAATCGCTCGAGGAAGTGCAGCTGCTGGTCGCCTATGGCTCGGCACTCAGCGCGTTGAAGGGCTCGGCCGCGACGGAAGTGGAACAGACCTATGCGCGGGCGCGCGAGCTCTGCGGCCAGCTCGGCGATTCACGCCACCTCTTCCCGGTGCTTCGCGGCCTGCACAGCTTCTACGTCGTGCGCGGGCCGCTTCGCACGGCGTGCTCGATGGTGGAAGAGCTGCTCGAGACGGCGGAGCGCGACACCAACCCGTTGCAGCTGATCGAAGCGAACCGCCGCCTCGGCTGGTGCCGCTTCTGCATGGGCGACATCGAATCGGGCCGCGCGTCGCTGCGCGAATCGCTCGAGGCCTACGACCGGGCGCAGTCCACGCGCCACATCCTCACCGTGGGGTCGGACCCGGGCGTCATCGGGCTCGCGAACCTCGCATGGCTGGAAGGCCTGGCCGGCAACCCGTGGCAGGCCGTCGACTACAGCACCCGCGCGATCGAGCTGGCGCGCGAGCTGTCGTTCGACCTGGGCCTCGCCTACGCCACGGGGATGTCGGCCGCGCTCTACCAAAGCTTCGGAGACGCGGCAAAGACCGCGCAACTCGCACGCGAGACGATCGAGCTCGCGCGGCGGTGCGGGTTTCCGTATTGGGTCGCGTGGGAGACGGGGCTGCTCGGTTGGGCGATGGCCGCGCAAGGCGAGACGGAGAGCGGCATCGAGATGATCGAGAAAGGACTGCGTTCCTACCAGGAGACCGGTTCCGGCCTCTTCTGCGCCCATCTGTCGACCCTGCTCGCGGACGCGAACCTCCGTGCCGGCCGCTACGACCGTGTGTTGAAGGCTTGCGAGGAAGGCTTCGTCTTCTCGGACCGCACGGACGCACACTTCTTCGACGCGGAGCTTCACCGCCTCGAAGGCGAAGGCGTGCTTGGCCGAGATGCGGACGCGAAGGGCGCGGCGAATTGCTTCCGCGAGGCGATCACTTGCGCGCGAGACCAGGGCGCGGGGCTGCTCGAGCTGCGCGCGGCCATTCGCCTCGCCCAGCTCGAACACACGCGAGGCGACGCAACGGGTGCGGCCCGGGTGCTGGCCGAATCCCGCGGCTCGTTCCGCGGCGATCCGGCGTGCGGGGAATACGAGCGCGCGAGCGAGCTGCTGCGCGCCTGGGATTGATCACGCCTTCGCGCGAGGCCGGCTTCGATCTGGCGCGAAGCTGAAGCGATGCTTGCGCCGCGGACGCTGCGCGGCGCAGACTCCGCAGACTCAAATAAACTCAGGGAGCGCACCCATGAAGATCGTCCAGGCACTGGCACTCACGTCCGCCGCAGTGGCGCTTTGCGCCGCGATTCCGGCGATGGCCGAAGGCGGCCACTGGGGCTACACCGGCCACGGCGGTCCGAAGGAATGGGGCACGCTCGATCCGGCCTTCTCGACGTGCAAGCTTGGCAAGCACCAGTCGCCGATCGACATCCACGGCGCGAAGGCCGCGGACCTGCCCGCAATCCAGTTCGACTACAAGCCTTCCGCGCTGAAGGTGATCGACAACGGCCACACGATCCAGGTGAACTACGCGCCGGGCAGCACGATCGACGTCGGCGGCTCGAAGTACGAGCTCCTGCAGTTCCACTTCCACCATCCGAGCGAGGAGAAGGTGAACGGCAAGCCGCACGCGATGGTGGCGCACCTCGTTCACAGGAACGCGGAAGGCAAGCTCGCCGTGGTCGCCGTGCTGCTCGACAAGGGCGGCAACAGCGACGTGATCGACGCGATCTGGAAGAACCTGCCGAAGGAGAAAGAGAAGGAGGTCGCGGTCGAGGGCGTGACCATCGACGTCGCGAAGCTGCTTCCGGCGAACCGCGGCTACTACGCGTTCGAAGGATCGCTCACCACGCCGCCCTGCAGCGAGGACGTTCGCTGGCTGGTGCTGAAGAGCCCGGTGAAGATCGCCTCCGCGCAGGTCGCCGCGTTCGGCAAGCTCTATCCGATGAACGCACGGCCCACGCAACCGCTGAACGGACGGTCGCTACAGGCGAGCAAGTAGCCTTACGGCAGCTTCACGCCTTCCAGCAGCGGCTGCATCTCGGGCGCGCGCAGCGCCACCTCGAGATTCCCCAGCGCCTTCTCGTGCTCCTGCATGAAGTACATGTAGTAGTGCTCGCCGAGGAAGAAGTACTGCGCGATCTGCGCGTTCATCACGCGCTCCCAGCTCGGCGACACTTCCTGCAGGTGAACCATCCTGCCCACCAGCCAGCGGTCGAAGACCATCGCGCCGGTGCCGCCGTTGTTGAGGATCGTGTTCTGCGTCGCGTAGGCGAGCTGTAGCCGGCGCAGATCCGAGGGATCCTGGATGAGGACGGTGAAGCGCGCCACGCCCGCCGCGTCGGGCTTGCTCAATTCCCAGAGCTGTTGCCGCCAGGTGGCCCGGTCCGCGCAATCCACGAGACGGATCTCGGGAATGGTTTCGGTGAAGGAGTCGCCGGGTGCCAGCGACGTGCGCGAAAGCCGGAAGGTCATCGCGAGCGCCTTGCCGGGGTTGCGAGCGAAGAAGCTCGCCGGGTCCGTGCCGTCGCCGTAGCGCGCGAGCGCCTGCGCCACCGACGCGGGACGCAAGTCGCCGCCGGGGGAGCGCTCGAAGAACTTGAGGTTCTCGACGCGGATCGGGTCGCCCGCGTCCATCCGGTCGAGCATGCGGTAGACCGTGCCCGACAGGAAGAAGAACTCGCCGGGCACGCGCGTGCCGGCGAACTGCGGGAACGGAGCGCGCGTCGCGAGCTCGGGCTTGCGCTCGATGGCGCGGTTGGCCGCGTCCCGGTAGGCCCGGAAGCGCGCGTTGAAGCGGAAGTCCGAGCTGTCGATGAGGTCCTCGGCCCGCAGCCGGTAGTGCGACTTGAAGAGCTCCGTATTGACCTGGTCGAAGCGGTCGTCATCCTTCGGGTACTGCGCCTTGGTCTCGCGGATGTTCTCCGTGACCACGGAGGGCGTGAGCACGATGATCACCTCGCGCCGGTCGTCCTCGGTCGAGGTGTGGCTGAAGAACGCGCCGACGAAGGGGATGTCGCCCAGCAACGGCGTCTTGCTGCGCTTCGTGACCTGGTTGCGCGATAGGAGCCCGCCGATGATCAACGACTGGTTGTCGAGGATGCGCGCATAGGTCTGCACTCGCCGCGTCGAGATGGTGGGCGCCGATGCGAGCGCGATCTTCGTGGCGGGATCGAGCACCTGCAGGTCCTGCCCGGGCACCGTGGCCGAGACGGTCGCATCGATCAGCATGCTGATCTCGGACTGGTCGTCCGAGATGCGCGGCCGCACGTTGAGCAGGATGCCGGTCGGGATGTACTGGAAGGAGAACGCGACGCGGTTGGAACCGCTGCCCGTTCCGGACGCGTCCGTCGACGTGGCCACCGGAATGTCGGTGCCGACGCGAATCGTCGCCTGGCGGTTGTCGAGCGTGATGATGCTCGGCCGCGAGAGCACCTGCGCCTTGTTCGTCTGCACGAGCGCGTTGATGCGCGCGATGAGCTGCGTCGGGCTCACGTTGGCGTTGCGGTCGTACAGGTAACTGAGGGCATTGCCGCCCGGCGGCACCGGGATCAGCGAGCCCAGGGAAAGCACGCTGCTGCCGCTCTTGAGGTCCCACTGGACGCCGAGCTCCTTCAGGCCGTCCTGGCTGATCTCCAGCACCAGGCCCTCGACGTACACCTGGCGCGCCGGCCGGTCGATCGTGTCGTTGATCAGCCGGGATACTTTCGCCAGCTGCTCCGGGTACTGGGGGTGGTAGATCACCAGCAGCTCGGAGGATCCGCCCGTCACCGTTTCGGACAGCGGCGAGGCCGCGTTCGGGATGATGGTGAGGCCCAGTTGGTCGCGGCCGGCCGGAGCATGCTCGCCCCCGACAAGGCCCATGTTGGTCTTGTCGGTCGACGGGATCTTCACCACGAGCGGCAGGCGGTCGAGCGCGATCGTCGTCGGCAGGTTCCGGATCGCCGGGAAGCGCGGCAGGAAGCGATTCTGCTGGTCGGGCTGCAGCGTGGAGAGTGCGCTCGCCGTGCCGCCTCCGAAGGGCGATCCTCCTTCCGCCCCCGCGGACGTCGGCGCTGTCGCGGCCTGCGAGGGGCGAGCGAGCTCGAAGGCGTCCACGTCGTCGCCCTTGTATGAATCATCGCGCGAGAGGGACTCGGAGTCCGTGACGACCGCATAGCCCATGGCGCGCAGCGCGAAGAGCGCCGCTTCCGAATCCACGTACGACAGCGGCAGCGTCTTCGTCGCAAGGTCCGCCAGGCGCAGCCGCGCGAAGATCCGCGTTCGCTCGGCGAGGATCATCTTGAGGGCATTGTCGAGGGCCGGCGCGTCGATGTCATGGTTCGGCCGCGCGGCGCTGGCTTCGGACACGAAGCCCTGGATCCAGAGCTGCGGCAACCTCCGCGGCGAGGACAGGTGGCCGATGCGCACGAACTCACGCCTCGACGCGGGCCCCTTGGCGAGCGTGAGGGCGGGGACGACGGCCGGGGGGAACGCGGGCAGTTGCGCGACCTGCGCAGCGGGCAAACGGACGTAGCCGAGCGTCACCTCGAGGTGCGTCGACAGGTCCTCTTCGAGCTCCCGGACCTGCCCTTCCGCCATCACCGGCAGCGGGATCAGCCTCCCGGGCGGCAAGCCCGAGGTTGGTTCGGCGACGACGTAGTTGCCACGCGGGGACGCGGCCGGCACCGGTGCGGGAGAGGCAGGCGGCTGAGACTGCTGCGACAGGAGCCGATTGAGGAGCGATGGCCCGCCGGGCGACTGCGCGAAGGCGCAAGCGGCTGACATCGAAACGACCCCTGCGAGACGACGCAACAAGCCGCGCTTCCCCTTATCCGAGTGGTGTGCCGGCCGACCTTAGCAGCACCCCGGGGGCTTGTACAAATTGCAAATGTCCGATGGATCGATTGGTGCGCCGCAGCGCGGCGCAAAAGGAAACGCCCAACTTCGTGTGAAGTTGGGCGTTTTGGGTAAGGCCCTGGCGATGACCTACTTTCTCACGGGCAATCCGCAATATCATCGGCGCGGCGTCGTTTCACGGACCTGTTCGGGATGGGAAGGGGTGGGGCCAACGCGCTATGGTCGCCAGGAATTCTGTCGAGTCGTTGAGTCGATGCATTGAGGCTCAACGATTCATGTTCGGTATTTGAAGGTGCTGGGGGTGATGCATTGCGTGATCGGTGCCATCGGATGGTGCTCGATGGTGATCTGCACAAGGTTTGCAAGGTTATAGAGTCAAGCCGCACGGGCAATTAGTACCGGTCAGCTCAGAGCATTACTGCTCGTGCACACCCGGCCTATCAACGTCGTGGTCTACGACGACCCTTTAGGGAGCTCGAAGCTCCGGGAGATCTCATCTTCAGGCGAGTTTCCCGCTTAGATGCTTTCAGCGGTTATCTCTTCCGTATATAGCTACCCGGCAATGCCACTGGCGTGACAACCGGTACACCAGGGATACGTCCACTCCGGTCCTCTCGTACTAGGAGCAGCCCCCGTCAAATCTCCAGCGCCCACGGCAGATAGGGACCAAACTGTCTCACGACGTTTTGAACCCAGCTCACGTACCACTTTAAATGGCGAACAGCCATACCCTTGGGACCGGCTACAGCCCCAGGATGTGATGAGCCGACATCGAGGTGCCAAACTCCCCCGTCGATATGAACTCTTGGGAGGAATCAGCCTGTTATCCCCAGAGTACCTTTTATCCGTTGAGCGATGACCCTTCCATTCAGAATCACCGGATCACTATGACCTGCTTTCGCACCTGCTCGACTTGTCAGTCTCGCAGTCAAGCCACCTTATGCCATTGCACTATGAGTACGATTTCCGACCGTACCTAGGTGACCTTCGCACTCCTCCGTTACCCTTTGGGAGGAGACCGCCCCAGTCAAACTGCCTACCATGCACGGTCCCCGACCCCGTCAAGGGGCCCAGGTTAGAACCGCAACGTCGTCAGGCTGGTATTTCAACGTTGGCTCCACGGCACCTAGCGGCACCGCTTCAAAGCCTCCCAGCTATCCTACACAGACAGCGTCACAGTCCAATGCAAAGCTACAGTAAAGGTTCATGGGGTCTTTCCGTCTAGCCGCGGGTAGATTGCATCTTCACAAACATTTCAACTTCGCTGAGTCTCAGGAGGAGACAGTGTGGCCATCGTTACGCCATTCGTGCGGGTCGGAACTTACCCGACAAGGAATTTCGCTACCTTAGGACCGTTATAGTTACGGCCGCCGTTTACCGGGGCTTCGATCAAGAGCTTGCACCCCATCACTTAACCTTCCGGCACCGGGCAGGCGTCACACCCTATACGTCGACTTCCAACGTCTTAGCAGAGTGCTGTGTTTTTGATAAACAGTCGCAGCCACCGATTCTCTGCGGCCTTTTTCGGCTTCGGGAGCAAGTCCCTACACCTACCAAAGGCACACCTTCTTCCGAAGTTACGGTGTCAATTTGCCGAGTTCCTTCTCCTGAGTTCTCTCAAGCGCCTGAGAATTTTCATCCTGCCCACCTGTGTCGGTTTGCGGTACGGTCCCAACGGGCTGAAGCTTAGTGGCTTTTCCTGGAAGCAGGGTATCCGCGACTTCGAAAGAGCAAGCTCTTCCTGGTCCCGCGCCTCGGCATTGACCCCCCGGATTTCCCTAAGAGATCTGCCTACACGCTTCACCGGCACATCCAACAGCCGGTTCGCATAACCTTCTCCGTCCCCACATCGCACCCGTCGGCGGTTCTGGAATATTGACCAGATTCCCATCAGCTACGGCTCTCGCCCTCACCTTAGGGGCCGACTCACCCTGCGCCGATGAACGTTGCGCAGGAAACCTTGGGCTTTCGGCGAGCGGGCCTTTCACCCGCTTTATCGCTACTCATGTCAGCATTCGCACTTCCGATACCTCCAGCAGGGGTTACCCCCCACCTTCGCAGGCGTACGGAACGCTCCTCTACCACCCCAGGATTGCTCCTGAGATCCGCAGCTTCGGTTATCGGCTTGAGCCCCGTTACATCTTCCGCGCAGGACGACTCGATCAGTGAGCTATTACGCTTTCTTTAAAGGATGGCTGCTTCTAAGCCAACCTCCTGACTGTCTGTGCCTTCCCACTTCGTTTTCCACTTAGCCGATATTGGGGACCTTAGCTGGCGGTCTGGGTTGTTTCCCTCTTGTCCCCGGACGTTAGCACCCGGGGACTGTCTCCCGTGCTGTACTCGACGGTATTCGGAGTTTGCAATGGTTTGGTAAGCCTATAGCGGCCCCCTAGCCATAACAGTGCTCTACCCCCGTCGGTAATACACGAGGCACTACCTCAATAGTTTTCGAGGAGAACCAGCTATCTCCGGTTTTGTTTAGCCTTTCACCCCTATCCACAGCTCATCCCCGACCTTTTCAACGGGCGTGGGTTCGGCCCTCCGGTGAGTGTTACCCCACTTTCAGCCTGGCCATGGATAGATCAACCGGTTTCGGGTCTACGCCGCGCAACTGAACGCCCTGTTCAGACTCGCTTTCGCTACGCCTCCGGCATCAAGCCTTAAGCTCGCTACGCAACGTAAGTCGCTGACCCATTATACAAAAGGTACGCCGTCACCCGGATTGCTCCAGGCTCCGACTGTTTGTATGCATGCGGTTTCAGGATCTATTTCACTCCCCTCCCGGGGTTCTTTTCGCCTTTCCCTCACGGTACTGGTTCACTATCGGTCGATTACGAGTATTTAGCCTTGGAGGATGGTCCCCCCATCTTCAGACAGGATTTCACGTGTCCCGCCCTACTTGTCTCGAGCTTAGTTCCACACACGGGTTTTCGCGTACGGGGCTATCACCCACTACGGCTGGCCTTTCCAGACCATTTCGCTAACGCGCGTGCTAAAACTCGACGGCTCTTCCCATTTCGCTCGCCACTACTTTGGGAATCTCGGTTGATTTCTGTTCCTGCGGTTACTGAGATGTTTCAGTTCTCCGCGTTCGCTCCTTCACTCCTATGTATTCAGAGTGAGGTGACCTCAAAGAGGCCGGGTTTCCCCATTCGGAAATCTGCGGATCAGCGCCCATTTGCCGGCTCCCCGCAGCTTATCGCAGGCTGTCGCGTCCTTCATCGCCTGTAATCGCCAAGGCATCCACCACATGCACTTATTCGCTTGACCCTATAACCTTGCTGCCTCGTTTTAAGAAGCACCGCGAAGTAAAGTTCTTCACGGCATCACACGATCATAGGAATTCTCGCGCGCTTGTGCGTCCATCAAAACAAACACGTTTGATGAACATGCAATACATCACCCAGTTAATGTGCTCGCGCCCCGGCTCTACCAACTTTCGCACGCTGTAGCGGACATCCCGGGCGATCGCTCGCACCAGGCGTCCACGCGCAAAAAGAGCCACGCGAACACACCACCTTCAAATCCGAATTGTTAAAGAGCAGCCGAATAGACACTTCATAAAGAAGCATCAAGGAGCATTCATCCAAAGCCCACGCAATCCGCGTAGTGCCCCTTCAAAAACACTCGTTGATGTTTCCTCGAAAACAACCTTCTACGTGAACACAACCTCAAGCCCCAGGAGCATCGAGGCATTGGTGGAGCTGGACGGGATCGAACCGACGACCCCCTGCTTGCAAAGCAGGTGCTCTCCCAACTGAGCTACAGCCCCCGTAACGATTCCGATTCCAGCGGCTTCGTTGGTGGGTCTGGATGGATTCGAACCATCGACCCCCGCCTTATCAAGACGGTGCTCTAACCAACTGAGCTACAGACCCGTACCGAGGCCAAACCCCAAAGGAACAACCGATAGATGGTGGGCGCTACGAACAAACGCGCGCTCTAGAAAGGAGGTGATCCAGCCGCACCTTCCGATACGGCTACCTTGTTACGACTTCACCCCAGTCATGAATCTCACCGTGGTCGGCGCCATCCTTGCGGTTAAGCGACCGGCTTCTGGTGAAACCCACTCCCATGGTGTGACGGGCGGTGTGTACAAGACCCGGGAACGTATTCACCGCGACATGCTGATCCGCGATTACTAGCGATTCCGACTTCATGCAGTCGAGTTGCAGACTGCAATCCGGACTACGACGCGCTTTCTAGGGATTGGCTCCACCTCGCGGCTTCGCAACCCTCTGTACGCGCCATTGTATTACGTGTGAAGCCCTACCCATAAGGGCCATGAGGACTTGACGTCATCCCCACCTTCCTCCGGTTTGTCACCGGCAGTCTCATTAGAGTGCTCAACTTAATGGAGCAACTAATGACAAGGGTTGCGCTCGTTGCGGGACTTAACCCAACATCTCACGACACGAGCTGACGACAGCCATGCAGCACCTGTGTTCCAGTTCCCTTTCGGGCACACCTAAATCTCTTCAGGCTTCCGGACATGTCAAGGGTAGGTAAGGTTTTTCGCGTTGCATCGAATTAATCCACATAATCCACCGCTTGTGCGGGTCCCCGTCAATTCCTTTGAGTTTTAACCTTGCGGCCGTACTCCCCAGGCGGTCGACTTCACGCGTTAGCTTCGTTACTGAGAGTGTCAAACCCCCAACAACCAGTCGACATCGTTTAGGGCGTGGACTACCAGGGTATCTAATCCTGTTTGCTCCCCACGCTTTCGTGCATGAGCGTCAGTGTCAGCCCAGAGACCTGCCTTCGCCATCGGTGTTCCTCCTGATATCTACGCATTTCACTGCTACACCAGGAATTCCAGTCTCCTCTGCCGCACTCCAGACTTCCAGTCCCAAACGCCATTCCCAGGTTAAGCCCGGGGATTTCACGTCTGGCTTAAAAGCCCGCCTGCGCACGCTTTACGCCCAGTAATTCCGATTAACGCTCGCACCCTACGTATTACCGCGGCTGCTGGCACGTAGTTAGCCGGTGCTTATTCTTCCGGTACCGTCAGTAGTCAGCGATATTCACGCTAACCGTTTCGCTCCGGACAAAAGAGCTTTACAACCCGAAGGCCTTCTTCACTCACGCGGAATGGCTGGATCAGGGTTTCCCCCATTGTCCAAAATTCCCCACTGCTGCCTCCCGTAGGAGTCTGGGCCGTGTCTCAGTCCCAGTGTGGCTGATCATCCTCTCAGACCAGCTACCGATCATCGCCTTGGTAGGCCTTTACCCCACCAACTAGCTAATCGGACATCGGCCAACCCAGTCGCGCGAGGCCTTACGGTCCCCCGCTTTCCTCTCTCGAGCTCATGCGGTATTAATCCGGCTTTCGCCGGGCTATCCCCCACAACTGGACATGTTCCGATGTATTACTCACCCGTTCGCCGCTCGCCGCCAGGGTTGCCCCCGCGCTGCCGCTCGACTTGCATGTGTAAAGCATTCCGCCAGCGTTCAATCTGAGCCAGGATCAAACTCTTCAGTTCAATCCAATCAAAACTCACTCGAATCACTTGGATCCAAGATGAGTGCACTACAAGTATCGCTATGAGTTCCTATCGCCCCTAACCTTTGACGGCCAGAAACAACAGGTACGCGATCACTCGCAACACCCACCTCTATCGGCTGTAACTTTTTAAAGAGCGACGACTCTCCCTTGACGAGCGTTTGCCGCTAGGGAGTTGGTTGCGGGGGCAGGATTTGAACCTGCGACCTTCGGGTTATGAGCCCGACGAGCTGCCAGACTGCTCCACCCCGCGCCAGGTGTCCTGCCAAAATCTTTCTCGGCAGGTTTTACTAGCGCCGAGAGGGACGATTATCGCAAATTTGGGACACCCCCGTCAACCCAAACCGCGGATTTGAACAGGGGAAGTGGTGGAAATCTTTGTCGGTCAGGACGTTATATAGTGATCGCATGAGCGAACTGCAAGTGCTCCAGACGGTGGCCTTGGCTAGCCTGCTCGCATGGGCGAGTGGCCTGCGCCTGTACCTCGCGGTCTTCGTGATCGGCCTCGCCGCGTACCTCGGCTACGTCACGCTCCCTGAGGGCCTGAAGGTCCTTTCACACCCTTATGTGATCGGCACCGCCGGCTTCCTGCTCGCGATCGAGTTCCTCGCCGACAAGTTTCCGGGGCTGGACAGCGCATGGGACGGAATCCACACCTTTGTTCGCATTCCCGCCGGCGCGTTGCTCGCGGCGGGCGCCACGGGTGACACGCTGAATGCCCTCACCGTCGCCGCGGGCTTGCTCGGCGGCACGATTACAGCTGGAACGCACTTCATGAAGGCGGGAAGCCGAGCGGTCATCAACACGTCGCCGGAGCCCGTCAGCAACTGGACCGCGTCCTTCACCGAGGAAGCGATGGTGCTGGGCGGCATCTGGCTCGCCTTCGCCTACCCGTGGGTGTTCCTGGTGATGCTGGTGTTGTTCCTCGGATTCGCCGCGTGGGTGCTGCCGAAGCTGTGGCGCTTCATGAAGCGGCTGTGGATCGCGCTCTCACTCCCGCGCGAGCCTTCGAAAGAGTTGCGCCGAAGCTAAGCCGGCCGGCGCTCCAGCAGCGCCTGCGCCAGCGTTCCGCTATCCACGTGCTCGAGCTCGCCGCCCACCGGCAGGCCTCGCGCGATGCGCGTCACCTTCACGCCCTTGTCGCCGAGCAGCTCGCTCACGTAGTGCGCCGTCGCCTCGCCTTCGACCGTGAAGTTGGTGGCGAGGATCACTTCCTTCACGACGCCATCGCTCGCCCGTTGCAGTAAACGGTCGAGGTGGATCTCGCGCGGGCCGATGCCATCGAGCGGCGAGAGCCGGCCCATCAACACGAAGTAGTGGCCCGCGTAGCTCTGCGTCTGCTCCATCACCGCGAGATCGGCGGGCGTCTCCACCACGCAGAGCAGCGTGGGATCACGGCGCACCGACGCGCAGACGACGCACATCTCGGCTTCCGTGAATGTGTTGCACTTTCCGCAGTGGCGGATCCGTCCGAGCGCGAGATTCAAGCCATCCGCGAGGCGACGCGCGCCATCGTGGTCGCGCTGCAGCAAGTGGAACGCCATGCGTTGCGCGGACTTCGGGCCCACGCCGGGGAGGCAGCGCAGCGCCCGGATCAGCTCGTCGAGTGACGGGGGATTTTCCACCGCGGGGGAGCGCTCAGAATCCCGGGAGCTTCATGCCGGGCGGGAGGTTCATGCCCGCGGTGAAGCCCGCCATCTTGGCCTGCGAGGTGGATTCGGCCTTCGCGACGGCATCGTTCACGGCGGCCATCACGAGATCCTCGAGCATGTCCTTGTCCTCGCCGAGGAGGCTGGGATCGATGCTCACCTTCTTCACGGCGTTGCGGCACGTCATCGTGACCTTCACGAGGCCGGCACCGGATTGGCCTTCGACCTCGATGGTCTTCAGCTCTTCCTGCATGCGCGCCATGTTCTCCTGCATCTGCTGCGCCTGCTTCATGAGCGCGCCCAGACCGCCTTTGCCCATCATGGTTTGTGCTCCTCTGGAGGACGGATAGAAGTCGGCACGACCTCGGCGCCGAAATCGCGCACGAGGCTCTTCACGAACGGATCGTCCTCGATCGCCGCGGCGGCCGTGGCCTGGCGCTGCTCGCTCTCGCGGCTGCGCGCGGCGGCGAGGCTCACGCCGGCCGTCGAGCCCGGGCGCACGGAGACGCGCAGCGTCTCGCCGAAGTGCGGCACGAGCGCGACCTTGAGCTTGTCGAGGTAGTTCTTGTCCGCGTAGGCGCGATGCGCCTCGGGCACGATCAGCTCGAGATGGTTGTTGTTGAACGATCCCAGCTCGGCATAGCGCGCGAGCAGCCCCGCCATGCCGTTCAGGTTGAGGCGCGTGACGAGCCCGGGCCAGTCGCCGTCGAAGTCGATGTTCGCAGCCGCAGCGGGTGCGGGCTCGCGAGCCTGCGGCGGGGGCGAGGAGCTGCCCGTGCGCGGACCGCTCGCCGGCGAACGCTCTGCTATCGGCGCGCTGGCCGTCGCCGCAGGAGCACTGGCCACCGCAGCGGGTGATCGCGACGTCGTCGCCTGCACGCCCGCGCCGCCCGAAGCGAATGCAAGCATGCGCAGGACTGCCATCGTGAAGCCGGCGAATTCGTCGGGTGCCAGCGGAAGATCGCGGCGACCCAGCAGCGCGATCTGGTACATGACCTGCACCGCGCCCGGCGCGAAGCGCGACGCCATCGCAGTCACGCGATCACGATCCTGTGCGTCATCTTCCGGAGCGATCCCCGCCTGCGCAAGCGCGATGCGGTGAAGGACACTCGCCATGTCCTCCAGCGCCGTGTCGTAGGAGATGCTGCGCTCCGCGATCTTCTCCGACTCGCCGACCGCGCCCTTGCCGTCGCCCGCGGCGATGCGCTCGAGGATCGGCCAGACGAGATCGGAGCCGACGGAGCCCAGCATCTCCGCCACCTGCGAGGCATTCACCTTGCCGCCGCCGTGGGCGATGGCCTGGTCGAGCAAGCTCAGGCTATCGCGCGCGCTGCCGTTGGCGGCCTTCGAGATCTGCGCGATCGCGGCGTCCTCGAACGGGATTTTCTCCGCGGCGAGGACCTTCTTCAGGTGCCCGGCGATGAGCAGCGGCGTGAGCGGCTTCAGGTTGAACTGCAGGCAGCGCGACAGCACCGTGACCGGCAGGCGCTGCGGGTCGGTGGTGGCCAAGATGAACTTCACGTGCTCGGGCGGTTCTTCGAGCGTCTTCAGCATCGAGTTGAAGGCGTTGCGCGAGAGCATGTGCACTTCGTCGATGATGTAGATCTTGAAGCGGCCCGCGGTCGGCATGTACTGCGCGGTCTCGAGGAGCTCGCGCATCTCGTCGACCTTGGTGTTGGTGGCCGCGTCGACCTCCAGCAGGTCCACGAAGCGCCCGGAATCGATATCGGTGCAGGCGCGGCACTTGCCGCACGGCTTCGAGGAGATGCCGTTGGTCTCGCAGTTGAGCGCCTTCGCCAGGATGCGCGCGAGCGTGGTCTTGCCGACGCCGCGCGTGCCGGTGAAGAGGTAGGCGTGATGCAGGCGCTTCGAATCGAGCGCGTTCGCGAGCGCCGTCACGACGTGGGGCTGGCCGACGAGTTCCTCGAAGGCCCGGGGGCGCCACTTGCGGGCGAGGACTTGGTAGGTCATCGATGAGTCAGAAGAGGGAAAGGCGAGCCCAACACACCCGGCACTTGAGGAAATCGACTATGGCTGCTTCGTTCCCGACCTGACCAGGTTCGCCGCCCCTCAATGCGGGGAGGCCCGCCGAGGAGAATTATCGCACAGGCCCTGCCCCTTGCGACGCACGCCGCGTAACGGCCGCGCGCCGGCGCGCGTAAGGGGACGGGCTACAATTCCGACTCAGCCCGAAATACCCCGGATTCCCCATGGACATGCAGGTCCGCCTCACCCAGTTCAGCCACGGCGGCGGCTGCGGCTGCAAGATCGCCCCCGGCGTCCTCGAGCAGATCCTCTCGAAGGTGAAGCCCGGCCTCGTGCCGAAACAGCTGCTGGTGGGCATCGAAACCAGCGACGACGCGGCCGTCTACCAGATCAACGAGAACCAGGCGATCGTCGCCACGACCGATTTCTTCATGCCGATCGTCGACGATCCGTTCGATTTCGGCGCGATCGCCGCCACCAACGCCATCTCCGACATCTACGCCATGGGCGCGCAGCCGCTTTTCGCGCTGGCCCTGGTGGGCATGCCCGTGAATCAGCTCCCGGTCGAGGTCATCCGCAAGATTCTCGAAGGCGGGGAATCCGTGTGCGCCCGCGCCGGCATCCCGATCGCCGGCGGCCATACCATCGACTCCGTGGAGCCGATCTACGGCCTGGTCGCCATCGGCCTGATCGATCCGAAGAGGGTGAAGCGCAACAGCGGAGCGCGCGCGGGAGATGAGCTGGTGCTGGGCAAGCCGCTCGGCGTAGGCGTCTACAGCGCCGCGCTCAAGAAGGGCCGGCTCGACGACGCGGGCTATCGCGCGATGATCGAGAGCACCACGAAGCTCAACACGCCCGGCACGAAGCTGGGAACGATCGAAGGCGTGCACGCTCTGACGGACGTGACCGGTTTCGGCCTGCTCGGCCACCTGGTGGAGATCGCGAAGGGTGCGAAAGTGACCGCCGAGATCGACTGGGATTCGCTGCCCCTGCTCCCGGGCGCCCTGGCGTTCGCGCGCGAGGGCATCCTGACCGGCGCATCGGGCCGCAACTGGGCGGGCTACGGGTCATCGGTCGATCTAGGACCGAAAGTGGCCGAGGCCGAGAGGACAATCCTCACGGATCCGCAGACGAGTGGTGGCTTGCTCGTTGCCTGCGATCCCGCTGCGACCGAGGACGTCCTCGCGGTGTTTCGCGAGGAGAATTTCCCGGATGCGCGCATCATTGGCCGCATCCGCGCCGGAGCCGCACGCGTAACCGTGTCGTAGGTATTTTTTTGCGAGGAGGTCCCGTGGATCGAAGCCCGCGCATCGCAACCGCAGCTCCGCAGCCCAGCGCATCGCCGTCCGCGCTCGCACGCCGCTTTGAAGAGGTGCGCCTGACTTCGCGCGCGCTCGCCTCGCCGCTCTCCCCCGAGGATTGCGCCATCCAGTCGATGCCCGACGCGAGCCCCACCAAGTGGCACCTCGCGCACACGACGTGGTTCTTCGAGACGTTCCTGCTCGCGCCGAACCAGCCGAGCTACAAGGCGTTCGACCCGGCGTTCAAGGTCCTCTTCAACTCGTACTACAACGGCGTGGGCGACAAGCACCCGCGTTCCGAGCGCGGACTATTGTCGCGGCCGGCGCTCTCCGAAGTGCTCGCGTATCGCGACCATGTCGATGCCGCGATGCAAGCCCTCCTCGCAGAACCGCTCGCGCCGGAAGTCCTCGCGCTGATCACGCTCGGCCTCCACCACGAGCAACAGCACCAGGAGCTGATCCTCACGGATCTCAAGCACATGCTGTCGCGCAATCCGCTCCGCCCCGCCTACCAGAAGCAATGGCCGCTCACCGCCGTCGAGCCGCGCAAGCGCTCGTGGATCCGCATCGCGGGCGGCGTGAAGGAGATCGGCTTCGAAGGCGACGGCTTCAGTTTCGACAACGAGGGGCCGCGCCATCGCGTGTTCATCGAGGACTTCGACATCGCGTCGAATCCCGTGACGCACGGCGACTTCATCGACTTCATCGAAGACGGCGGCTACCAGCGCCCGGAGCTCTGGCTCTCGATGGGCTGGGACGCCGTGAACACCCGCGGCTGGGAAGCACCGATGTACTGGGAGAAGCGCGACGGCCAGTGGCACACCTTCACGTTGCGAGGTCTCGCCCCGGTCGAGCGCAACACGCCCGTTTGCCATGTGAGCTTCCTCGAGGCCGAGGCCTTTGCCCGCTGGGCTGGTGCGCGCCTCCCGACCGAAGCCGAATGGGAGATCGCGTCGGCCACCGCGCCGCGCGATGGAAATTTCCTCGAAAGCGGCGCCTACCATCCGCTCGCGCTGCGCGATGCCACGCCCGCGGGCGTGCCGGCGCAGATGTTCGGCGACGTGTGGGAATGGACGCGCAGCGACTACGGCCCCTACCCCGGCTTCGAACCGGCAGCGGGCGCGGTCGGCGAGTACAACGGCAAGTTCATGTGCGGGCAGTACGTGCTGCGCGGCGGCTCGTGCGCCACGCCCTCCTCGCACATCCGCGACACCTACCGGAATTTCTTCCCGCCCGATGCACGCTGGCAGTTCTCGGGCGTCCGCCTGGCACGCGACGCTCGGTGACGCAGCCGGACCTCGGCGCAGCCCTCGACCACTACCGCGATCTCGCACCGCGCTACGACCGGCGCACGCGATTCATCGATGCGATCCGCCTGCGGGCGATCGCGTCGCTGGGCCTGAAGCAAGGTGAGGTCGTCCTCGATGCGGGCTGCGGCACGGGCTGGGCCATCCCGCACCTGGCACGCGCGGTGGGATCCAACGGGCGCGTGATGGCTTTCGATCCATCTCCGGAAATGCTCTCGATCGCAGCCACGCGAAGCGCCGCGGCGCCGGTGGATCTCCTGGAGGCGAGCGCGGAATCCGTCGTCCTTCCGCATCCGGCCGACGCGATCCTCTTCAGCTACACGCACGACCTCATCCGCTCGCCGGCCGCGCTCGCCAATCTTTTCCGCCAGGTGCGCCCCGGTGCGCGCGTCGCAGCCACCAGCACCAAGCTCTATGCGCGCTGGCTCTTCCCGGCGAACTGGTACCTGCGGGCGACGCATCGCGGGTACATCACGAACTTCGAGGGATTCGAGGCGCCCTGGGCGGTGCTCGCGGAAATGCTCGAGGACTTCCGCGTGGACACGGGCCCCTTCACGCAGCACTACGTCGCCACGGGGCGTGTGCGCCCCGCCGTTCAGGTCGCGAAGTAGACCGTGTAGCCCCGGTCGGGGCTGCTCCAGATCCGCACGTTGTCGAAGCCTGCGCCCTTCAGCAGCGCGATGAAGGCGGCGGGCTCGTACTTGTACGAGTTCTCGGTGTGGATCCGTTCGCCGGTGGCGAAATGGCGAACGTGGCCGTCGATGCGCACGTCCTGATCGCGCACCGCTTCCAGGTGCATCTCCACGCGCCCCTCGGCCTCGTTGTAGAAGCCGCGGTGCAGGAAGCCGTTCAGGTCGAAATCGAAGCCGAACTTGCGATTCAGGTGAAGAAGCGCATTGCGGTTGAAAGCCGCGGTAACGCCGAGCGCGTCGTCGTACGCCGCATCGAGGCGTGCCTTCTCCTTCTTGCCGTCCACGCCGATCAGCAGGCCGCTGCCCTCGCGGCCGTCGTCGAAGTAGCGGCGCACGCCGGACAGGAACCCGAGCGCGCCTTCCGGCGTGAAGTTGCCGATGCTCGAGCCCGGATAGAAGAACGTGGCCGGGCCGGGCAGCAATGCGCCCTCGAGATCCAGCGCGCGCGAGAAGTCGGTGACGACTCCCACCATTTCGATGTCGGGGAAGTCCGGCGCCATGCGCGCGAGCGAACGCTCGATCTCGGGACCGGCGATGTCCACCGCGACGTAGCGCGAGGGATTCAGGAACGGAAGCCAGCCCTCGGCCTTGCAGCAGTCGCCCGCTCCGAGGTCGACGAACTGTCCGCCCTGCCCCACGGCATCCGCGATTTCGGTGCGGTGATCGCGGAAGATCGCGATCTCGGTGCGCGTGGGGTAGTACTCGGGAAGCTGGCAGATGGCGCCATAGAGCGCGCAACCCAGCTCGTCGTAGAAGTACTTGGGCGAGAGCTCGGCCGGCGTGGCGAGCAAGCCCGCGACCACGCGGCGCTTCTCGTCGTGATCGACGGCTGCCGCGCGATTCAGGATGCGATAACCCTTCGCATCGGCCGGCTGTCTCTTCAGGGGAACGACGGTGCTCATGCTGTTTCCCTCTCCGTGAAGCGAAGCATCATAACAAAGCCCCCATGGCGCCGAGGGATACGGGTACGGTCCGCGATCGGATTCGCATAAAATTGAACCTCTATGCCCGCTTCATCCGTGTCACCGAATCTTTCCCACGGCCTGGCTTTCGACGACCTCTATTCCCAAGGGGGATTATCGAGGCTGGACGGCCATTTCCTGTCCGCATTGCAACGCGAAGACGCAGCCCTGCATGAACGCTTGGTCGCGGCCAGGACTGCACCCCTTACACTCGCCGCGCTCGCGGAAGCCGAGCTGCTGCTGGCCGTCGCGCCGCATTTGGACCGCTTCGTCGCAAATCTGTTCGACATCGAAGCCGAGTGGGACGCATTGCGCGCCGGCCACGAGCGTCTCGCACCCCTCTTCCGGGTGAAGCGCAAGTTCGTGCAG
Organism: Usitatibacter rugosus; assembly: GCF_013003965.1. Lineage (NCBI taxonomy): Bacteria > Pseudomonadati > Pseudomonadota > Betaproteobacteria > Nitrosomonadales > Usitatibacteraceae > Usitatibacter > Usitatibacter rugosus. The sequence continues at coordinate 1,521,243 of NZ_CP053069.1, read as the reverse complement.
CGCCGCGCGATGCTGAAGATCAAGGCCGACGAGGCCGCGACGCTCGACGGTCCCGCGCTCGAAGCGGAGGTTGCCGCGTTGATCGGCGGCACGTTCGACGAGCTCCGCTTCGCCGAGCACGTTCTCGCATGGCAGGAAGACGAAGCCGCGAATGCCGCCGCACTCTCGGTGGCGGAGCGCTTCGCCGCGTGGTCC